>CANTDX010000010.1 GCA_947652615.1 uncultured Dorea sp. | reverse complement strand
TTAAGCTTCAGCAGGTGGACGGCAGAGGATATAGTTCCATTCACTCTATCCGTGGAACTGCATCGAGTGGCGCAATCTTAAAAAAGCCCATTGGTAAAGCCGCTTACTTTACCAACGTATTTACCAATTTTGCAGGGACAAATATGAGAAAGTATGAAACGATTTATTAAGCATTTGAGAAGAAATACAGAACATTTAAGGAGTTATGGAAAAATGATAAAAATCCTATTTATCTGTCATGGCAACATCTGCCGTTCCCCCATGGCAGAATTCGTATTCCGCGACATGGTACAGAAAAGAGGCCTCTCCGGCCAGTTCCACATCGCCTCCGCTGCCACTAGCAGCGAAGAGCTTGGCAATCCTGTCCATTACGGGACAACGAACAAATTAAAAGCCTGCGGCATCAGCACCAAAGGCAAATATGCCGTTCAGCTTAAGAAGAAGGATTACAAGGAATACGATTACCTCCTGGGCATGGAATACCGGAATATCCGCAACATCGACCGGATCATAGGTTCCGACCCAAAGCACAAGGTCTACAGGCTTCTGGATTTTATTGCCGAGCCAAGGGATATCGCCGATCCATGGTTTACCGGTAATTTTGACCGAACATACGACGATATCCTGGAAGGCTGCGAGGCATTCTTGAATTATCTGATCAGCGAAGGAGAAGTAATACTACACTAATCCTCCGCCGGCATTTACCTGACCAGTTCCGGATATTTTTCCTTGTTCCGGCGTTTGCACTCATACATGATCTCGTCCGCTTTGTGGAGGATATCGTCATAGGTCAACTCATTGCTGGCGCCGTCTATACCGACGATGCCGTAACTGAAGCTGCACTGGTAATCGGCATATCCTCCGGTCTGGAAGTCCTTCAATATTTCCGCCATCTTGAGTTCTATGAGCTCTTTGATGCTGCCGCTCAGCACAAGGCAGAATTCGTCTCCGCCGATTCTTGCAAATGTATCCTCACTTCGGAAGTTCGCCTTGATCAGCTCTACAAAATTCTGGATATAGATATCGCCCTCCAGATGCCCGAAGGTATCGTTTACATATTTCAGGCCGTCCAGGTCAAGATAGCAGAGGGTAGTATCCTGCTCTTCGCGGAGAACCATCTCCATGTATTCTTCAAAGAACAGCCGGTTCTTGATTCCGGTTCCCGGGTCGTGGTATGCTTTGCTGGCGAGATTGTGTGCGGCCCGTTTCTCGTCCGTGATATCAATGATGATATGTACATAAGAATCATGCTCTTTCCATTCAATTGGGAAGGAGGTGATACGATAATGGGTGTCGGCGTCGCCGTCCATCTCCCATACCTTATATTGCTCGTTGCTGTTCCATTTCAAGATCTCGTGCTGGAATGGAAGCCGTTTCTTGCAGGTCATACAGAAGCTAGCATCCACAGAGCCGCCCTGCTTCTTCTTGTTGCAGTAGAGGATTTCCTTCGTATTCGTATCCACCACAAGAAGCCATTCCTTACGTTTGCTCAGCATCTCAACCATAAGCTCATTGTAGCCCTCGATCATCTCCGCATGGTTCTGCGCTTTCTGCGCTTCCCCGCGCAGGCGTTCTTCACGCTCTTTTAGCTGCTTGGTCATCTCATTAAATGCTTCGGAGAAATCACCCAGATACACTACCTTCTGGGAATAATCTCCCTTGGCTACCTGCTGAGCCTGCCAGGTTAGGTGATTCAGGTTTGCATGCAGGTTCTTAAGGTTCTCGCACAGGAAATTGTTCTTGCTTGGGAATTCTACGGACAGATTCCCCTTGGATAGTTCTGCGGTATATGCGATCAGCTCGTCGATTTCCCCTTGAAGGGATTGGAGCTCTTGTTTGGAATCACAAGGAGGTTCGCTTAATTCCTGTACATGGTAGGAATCTTTTATCTCAGCCTGGAATCGGCATACGCGGTCTCCGGTCGCCCAGCAGTCGATTTCGACTGCGGTGTAGGGATTGCCGGTATAAGCGGTCAGGATTCCGGATATAAAGCCTTCGTCATAATTGCACACAGTTTCTCCAAGTGTTGGGAGACCGGAGCAGTCGGCGTCTTCTGAGACAGTGAGAATGATCTTTCCTGTATCTTCATTTATCTGTTCAATGCGGAGAACACCTATCTTGAAGCGTTCCAGCTGTTGTTGAAGCTGGGCGGCAAATTCCGGAAACGGTACGGACAGATTCAGATGATGCTTTGCAAAATACTGCCCGGCCCTGTAACCTGCGTTCCGAAAGATGCGGATCTGGTCCTGGCGCCCGAATTCTTCGGTCAGTTCTTCGCGAAGGGAATATTCCAGCAGCCTGTAGACTTCTACGGGGATCTCTTCGCCAAGATTTTCGCGGCCGCCGGCTGGTGGCTGTAGGTAATCTGCAAGTTTCAGATTGTTTTGTGTCTGTGTCTCTGGTAATGTATGATCTTCCACAATCATTTCCCCTCTCTGTAAATGTAGTTTCTGTTGATATTTTAACATAATTTTATATTTCTTACAACGTTGACAGGAGAAGAATGAAAGATTATGATAATAGAAGTTTATATGATGGAAGTTTAGGATGGAGGAAATGCGATGTCAATGAAGATTAATCATGAGCTGCCGCTGCCGGAGGTATTGAAAGCGCAGTGTCCGGTTTCGGACAGGATCAGGGAGATAAAGCAGAAGAGAGACAGAGAGATCAGGGATATATTTACAGGAAAGAGTGACAGATTCATTGTCCTGGTCGGACCGTGTTCAGCGGACAACGAAGAGTCCGTGTGCGAATATGTGAGGCGGCTTCAGGAAGTGGCGGATCAGGTATCAGACCGTCTGATGGTGTTACCAAGAGTCTACACCAACAAGCCAAGGACGACCGGGGACGGCTACAAGGGGATGCTGCACCAGCCGGATCCGGAGAAGGAACCGGATCTTCTGGCGGGGATCATCGCGATCCGCAAGATGCATATCCGCGTGATGGAGGAGACCGGCCTGTCTACGGCGGACGAGATGCTGTATCCGGAGAACCGCAGCTATCTGGATGACGTGCTGTCTTATGAGGCCATAGGGGCAAGGTCTGTGGAGAACCAGCAGCATCGGCTTACGGCAAGCGGTATGGACATCCCGGTGGGGATGAAGAACCCGACCAGCGGAGATCTGTCGGTTATGCTGAATTCCGTCACGGCGGCACAGCACCCTCACAGATTTATTTACCGCGGATGTGATGTGAAGACCAGCGGAAATGAACTGGCGCATACGATCTTAAGGGGCGGTGTGGACAAGTATGGGAAGAATATCCCCAACTATCACTATGAAGATCTTGCGCGTCTTGCGGAGATGTACGAGAAATGGGATCTGAAGAATCCGGCGGTGATCGTGGATGTGAACCACTCGAATTCCAGTAAGCAGTACAAGGAGCAGATTCGTATCGTAAGTGAAGTGATGCACAGCAGGAATTATAATCCGGAGCTTAAGAAGCTGGTGAAAGGCGTCATGATAGAGAGCTATCTGGTAGAAGGCAGGCAGGAGATCACGGAGAATCTGGTGTACGGACAGTCGATCACCGATCCGTGTATCGGCTGGGAGGATACCAGGCGGCTGCTTTATGATATCGCAGAGAAGTGTTAGCAATAGCATTGCGTAATTAACAGTGAATTCTGAATTCATTATCTGCGTCAGATGCACGTCTCCAAGCTTATCCGCTGCGGCGCTTGTTTGGCAAGGTCCGAAGCGGAGTGTAGAACGTTGGCTTGCAGAGGTACATTTGACGCAGAGGCGTATTGTTATTTCACCGATTTGACATCAATATTCCCGCTCTCACAGGAGACCGTCACCGAATTTCTCCCGTTACCGTCCGCCGAGTACGTCACCTCATCCCAATCATCCCCGCGCCCGCGGTTTTTATTCCCGACACGGATCTCTCCGTATTCTGCGCTTAGATCGAAACCGTAGGTCTTGATGTCGCCCGGAAGACCCAGCCGCACGTCGCCGTAGGAGTCCGACATCTCTATATTGACGAAATCAGCCCGGTCGATCTTGCAGTCACAGGAATCCATCTGCATCGTCAGACGATTCCCGTCCGCTTCCGAGATCTGAATATTCCCGTATTCGTTCTCGATACTGGCATGTACTGCGCTCATGGAATCGCAGATCAGATCCCCGCTCTCCATCAGGATATCCAGCTTCTCACCGGTAAACTGATCCAGGCAGACGTCCCCGTATTCATTCTGGATATTCAGCTTATCCGCGTGCAGGGCGGCAATATCAAGATTCCCGCTCTCAATGTCGAATGTGGCCTGCCGAAGAGCCGTATCCTCGGGAATCTCTATTCTTACGTAATATCTGGGTTCGCCCGTCATGATGCCGAAGTTTCCGTCAAAGAAACCAACATTATAGATCTGCAGCGTTTCCGCCTCTTTAAAGGTCAGAGTTCCGTTCCTCACTTCGCAGACCGGGTCTCCGTATGTTCCCATAATACAATATTCGATTGCAAATTTGTCAGAGACGGCCACTTCCACATCGGCGTAATCAATGTCGACATCGATCCGGTTGAATGCATCCAGTGTCCGGGCGCCTCTGGCGGGCTCCGGGTTTGGAGCCTTTGTGCTGCCGGACGTGTGAATTCCGTTATTGTCGATATAGAAGCCTGCCCTTCCGCCCATCATCCGTCCTGCCGTCAGAAGGGCGGTTCCAAGGATCACGCAGATTAATGATACGGTGATCCACAGTCTTTTACTTCGCATGTCCTTTTCCTCCTTTTTGAACCGCGGCTCTGCCGAATAGGCGGGCCGTCATATGCAGTGCGCCCTTCCCTAAGCGGACGCTTCCCATAGTCAGCAATATTCCGATACCCAGGCTGATAAGACCGGCCCCCAGCGTGGCAGCTCCGTCCGCGAACGAGGTGAACAGCAGCCAGATCCCGACGATAATACAGGGAACGGCGGCTACGGCCACCGCGATGGTCAGCATGAATATGCAGAATACCAGCATCAGGACGACCAGTACCAGCATCACGGCCAGTACGCCGAGCATCAGCGCGAGGGGTACGCCGATGGGGGCTGCGAAGACCGCCAGGACTCCAACCCACAGCGCCGATATGCTGCGTTTTACATTTTTAACCGGTTCGCTGGCATTCTCTATCGCAAAATCCCGGATGATCTGATCGGCTGCCATCTCGGGAGGGCCAAGATCTTCGATTGCCTGGGCTTCATTTTCCGGCCCTGCTTCTTCGAAATATTCTGTAAAATAAGAAAATGCTTTCTCATACTCTTCGCGGGGAAGACGTCTGAGCCTGTATTCCAGATGATGCATATATTCATTCCTGTTCATTTGCCATTCCTCCTGTCTTAACAATCTGGTCTACGGTATTCCTGTAGCTGTCCCACTCCTCTGACAGCATCCGGAAGTGCTGCCGCCCGGCTTCGGTGATCCGGTAGTATCGGCGGTTCCGTCCCTGGTAGGACTGATCGTAGACGGTCAGGAAGCCTTGCTCCTGCAGGCGCTTGAGAACCGGATAGAGAGCGGAGTCCTTCGTATTGGAAACCTTCTTGATGATCTGGCTTAGCTGGTAGCCGTAGGCGTCTTCTTTGGCCGTGACTGACAAGACCAGCAGATCAAACATCGGTGCGTTTATCGGAAATATCATCTTTATTGATTCTCCTTTTCTGTTAGCGGTCAAGTATATTATATTTCATATAATATATAATGTCAATTTATATATATTGAAAAAACATATTTATCTGCATATATTTTGATTATCAAAATACTTGACAAACAAAATATTATGGGATATACTTTGAACATCAAAATAATTTAAATTCAAAACAAATCAGAGGAATTCATATGACAGCGACAATATGCGGGACGGGTTCATACATACCGTCATATACAATGGATAATAATGATATTGCCCGGCTGGTGGAGACCAGCGATGAATGGATCCGGGAGAGGACCGGGGTCGCAAGAAGGCACATCGCGAAGGATGAGACGACGGTTTCCATGGCGGCAGAGGCGGCGGGAAGGGCGCTTGCGGATGCAGGCATACCGCCGGAAGAGGTGGATCTGATCCTGGTATCGACCATTTCTTCTGATGTGATCCTTCCCTGCGCGGCGTGCGAGGTTCAGAAGGAGATCGGCGCGCTGCATGCAACCTGCTTCGACTTAAGCGCGGCGTGTACAGGATTCGTCCTTGCCTATAATACGGCGCTGGCTTACTTAAGCCAGGGCGTCTATCGGACGGCGTTGGTGATCGGCAGCGAGAGCCTGTCGAATCTGACGAACTGGAAGGATCGAGGAACCTGTATCCTGTTCGGAGACGGAGCGGGGGCGGCGGTGCTTAGGGCCGCAGATCCGGAGAAGAGAGCGTATCTTCCGGTGACCCATTCTGACGGGAGCAGGGGAGAGGCGTTAAGCTGTAAGAGCCGGCACGATCATAACGGGCTGACCGGAGAGATTCGGCCGGAGGCGCTGCTGGATGAATCGTATTACATGCAGATGGACGGCCAGGCAGTGTTCAAGTTTGCCGTGAAGAGGGTGCCGGAGGTGATTACAGAGGTGCTGAAGCTGAATCAGCTTGATACGGATGAGATCACTTACTATATCCTGCATCAGGCGAATAAGAGGATTGTAGAGGCTGTAGCGAAGCGCCTGAATGAACCGATGGAGAAGTTTCCCATGAATCTGCAGGAGTATGGCAATACTTCTTCTGCGAGTATTCCGATCCTGCTCGATGAGATGAACCGGGAGGGCAGGCTTGCTGCGGGACAGAAGCTTGTGCTGGCAGGCTTTGGAGCAGGGCTTACCTGGGGAGCGGCGGTCATAGAGTGGAGATAGTATAGGGCTGTAAACTGCGGGCCGAAGCAAAGATGCGGCAGATTGTATTTGAAGCAGGCTCGTCAGTTTATATATAAACAAGAATACAAAATCAAAGGAGAATGAATCATGTTAGAGAGAATCAAGGAAATCGTATCAGAGAATTTGGGAGTTGACAGTGCACAGATTACAGAAGGGTCTTCCTTCAAGGACGACCTGGGAGCAGATTCATTAGATCTGTTTGAGATGGTGATGGCGCTGGAAGACGAGTATGAGATTGAGATCCCGACGGAAGATCTGGAACAGATCGCAACGGTCGGAGATGTCATCAATTATATCAACGAACATAAAGAGTAAGGTGGGTTAGTAGAATGCAGACAGAAGTAACCAGTTTATTAGGAATTGAATATCCGATCATCCAGGGCGGTATGGCCTGGGTTGCAGAATACCATTTGGCGTCAGCCGTGTCGAACGCGGGGGGACTTGGGCTTATCGGAGCCGCAAGCGCTCCTGCCGAGTGGGTAAGAGAGCAGATTCAGGAAGCGAAGAAGTTAACAGACCGGCCGTTTGGAGTCAATATCATGCTGATGAGCCCTTACGCAGACGAGGTGGCGGAGATCGTCGCCGAGGAAGGGGTCAGAGTGGTGACTACCGGTGCGGGGAATCCTGAGAAATACATGAAGATGTGGAAGGAAGCAGGCGTGAAGGTGATTCCTGTGGTTGCTTCTGTCGCGTTGGCGAAGCGTATGGAGCGCTGCGGCGCGGATGCGGTAGTCGCGGAAGGCTGTGAAGCCGGAGGGCATATCGGAGAGAATACGACCATGGTGCTGGTTCCGCAGATCGCGGATGCGGTGAAGATACCGGTGATCGCGGCAGGCGGCATCGCAGACGGAAGAGGAATCGCGGCGGCATTTATGCTGGGCGCGAAGGGAGTACAGATGGGTACTCATTTCGTTGTGACAGAGGAGTCACAGGTTCATGAGAACTATAAGGACAGGATCATCAGCGCGAAGGATATTGATTCGAGAGTAACGGGAAGAACCACAGGACATCCGGTCCGCGCCCTTCGCAATGATATGACGAAGAAATACATTGAATTGGAAAATAAAGGAGCAGGTTTCGAAGAGCTGGAGCAGCTTACGCTTGGCGGGCTTCGCAAGGCTGTCGTGGACGGCGACGTGAAGAACGGAAGCGTGATGGCAGGTCAGATTGCCGGAATGGTGAAGGAGAAGATGACCTGTAAGGAGCTGATCGATAAGCTGGTAAGAGAAACAGATGCGTTGATAAAAGGAGCGGGATTTTATGTCTAAGACTGCATTTATTTATCCGGGGCAGGGAGCCCAGAAGGCAGGCATGGGAGCGGATTTCTATGAGAGAAGCGAGACTGCAAGGGCGATCTTCGACCAGGCGGGCGAGAAGCTTGGGCTTGATATGAAGGCGCTCTGTTTTGAGAAGAATGAGAAGCTTGACCTTACTGAATATACACAGGCGGCGCTGGTTACGACTTGTCTTGCTATGACAAGGGTTGCAAAGGAGAGAGGACTTAAGCCGGATATCACGGCGGGCTTAAGCCTTGGAGAATACAGCGCTATTGCTGCGGCAGGCGGAATGGCTGATCTGGATGCCGTTCGTCTGGTGCGGAAGAGAGGAATCCTGATGCAGAACACGGTGCCTGCAGGCGAAGGCGGCATGTGTGCGGTGATGGGAATGGAAGCTTCTAAGATTGAAGAGGTACTTGAGGAGATGGATGGTGAGGAGGCAGGCAATGTGACGGTCGCGAACTACAATTGTCCGGGCCAGATCGTCATCACCGGGAAGACGTCGGCGGTAGAGGCAGCGGCAGAAAGGCTGAAAGCGGCAGGCGCGAAGCGTGCCATGATGCTGAATGTCAGCGGACCCTTCCATTCACCGCTTCTCCTGCCCGCAGGCGAAGAGCTTGCGAAGGAGCTTGAAACGGTGACCCTTCACCCTCTTGATATCCCGTATGTTACGAATGTGACGGCAGAGAAAGTGGAAGATATCGGGATGACCAGGGAACTCCTTACGAAGCAGGTAAGTTCTCCGGTCCGCTGGATGCAGAGTATGGAAGCCATGATCCGGGAAGGCGTGGATATCTTCGTGGAGATCGGACCGGGAAAGACTCTGGCAGGATTCATGAAGAAGATCAGCCGGGATGTGAAGGTATATAATATCGCGGTCTGGGAAGATGTAGAGAAAGTGGCACAAGAGCTGCAGTGACAGGGAAGGGACAAAGAATATGTTGGATGGAAAAGTAGCAGTCATAACCGGAGCGTCAAGAGGGATCGGCAGAGCTGTCGCGATGAAGCTGGCTTCCTTAGGCGCGGTTGTGGTGATTAATTATAACGGGTCTAAGGAGAGAGCCGAAGAAGTGAAGCAGGAGATCGAAGCGGGCGGCGGCAGCGCGGACATATACCAGTGCGACGTGTCCGACTATGGGAAATGCGAGACATTTATCCAGGATGTGATCAGAGAGCATGGACACATTGATATTCTGGTCAACAATGCAGGGGTAACCAGAGACGGGCTTCTGATGAAGATGAGTGAGGAAGCGTTCGACCAGGTGATCAGTACGAATCTTAAAGGAGCATTTAACACGATCCGGTTTGCGAGCCGTCAGATGTTGAAGCAAAGAAGCGGACGTATCATCAATATGTCCTCCGTAGTGGGAGTGACAGGCAATGCAGGGCAGGCCAATTATGCTGCGTCGAAGGCGGGCGTCATCGGGCTTACCAAGGCGGCGGCCAGGGAGCTTGCATCCCGCGGGGTTACGGTCAATGCGATTGCCCCGGGATTTATCGAGACGGATATGACCAGCGTGCTGTCTGAGAAGGTAAGAGAGGCGACGGCTGTGCAGATTCCTCTTGGGACCTTTGGGAAGCCGGAACAGGTGGCTGCTGCTGCTGCGTTTCTGGCATCGGATGACGCAGGATATATTACCGGGCAGGTGCTGCATGTAGACGGCGGTATGGCGATGTAACAGAACAGCTTGTCTGAAATGTTGCAGATATTAGAAGGAGATAAGGAATCATATGAAAAGAAGAGTTGTAGTGACCGGACTTGGTGCTGTGACACCGATCGGGAATACGGTAGAAGAGTTCTGGAGCAGCGTGAAGGAAGGAAAAGTAGGGATTGGTGAGATCACCAGATTTGATACTTCAGATTATAAGGTAAAAGTTGCTGCAGAGGTGAAGGGCTTTGCGGCGAAGGAGCATATGGATTTCAAGGCGGCAAAGCGCATGGAGCCATTCTCCCAGTATGCGGTGGCAGCCGCGATAGAGGCGTATGAGGATGCAGGTCTTGACATGGAGAAGGAAGACCCGTTCCGTGCCGGTGTGATCGTCGGATCAGGAATCGGAAGTTTGCAGGTTGTGGAACGTGAGTATGAGAAGATCCTGACCAAGGGACCCGGCAGAGTGAATCCGTTGATGGTGCCGCTGATGATCTCCAATATGGCGGCAGGCAATATCTCTATTCAGTTGGGGCTTAAAGGAAAATGCACGAATGTGGTAACGGCATGTGCTTCTGGTACGAACTGTATCGGAGACGCGTTGCGTGCCATACAGTATGACGATGCGGATATCATGCTGGCAGGCGGAACAGAGAGCTGCATCTGCCCCACCGGAGTGGCTGGATTTACCAGTCTGACGGCGTTATCCGCGTCCCAGGATCCTATGCGTGCATCGATCCCATTTGACAAGGACAGGGATGGATTCGTATTGGGCGAAGGCGCCGGAGTGGTAGTCTTAGAGGAGCTTGAGCATGCGAAAGCGAGGGGCGCTAAGATCTATGCGGAGATTACAGGATACGGTGCGACAGGGGATGCTTATCACATCACTTCACCGGCAGAGGACGGAAGCGGCGCGGCGAAGGCGATGGAGCTCGCTATGAAAGAAGGCGGCGTCTCCCCTGAGAAGGTGGATTACATCAACGCCCATGGAACCGGAACTCATCACAATGATCTGTTTGAGACACGCGCTATCAAGCTGGCGTTTGGCGAGGCGGCAAAAGGTGTGGTCATCAACTCGACCAAATCCATGATTGGTCATCTGCTTGGCGCGGCAGGCGGAGTGGAATTCATTACCTGCGTGAAGACGATTCAGGACGGATTCATCCACCAGACCATGGGAACGAAGGAAACAGACGCAGAATGTGATTTGAACTATGCTATCGGCGCACCGGTGGAACGGGAGGTCAATTATGTCCTTACCAACTCTCTGGGCTTCGGCGGACATAACGCTACATTACTGCTTCAGAAATACGAAGGCTAGGAGGTGCATGGAAGTATGGAGATTGAGAACCTTATCAGATTGATTGAGACGGTATCCGCGTCTGAACTGACTGGATTAAAGTACGAAGAAAATGGTGTGAAGCTTCACCTGACGAAGAAGAAGGGCCAGGTACAGGTGGTAGCGGCACCGGAGATAAGTGCGGGTATCGAAGGGGCTGTGGCTGCTGCAGCTGCGGAAGTTCCTTCGGTTACGGCGGACAGTGCCCCGTCAGGAGGGAAGCTTGTAGAGTCTCCGTTAGTCGGCACATTCTACGCTGCTCCTGCCGAGGATGCGGCGCCGTTCGTAGCCGTGGGAGACACGGTGAAGAAGGGGCAGACGCTGGCGATCGTGGAGGCAATGAAGCTGATGAATGAGATTGAGAGCGAATTCGACGGGATCATAGAAGAGATACTGGTTGAGAACGGTCAGGCAGTAGAGTATGGACAGCCGTTGTTCCGAATTAAGTAGATTGGGTACCAAATGAAGGAGATTAAGCATGAAATTAGACATTAATCAGATCAAAGAGATCATCCCCCACCGTCATCCGTTCCTGCTTCTTGACTATATTGAAGACTATGAGCCGGGCAAATACGCCGTCGGTTACAAATGCGTAACCTATCGCGAGGATTTCTTCGCGGGACATTTCCCGCAGGAACCGGTGATGCCTGGAGTATTGACAGTGGAGGCGCTGGCGCAGACAGGCGCGGTGGCGATCTTAAGCTTAGAAGAGAATAAGGGTAAGACGGCATATTTCGGAGGCATTAATAAGTGCAAATTCAAGGGTAAGATCGTGCCGGGAGATAAGGTGCGTCTTGAGACGCGCATCATCAAACAGAAAGGCCCGGTAGGAGTCGGCGAAGCGGTTGCCAGTGTGGAAGGTAAGACGGTTGTCACGGCAGAATTGACATTTATGATTGGATAGGTGGTATACATGATCAAGAAAGTATTAATCGCCAATCGGGGCGAGATCGCGGTGCGCATTATCCGTGCCTGCAGGGAGATGGGAATCGAGACGGTGGCGGTCTATTCGGAGGCCGACAGAGAGGCGCTTCACACGAAGCTTGCAGATGAAGCAGTCTGTATCGGTCCTGCGGCATCTTCGGAGAGTTACCTGAGCATGGATCGTATCATCAGCGCTACCATCGTGACGGGTGCCGACGCGATCCATCCGGGTTTTGGGTTTCTGTCGGAGAACAGCAGGTTCGCGGAGCTGTGCGAGCAGTGCAATATTACATTTATCGGACCGGATTCCGAAGTTATCGCGAAGCTTGGGAACAAGCAGGAGGCAAGGAATACCATGGTTGCGGCGGGCGTGCCGGTCATCCCCGGAAGCACGGAACCCATCTATGATGCCGGAACAGGCGCGGCCATAGCGGAAGAGATCGGATACCCGGTTATCGTGAAGGCAGCGCTTGGCGGCGGCGGCAAGGGCATGCGTATTGCCAATTCGCCGGAGGAATTCGAGCGGAGTTTCCAGACCGCCCAGAAAGAGACGCAGCTGGCGTTCGGCGATAACACCATGTATATCGAACACTTTGTGCAGCATCCAAGGCACATCGAGTTCCAGATCCTTGCGGATCAATATGGCAATGTGGTTCATCTGGGGGAACGGGATTGTTCTATCCAGCGGAACCACCAGAAGATGATCGAGGAATCCCCTTCCATCGCCCTGTCTGATGAACTGAGGGAGCGGATGGGGGAAGCGGCGGTGAAGGCGGCGAAGGCGGCAGGCTATCAGAATGCCGGGACCATAGAATTCCTGCTGGAGAAGAACGGTAATTTTTATTTTATGGAAATGAATACCCGGATCCAGGTGGAGCATCCGGTCACGGAGTGGGTGACGGGGATCGACCTGATAAAGGAACAGATACGGATCGCATCCGGAAGGAAGCTTGCATTTACTCAGGAAGATATTCATCTCAGGGGGCATGCCATCGAGTGCAGGATCAATGCCGAGAACCCGGGCAAGGGCTTCAGACCGTCTCCTGGGACCATCACGGATATGTATTTGCCGGGGGGCAAGGGAATACGGATCGATTCTGCCATTTACAGCGGTTATACCATACCGCCGTACTATGATTCCATGGTTGCGAAGCTCATCGTATGGGCGAAGAACCGCGGCGAGGCCATACGGAAGATGCAGAGCGCGCTGGGAGAGGTCATCATAGAGGGGATCGACACGAACGTGGATTACCAGTATGAGATCCTTGGCCGTCCGGATTACCTGTCGGGAGACATTGATATCGAATTTATTGCGGAAAATGAAGAGGCGCTTCACAAGGCCCTGTACAGTTAAACAGAATGGGAATGTAAAGGTGACATGATATGAAGCTGGATAATGTGTTTAAGAAGACCAGGCTTGCGTCTGGAAGAAAAGGTTATATTGCGTTGAATTCCGCAAGGCCGGAGGTGCCGGAAGGACTCTTGCGGAAATGTAATAAATGCGGCAGTGCGATCATCGCAGAGGATGTGAAGAGCGACTATTATATCTGTCCGAAATGCGGAGGGTATTTCCGCGTACATGCGTACCGCCGTATCGAGATGGTGGCGGACGAGGGTACTTTCGAAGAATGGGATCTGGAGCTTAAGACTCCCAATCCGTTGAATTACAAGGGATATGAAGAGAAGCTTGGCGTATTGCAGGAGAAAACCGGCCTTGCAGAAGCGATTGTCACGGGAAAGGCGCGGATCGGCGGAACAGAAGCAGTCCTGGGAGTCTGTGACGGACGATTCCTGATGGCGAGCATGGGAGAAGTGGTAGGAGAGAAGATCGCAAGGGCGGTAGAGCGGGCGACCAGGGAACGGCTGCCGGTGATCTTATTTGCCTGTTCGGGCGGCGCCAGGATGCAGGAAGGGATCATATCTCTGATGCAGATGGCGAAGACTTCGGCGGCGCTCAAGCGTCACAGTGATGCGGGGCTTCTGTATATCAGTGTGCTGACGGATCCGACCACGGGCGGTGTGACAGCAAGCTTTGCCATGCTGGGGGATGTGATCCTGGCAGAACCCAGGGCGCTGATTGGTTTTGCCGGTCCAAGAGTGATCGAGCAGACCATCGGGCAGAAGCTTCCCAAGGGCTTCCAACGTTCCGAATTCCTTCTGGAACACGGATTTATCGACGGGATCGTGGAGCGGCCGCAGCTTAAAGAGACATTATCACAGATTCTGATGCTGCATGTGAAAGGGGATAAAGCCGAAGGTTCGGAAGCCTGCCTGTCTGCAGGAAGCAGCCTTCCCAGAGAACTCAGGGTCAGCAACCGCCTTGCCGAAGCCTGGGACCGTGTTCAGCTTTCGCGTATGAATGACCGCCCGGTGGGAAGTGATTATATCCGGGAGTTATTTACGGACTTCATAGAACTTCACGGCGACAGGTATTTCGCCGACGACAAGGCGATCATCGGCGGTATTGCAAGATTCCGGGGAATGCCGGTGACTGTGATCGCCCAGGCGAAGGGGACGAATACCAAGGAGAATATCGAGCGCAACTTCGGCATGCCGTCTCCGGACGGATACCGCAAATCCCTGCGTCTGATGAAGCAGGCGGAGAAGTTTGGCCGTCCTGTGATCTGCTTTGTAGATACTCCGGGAGCTTTCTGCGGGCTTGAGGCAGAAGAACGGGGACAGGGAGAAGCGATCGCCAGAAATATCTACGAGATGTCCGGTCTTAAGGTTCCGGTGCTGTCTATCATCATCGGAGAAGGCGGGAGCGGGGGTGCCCTTGCCATGGCTGCGGCGGACGAGGTGTGGATGTTGGAGAACTCTGTCTATTCCATCCTCTCCCCAGAGGGATTCGCAAGTATTCTGTGGAAGGACAGCTCGAAAGCGAAGGATGCGGCAGGCGTGATGCGCCTCACAGCGGAGGATCTCTATCATATGGGGATCGTTGAGCAGGTATTTGCAGAACCGTCGGGATACACTGCGGAGAATCTGCGGGAAGTCACACAGCCGATTGCGAGTAAGATCGAGCAGTTCCTGCTCCGGTACGGGCAGATGTCCGGCGAGGAGCTTGCGGGGCGCCGTTATGACAGGTTCCGCAGGTTGTAACAGCTAATTGTTTAAAACAACAGGAGAATGACAATGAATGTTCATCCATTGAAGATAGGAAATATAGAAGCAGGTGTTCCGGTCATACAGGGCGGAATGGGAGTGGGTATCAGCCTTGGTAATCTCGCCGGAGCAGTTGCGAAAGAGGGCGGCATAGGAGTGATCTCTGCCGCCCAGATTGGTTTCCGGGAGCCGGATTTTGACACGGATACGGAGGCAGCCAACTTAAGGGCGATCGGGAAGGAGTACAGGAAGGCAAGGGAGATTGCGCCGAAGGGGATCATAGGATTCAACCTGATGGTGGCCATGCGGCATTACGAGGAATATGTCAGGGCGGCGATCGACGCGGGCACGGACATTATTATATCCGGTGCAGGCCTTCCCATGGATCTTCCGAAGATTGCCGGGGATTCTGAGGTGAAGCTTGCGCCCATCGTATCTACGGAGAAATCAGCCAAGGTCATCTTGAGATACTGGGGCAAGAAATATAGTAGGATGCCGGACTTGCTGGTAATCGAGGGACCAAAGGCGGGAGGACATCTGGGATTTACCAGGGAGCAGCTTAAGGAATACCGGGCGGAGGAACACGACGCAGACTGCAATGCGGTATACGATGCTGAAGTTAGGAGGATCCTGGATACGGTGAAACAGTATGAGGAACAATATCACTGTAAGATTCCTGCGGCGCTTGGCGGCGGTATTGAGAACCGGCAGCAGGCAGAGCATGCATTTGCCCTTGGCGCGGATGCCGTTCAGGTTGCGACCAGATTCGTGACGACCTGGGAATGCGACGCGGATATCCGTTATAAAGAAGCGTATCTTAAGGCGGGAGAAGAGGATATCGCTATTGTGAAGAGTCCGGTTGGGATGCCGGGACGGGCGATCATGAATCCATTCATGAGGAGAGTAATGGCGGGGGAACAGATTCCCCACAGCCCATGCCACAGATGCCTGCATAGCTGCAGCCCGGCCGAGATCCCATACTGTATCACGGACGCGCTGATCCATGCGGCGAAGGGCGAGGTGGACGATGCCTTATTATTCTGCGGGGCGTATGCATATAAGGCGGAACATCTGGAAACCGTAAAAGAAGTTATTGATTCTCTGATGGCAGAAAGAGTATAATAGAGGATGAGTGATACGGCAGCGGAGTTAACGGATCAAAGGAGGTGAATGGGAATGGAACAGGCATATATGACGATCAACAATATCCTGGTGAATCTGATCAACGAGATCTGGGAGCTTGAGGAGAAAGCGATCATTACGGATGAATTCCGGGATCTGACGAACAACGATATGCATGTAATAGAGGCGGTCGGCACAGGTGACGGCAGGAATATGTCTTCCATTGCCAGGAAACTGAATATCACAGTCGGTTCTCTCACAACTGCCATGAACAGCCTTGTGAATAAGAAGTATGTAGAGCGCCGCAGAAGCGAGGAGGATCGCAGAGTGGTGTTTGTGAGGCTGACGGCCAAAGGCGTCAGGGCATACAGGCATCATGAAGATTACCACAGGCAGATGACCCAGGCCGTGCTCGATAAGCTGGATGAGGCGGAGGTACCGGTATTGCTTAAGACGTTGGATGCATTGTCGGACTTTTTTGCCGGATACAGTAAGAAGAAGGAGTCATGACTTATGGTGAAGGGTGTAATATTTGATATGGACGGGTTGATGTTCGACACGGAGAAGCTGTCGACCATTTTTTGGAGACAGACGGGAGAGGAGTTCGGAGTAGATGTTCCGGAGGAGTTCACGTACTGTTTCCGCGGGAGGAATCCGGCGGCTATTCGGGAAGCATTTCTTGAGAGATACGGCGCGGATTTCGATTATGAACGGTTCAGAGAGATAAGAACCCGGCTTCAATACGACTATATCAGGGAGAAGGGAGTTCCTTTTAAGAAGGGACTGATGGAACTGTTGGATTATCTGCAAAAGAAGGGAATCAAGGCGGCGGTGGCAACATCCACGGACCGGAAACTTGCCGATACCATGCTTGAGAGGGCAGGGGTCAGAGGATATTTTGACGCATTTGCCTATGGAGACATGGTGGAAAGAAGCAAGCCGCATCCGGATGTGTTCCTTAGAGCTGCAGAAGAACTGGGGATACCTGTTAAGGAATGCCTGGTGCTTGAGGACAGTATTGCCGGGGTGGAGGCAGGTAAGGCTGCAGGCGGTTATATCATCCATATCCCGGATCTTATCGAGGTGCCTGAGGAAGTGAAGGAAGGGATCACGGCGCAGTATGACAGCCTGGACGAAGTGATCGGCTGGTTAGAAGGAGGGGAATCTCATGTATGAGGAAGAGGTGAGGAAGCTTCAGGAGATCATTGACGACAGCAGTGATATCGTATTTTTCGGAGGAGCAGGGGTATCTACGGAGAGTAATATCCCGGATTTCAGGAGTGCGGACGGGTTATATCAGCAGAAATATCGTTATTCGCCGGAGCAGATCGTAAGCCACAGTTTCTTCATGCAGAATCCGGAAGGCTTCTATGAATTCTACAAGGAGAAGATGATGTTCCTTGACGCAAGGCCGAACCCGGCGCATCAGAAGCTTGCAGAGCTTGAAGCTGCGGGGAAGTTATCTGCGGTGATCACCCAGAATATCGACGGGCTTCATCAAGCGGCCGGCAGCAGGAACGTGCTGGAGCTGCATGGAAGCATTCACCGCAATTACTGCCAGAAGTGCGGCAAGTTCTACGACGCGGCGTATGTGAAGAGCTCGGACGGGATTCCAAAGTGCGGCTGCGGCGGCCGCATCAAGCCGGACGTGGTGCTCTATGAAGAAGGGCTTGATTCAGATGTGATTCAGAACAGCATCCGGGCGATCAGCCGGGCGGATACCCTGATCATCGGGGGTACGTCGCTGGTGGTCTATCCGGCGGCGGGATTCATAGATTATTTCCGCGGGAAGCATCTGGTGGTGGTCAATAAGAGTGCGACGGCAAGGGAGGTCCGGGCGGAACTTACCATTGCGGCGCCGATCGGGGCGGTATTCGCGCAGATTCATGTATGAGTATAACTGCCGTTGTCATTTACATGTTTATGATCCCTAATGCAAAAGGGTTTTCACCAACTAACTTACATTATATGATGAGATTTTATGAACTTTTTAAAGATATCACAATCGCTCCTCAACTTGGGGAACAATTTAAAATGGTATCAAATAAAGTATTTATGATTCCGTGGGGACATATTAAGTTGTTGATAGATAAGTGTCATAACCACTTGAATGAGTTTAATTTTTAGGGACAGGCAATTACAAATTTCCAGTATACATTGCCTGAAAAAACAAGCGATTTGGCACAAGAAATCACCAAAGATCCATATAATTAAGTTCATTGGCACTGGTGTTCCGGTGCCGATGAAGAAAAAATCCTGTTTTTCCATATTGTTATCTTGTCTCCTTGTTTTAGTTTTATGTTTCTTGTCAAAATTTGTCGAATGGTTATATCTTGTGAAAACAGTAGAATTGTGGTATTATTTGATAAATCAATATCTGTCCGTCTCTGCACAGTAGTGTATTCATATTTCTGACAGTCTATCGATTTCGTGATAAGTTTCATTATTCATTCAAGCTATATTATTATATTTTTTAATGCAGTGTCGTTGCATTAGTAATTCTATGTATCTGATTTTTCGGATGCCAGAGTATCTTGCTTCTGGTTTCTATTACCTCAGTATTCTTAAAGCCGGTGGCTTATGGAAAGAGGTATCCTTAGGCATCTTGTTCTAAGAACATCCCTTAGATTTAGTACAGGTGAAATGTGCACGGAATATGAGACTATCTCCTTACGGGCAGACAGTGATTGAAAATCATGTAAGCGAAAGGAGCAATGAAAAGTATGAAAAAAACGAAGAGAGGTTTGTCGGGTATCCTTGTACTTGTAATGTGTCTGTCTTTTGTGCTGCAGCGTACCGGAGCGGTGTCTGCTTCGGAGGTGACGGCAGACGGGAGTGAAGCAGGGAAGGCCGGGCATTCCGTGACATTAGAAGAAGCCGCAGGCGGGAAGCTTCGGTTTGGAGAAGAACAGGAGAGGACGAGAGCTTACAATGAAGGAGATCTGGTATCCTTCCAGGCGGAGCCGGAGGAAATGTTCGCATTGGAGAAGTTAACGGTTATGGATGCGGTGACGGAGGAAGAGATGCCCAGACCGGAACGGACGGAAGAAGGAGCCTATGCTTTCCTTATGCCGGGGCGCGATGTGACCGTCAGGGGTACCTTTGTCCGGAAGGAGGACTCAGAGAAGAATGGAACGGCAAATGAGTCGGCCGGAGCAGAAGATATAGCAGAAGACGGCGCAGACATAGCAGAGGAACTGGTACAGCCCCAGGCGGCAAGAGCCTATGCGGCGGCAAGGGCAGGGGGTACGTCAAGCCAGCTTCGTGCCAAGATCGGGCGGATCCGGGTATATAACGACAACAGTGAGCAGATCAAGACGTATAACGAGGGGATGCTGGGAGTAGACGGGAAAGCTGCCTTCTGCCTGAATCCGCTTACGAATTTTGCAAGCGGCAATGTTACGGCGGTGAATCTGCTGGAGTATGGGATCAAGCAGTCGGATATCACGGCGTGCGCGTTGTATATCAAATATGCTTACGAGCATAATGAGCTGACGGAGAACCAGAAGTATCTGGCGGCACAATGCCTGGTCTGGCGGCATCTCAACGGACCTTTTAGCTGGAACTGCGGCAATATCCATGTGGACGGCTCGGATTTTAACCTTGACCTGCAGAACCAGGTATATGCGGATGCCATCAACAAAGTAGCGGCGAATATGGGCAAATACGTGGGAGAGGGGACTGCTTATCTGAATGGAGCTTCTCAGCCTTTGGCACATTTTACACTCCGTGAGATTCCGGAACAGCCGGATATTCCGGATGTTCCAGAAGTGCCGGAAGAGCCGCCCAAAGGGTTCGCGAGATTGGTGAAGGAATCGGCGAATACGGAGATTACGGAGAATAACTCCTGCTATTCCCTGGGCGGCGCCCAGTATGGCGTATATCAGAACAGAGCGTGTACACAGCTTGAGACGACATTGATCACGGATACCAGAGGGCGGTCCGACACCGTGGAGCTTGAGACGGGAACCTATTACGTGAAGGAGAAGCAGGCGCCTAAGGGATATATTCTGGATACCCAGGTGCATACCGTGAAGGTCAGCGAAGGAAAGACGTCTGTCATCCGTGTGAGCGATGAGCCGGTTCATGATATGGCTGCCATCGAGCTGTACAAGATCGACCGGGGAACCAGGATGCCGGGGGCAGAAGGGGCGGCGTCCCTTGAGAATGCCAGATTCCGGGTGAATTTCTACCAGGGCTATTATACCGGTGAGAATCTTCCGAGTAAGCCGACAAGAAGCTGGGTGCTGAAAGCAAGGACCGGTGAGCCGCAAGCCTTGGCTTCAAGGAGTGGCAGACTCTTAGAAGAGACGGAGAAGGTATCTGGGGATGCATTCTACAAGGTCGGCAATACCATCACACTGCCCCTTGGAACGATCAGCGTCGAGGAGGTACAGCCGCCGGCAGGTTACCTTCTGAATCCGTTATATCTGCAGGCGGGAAGCGGGGCAGAGAGCGGCGAGGGCATCTATGTCTCACAGATTCTACAGAACGGGACACAGGCGTCGCTTAACGGCGGGAATGAGTACAAAGTAGCAGACGGTGTGTTCCGGGGAGATTTTGAATTGACCAAGATCGACAAGAATACCCAGGAGCCTATGGAAGGGGTACAATTCCGGCTTACATCTAACACGACGGGAGAATCACATGTATTTACCACGGATGCGAACGGTCATTATTCTTCTAACTCTGCGTATGCGCCGCACAGCCGCAATACCAACGGAGGCAGGATCGGGGACGGAATCTGGTTCGGACTGAATGCGGACGGCCAGACGGCGGCGGTAGACGACGCAGTAGGCGCGCTGCCCTATGATACTTATACCCTGGAAGAGTTAAAGTGTGCCGCGAATGAAGGGAAATACCTCTATAAGGGATCTATTTCTATTACGAGGGACAGCTATACGGTGAATCTTGGCAACATCGAGAATGCGGACATCCGTATCGGCACTTCCGCGAAGGATGAGACGACCGGCACCCATTACGCGAAGGCAGACAGTGATACGACCATCATAGATACGGTCGACTATATCGGACTTAGAAAAGGGGAAAGCTTCAGGATGGTCGGAACCCTGATGAACCGGACGACAGGGAATCCGGTAACAGGTAAGGATGGAAACGCGGTTACGGTGACGAAGGAATTCACGCCGAAGGATTCCAACGGTACCGTTGAGATGGAGTTCTTCTTTGATGCGTCTGCACTCCGGGGAATGGATGTGGTCGTATTTGAAGAACTGTACAAAGGCGGCGAGAAGCTGGCGGAGCATAAGGATATCAATGACTCTTCCCAGACCATTCATTTCCCGGATATTGCCACTCAGGCCGTTGATCAGGAGACGGACAGCAACCTCTCTAAGGCAGATGAAGAGATCGTCATTGTGGATACGGTGTCTTATGAGAATCTTCGGGTAGGACGAAAATATACCGTAACGGGAATCCTGATGGACAAAGAGACGAAAAAAGCGGCGTTAGACCAGAAGGGGAATAAGATCGAGGCTCAGACGGAATTCACGGCAGAGACGGCAAACGGTACGGTGGAAGTGGTCTTCCGGTTTGACGGCAGAGGGATGGGCGGCAGAACGCTTGTCGCATTTGAAACGTTGGAAAGAGATCACCGGGAGTATGCGGTACATAAGGATATCAGTGATGAAGCACAGACGATCTATATCCCTAAGATCGGGACGGTGATCCATGATGATGATACGAAGCAGCATTTGTCCCGTGCGGACGCGGATGTGACGCTGGTGGATGAGGTCAGATACGAGAATCTTGTGCCGGGGAGAGGCTATGTCTTAAAGGGAATGCTGATTGATACGAAGACGAAGAAGCCGGCATTGGATGCGGAAGGGAATGAGATCACGGCCCAGGCTTCCTTTACACCGGATCAGAAGAACGGCAGTGTGGAAATGATATTTAAGTTCGACGGGTCTAAGCTCGCAGGAGAGACTTTGACGGCTTATGAAGAGCTGTTCTATAACGGCAAATCCGCGGCAGAGCACAAGGATGCCGAAGACGCCGAACAGACCATTTATTTCCCTAAGATCGGGACAGAAGCATCCGATGAGAAGACGGACCTTCGGATGTCCTATGCGGATGAAGAGGTGATTATAAAGGATGTGGTACGCTATGAGAATCTGATCCCGGGGAAGAAGTATACCATGCAGGGTGCGCTGAAGGATAAGTTAAGCGGCAAGCCTCTGACAGATGCCGACGGTAAGGAGATCACGGCAGAGACAGCATTTACGGCGAAGAATGCAAGCGGTGAAGTGGAAGTCACCTTCCGGTTTGACGGCCGTCTGCTTGTCGGGAAGGTTACGGTCGCCTTCGAGGAATTATTGATAGAGAAGAAGAGCATTGCCGTTCACGCGGATCTGAATGATGAGCCGCAGACGGTTAAGTTCCCGAAGCTTCGGACGGCAGCCCTTGATAAGGAGACGGGGGTCAATCTGACGATGGCGGCAGAGGAGATTACCATAACAGATACCGTAGAGTATCAGCATCTAGTGACCGATCATCAGTATCGGCTGGAAGGTGTGCTGACGGACCAGGAGACAGGAGAACCGGCCCTGGATGCCGACGGCAAAGAGATCCGCGCGAAGACAACCTTTGTGCCGGAGGAATCTGACGGAACCGTAGAGCTGACCTTCCGCTTCCCGGGAGAAGGACTTGACGGACATTCCTTCGTTGTGTTCGAGGAATTATATCTTAAGAAGTCGTGGTTTCAGAAGGTAATGATCGCGGTACATAAGGACATAGAGGACGAAGCACAGACGATTCATATCCCAAAGATAGGAACGACGGTGCAGGATGATGAGACCAAGACGCATCAGGCCAAAGCAGACGGTGAGATCAGACTTACAGACACCGTATCTTATACCAATGTTCTGGCGGGATGTGAATATATCCTGAGCGGGATCTTGATGGATCGGGAGACCGGGGAGCCGATCAAGGATGACGACGGAAAGAAGGTGACCGGAGAGACGATCTTCACGGCAGAGGAGCCGGATGGAGAGGTTGAGGTTGTATTTGAATTCGATGGGAGCGCTCTCGCGGGAAAGACGGCGGTGGTCTTCGAGACACTTACCTATGAGAAGAAGCCGATCGCAAAGCATGAGGATATCGAAGATGAGAAGCAGAGCGTCTATTTCCCGTCTATCCAGACAACCGCGAAGGGCAAAGAAGGCGAAAAAGAAATCCTCCTTAAGGATGTGATCACCATCACGGACCAGGTAGAATATAAGAATCTGCTTGCGGGTGAAGAATACAAGATCGTCGGAACCGTGATGGATAAGCGCAGCGGATCGGCGCTGATCGCAGACGGCCGTCCGGTCACGGCCGAAGCCGTATTTACCGCCGAGAAACCGACAGGAAGCGTGAACGTAGACTTTACCTTCAAGAATCAGGGCTTAGAAGAGATTGAACTGGTAGTCTTTGAGAAGCTCTATATGACAGAGAATGACAAAGAAGTGGCCGTTCACGAAGACCTGGAAGATAAGGACCAGACAGTGAAGCTGACCAGGAAGCCTGCTCCTCCTGCATCGCCAAAGACCGGGGATTCCGCTATACGGCAGGCCGGAATCTATCTGTCCATGCTGCTGATCAGCGGATGCTTCGCAATCCACATGAACAGACAGAGAACATTCCGGAAGAGACGCAGAAGAAGGCAAAATTATACTGGACACAAAGCCAATCTTCAAGTACAATAGTGAATGTGCAAATAAAACAGAGCCCACTCGGTATTGAGAATACAGAATACGAAGAAAGGAAAAAAGAAGATGAGTAACCTTACAGAGATCAGATGGCACGGCCGCGGCGGCCAGGGTGCCAAGACTGCCGCCCTGCTTCTTGCAGATGTGGCATTCCAGACAGGCAAATACGTCCAGGGCTTCCCTGAATATGGCCCGGAGCGTATGGGAGCGCCGATCACAGCTTATAACAGGATCAGCGATACGCAGATCCGCGTACATTCCAACATTTATGACCCGCAATATGTGGTTGTCGTAGATGAATCCTTGCTGGAGGCGGTCGATGTGACCAGCGGACTTAAGAAGGACGGGGCGATTCTGGTGAATACGTCCCGTCCAAAGGAAGAGATCATCCCGCATCTGAAGGGATACGAAGGGAAGGTCTGCACCATTGACGCCCACAAAGTATCCATGGCGACGATGGGGAGATATTTCCCTAACACCCCGCTTCTTGCGGCAATCGTGAAGGTGGCGGATATCATGGATGAAGAGACATTCTTAAGAGAGATGCGCGCATCATTTTCACATAAGTTCGCCAGTAAGCCGGAAGTGATCGACGGGAATATGGCAGCGCTTAAGATGGCGCTTAAGGAGGTGCGGTAATGGCGGTAGATATCACGAAATTAGGTGTAAAAGCAACGTGGAAGGACCTGACAGAAGGCATGGTGATCGCCGGGGCAGGGACGTCGAAGGATTTCAATACAGGCGAGTGGTCCACGGATAAGCCGGTATTTATAGAAGATAAGTGTAAACAGTGCCTATTGTGTACGCCGGTCTGTCCGGATAGCTGTATTCCGGTGAAGGATGGCAAGAGAGGCGAATTCGACTATGATCACTGCAAGGGATGCGGCATCTGTGTGAAATCATGCCCATTCGGCGCGATTACAATGGAAGGGGTGTAAGTAAGATGGCAAAAAGAGACCGTTTATCAGGAAACGAAGCGATCGCGATCGCGTTAAGACAGATCAATCCGGATGTATTTCCGGCATTCCCGATTACCCCGTCCACAGAGATCCCGCAGTATTTCGCGTCCTTTGTGGCAAATGGACAGGTGGATACGGAGTTTATCCCGGTGGAGAGCGAGCACAGCTCTATGAGCGCGGCGATCGGAGCGTCTGCGGCAGGGGCAAGGAGCCTTACCGCAACGTCCTCCTGCGGGCTTGCGTATATGTGGGAAGAATTATACATAGCGGCGTCCAATCGTCTGCCGCTGGCATTAGCGTTGGTGAACCGCGCATTGTCAGGACCGATCAACATCAACTGCGACCACTCTGACAGTATGGGGGCAAGGGATGCCGGATGGATCCAGATGTATGCGGAGAATAACCAGGAAGCCTATGATAACATGGTACAGGCATACCGGATCGCGGAGCATAAGGATGTGAGACTTCCGATTATGATCTGCCAGGATGGATTTATCACCAGCCATGCCGTTGAGAATATGGAATTATTAGAAGACGAAGAGGTTAAGAACTTTGTCGGAGAATATGAACCGGAGAATTATCTGCTGAATCCTGACTGTCCGATGGCAGTAGGTCCCTACTCTATCACAGATTACTATATGGAAGCAAAACGGAACCAGGCGGAAGGCATGAAGCATGTGGAGAAGGTCGTGTTAGAGGTTGCGGAGGAATTCGCGAAGCTCTCCGGCAGAGAGTACGGCCTGTTCGAGGCATATCGCCTGGAGGATGCTGAGTATGCGGTAGTGATGATCGGGTCGGCGGCAGGTACGACGAAGGATGCGATTGATAAATTAAGAGAACAGGGAGAGAAAGTCGGTCTCTTGAAGATCCGTCTCTACCGTCCGTTCCCGGCAGAAGCGATCGCTAAGGCTTTGCAAGGTGTCAAGGCAGTTGCGGTCATGGACCGGGCAGAGGGCTATACGAATCACGGAGGCCCGTTGGGCGCGGATGTGATGGCGGCGCTGTACCGGGCGAGATCACAGGCTTTGGCGGTAAATTATATCTATGGACTTGGCGGGCGTGATGTGCGCGTAGAGGACATGGAAGGTATATTTGCAACCCTGAAACAGATAGCAGCCGACGGCGATGCAGGTGAGACGTATCGTTATCTGGGAATCAGAGAATAGGGGGGACCAAAGATGAGTTATAATTTCAAAGAGACAATGAGCAAACCGGAACGTCTGGCGCCGGGGCACAGGATGTGTGCGGGCTGCGGCGGGACCATCGCGGTAAGAAATGTACTGCGCGGGCTTCATGAAGGAGATAAGGCAGTGATCGGCAATGCAACAGGGTGTCTGGAGGTGTCTACATTTACCTATCCATACACGGCATGGGAGGACAGCTACATCCACAATGCATTTGAGAATGCCGGAGCAACCTTAAGCGGCGTGGAAGGTGCGTACAAGGCGCTGAAAAGAAAAGGGAAATTAGACGAGACGTACAAGTTCATCACCTTCGGCGGCGACGGCGGAACCTATGATATCGGTTTCCAGTCGTTATCCGGCGCGATGGAGCGGAATGCGGATATGGTATATGTCTGCTATGACAACGGCGCATATATGAACACGGGTATCCAGCGATCCTCCGCGACTCCCATGTATGCGGACACGACGACGACTCCGGTGGGGAGTGCAAGCAATGGGAAGCCGCAGAACAGGAAGGACCTGGCGGCGATCATAGCGGCGCACGACGTGCCTTATGTGGCGCAGACTACATTCATCGGGAACTTCAAGGATCTCCATGTGAAGTCCGAGAAGGCGATCTATACGCCGGGTGCGGCTTTCTTAAATATCATGGCGCCATGCCCAAGAGGATGGAGATACCATACGCCGGATATCATGGAGATCTGCAAACTGGGCGTGGAGACTTGCTATTGGCCGTTGTTCGAAGTAGTGGAAGGCAAGTGGATCCTGAACTATGAGCCGAAGAAGAAGCTGCCGATCGAAGATTTCCTGAAGCCGCAGGGAAGATTCAAGCATTTATTCAAGAAAGGGAACGAATATCTGATCGAAGAATTCCAGAAGGAAGTAGACCGCAGATGGGAAGAATTACAATTCAGATGTTCCAGAGGATAGGATAGGGTGAAGAGAGAAAAGTTCGGGTCGCGTCTGGGATTCATCTTGGTGTCTGCCGGATGCGCGATAGGAATCGGGAATGTATGGAAGTTCCCGTATATGTGCGGGGAGTTTGGAGGAGCGGCATTTATCCTCATCTATCTGGTATTCCTTCTGATCATGGGGATACCGGTCATGATCTGCGAATTCGCGGTGGGAAGAGGAAGCCGGCGAAGCGTGGCGGCAAGTTTCGAGAAGCTGGAGCCTGCCGGTACCCGGTGGCATGTGACGAAATGGATCGGTGTGATCGGATGTTACTTGCTGATGATGTTCTATACTACGGTGGGCGGCTGGATGATGTATTACTGTTACCGCAGTATCAAGGGCGAATTTGCAGGTGCAGCGTCGGATACGGTGGCGGCAGGATTCACGGATATGCTGGGAAATGTGCCGGTTATGACGTTCTGGACGGTATTGATCTGTATCGTAGGATTTGCCGTCTGCTACTTTGGAATTCAGAAGGGAATTGAGCGCGTATCCAAGTTCATGATGTCTGCGCTTCTGATCATTATGGTGGTATTGGCGGTCCACTCTGTATTTCTTAAGGGAGCCGGGGAAGGTATCAGCTTCTATCTGGTTCCGGATTTTGCCAGGATGAAAGAGATCGGGATCGGGAACGTGATCTTTGGAGCAATGAGCCAGGCGTTCTTCACTCTGTCTATCGGAATCGGAGCGATGCTGATCTTCGGAAGCTATATCGGTCGTGAAAGAAGCCTTGCGGGTGAGGCGATCAGCATTACGGCGCTGGATACCTTCGTTGCGCTGATGGCAGGCTTCATTATCATACCTTCCTGTTTTGCATTTGGGATAGAGCCGGGAGCAGGCCCAAGCCTGATCTTCATTACGATCCCCAATATATTTGCACAGATGCCGGGCGGACGGGTATGGGCTGCGTTGTTCTTCCTGTTTCTGACCTTTGCCGCATTTACGACCATCGTGGCGGTATTTGAGAATATTATCTCGTTTGCGATCGATCTGCTTGGATGGTCCAGACGCAAGAGCGTGCTGGTGAATGTGGTGATGCTTGTTGTCTTAAGTATGCCGTGCGTGCTTGGATTTAATGTTCTGGCCGGATTTGAGCCGTTGGGTGCAGGAACGAATATCATGGATCTTGAGGATTTTATCGTATCCAACAACCTGCTTCCGCTTGGAAGCCTGGGATATGTGCTGTTCTGTACCAGGAAGAACGGATGGGGCTTTGAGAATTTCCTCAAGGAAGCTAATGCAGGGGACGGTATTCATTTCCCACGCGGGCTTAAGGGATATGTATCTTATGTGCTTCCGCTGATCATTATCGTTATCTATCTGAAAGGGTATTATGATATGTTTGTAGGACGAGGAACGGCGGTGCTTGCCGGATGGATGGCAGCGGCGGTGTTGTTCCTGGGGTTCGTGCTGTTCTGTGCGGCGGGAGCCGGGAAGAGTGAGGAGAAGTAGAATACTTAAGAAAAATAAGGGCATGGGATGGTGTAAGGTTCATTCCATGTTCTTATTTTTATTCATATAACAAATAGAGGTGTTTGAGGTGGAGGATATAAAAGAAAATTTGACTTTATATCAAATAACCGAGAATTAAGCAGAGTTTTATATAGATTGGCAAAAGATATGCTTGAACATCGTTCGGGTACAAAGTATGAAGATATGTATTGGATAGATTTGGATACATTAAACATAGTTGCGAAGGAGACAAATGCATCAGTTGAGAAAAGAATAGTATATTCTGCGGCGACTGAGAGGACAATTAAAAAGTATAATAATCTGCTTACGATACACACACATCCAGATAGTTTTCCGCCAAGTATTGATGATTTAAATTCTAATTTTGATCACGGATATATAGTAGGTATCGTGGTGTGTCATGATGGACGAGTATACATATATGCCACGAATGAAAGAGTCAATGAGAACTATTACAAATTGGTGGTTGAAGGTTATCTGAAAAGTGGTTATAATGAAAATGAAGCACAGATAATGGCTTTATATGAAATTCAGAAGAATTTTGATATCAAATTTAAGGAGGTAACAGATGATGGCAGTATGCGAGAATGATATTTTGACAATTCCTGAAAGATATAAAGAAATGTCTGCTTCTGAGCTTGAAGAGGAAAAGTTAAAGGTCTTGGATGAGATTAAAGCAGTAAAAAGAACACAAAAAGTTTCGCGAAAAGGTAAAAATAATACTGTCTTTAATTTTTGAACTTTTTAGAACTATAATGGCATCAGTCATTTATCTGACTGATGCTTTTTAAATGAAGCTTTGAGGTGATATTGTGCAGAAGGTTTTAGTTGTAGAGGATGATCTGGCTCTCAGTGCAGGGCTTTGTTTTGAATTAGATGCAAGCGGCTATCTTACGGTGGCCTCCTATAGCTGTAAGAAGGCAGAACAATTATTGAAAACAGAACATTTTGATCTGGCGATCCTGGATGTGAACCTGCCGGACGGGAATGGATTCCATCTTTGCCGGGAAATAAAAAGGGATATTCCTGATCTTCCGGTCATTTTCCTGACTGCGAATGATCTGGAGCAGGACGAATTGGAGGGCTTTGATCTGGGCGCGGATGATTATGTTACCAAACCATTTAACATCCAGATTCTTAAGCGGCGAATGGAGGTCGCATTGCGGCGGGGTGATTCGAACTCAAAAGCAGAGTCCGATTGCTATGACGACGGGTATCTTCGGTTGGACTTTGGCGCTTTGACTGCCATCCGGGATGATGGGAAGCTTCCCATCACGCCCAACGAGTACAAGCTGCTGCGGCTTCTGACGGCCAATGCCGGAAATATCGTGACGCGGCAGACCTTGTTGGAAAAACTGTGGGATTGTGATGAAAACTTTATTGATGACCATACCCTGACGGTAACGATGAACCGGCTGCGTGCAAAGATTGAAGATACAGGTCATTCCTACATCCGGACGGTCAGGGGAATGGGTTATGTATGGACAGGAGCGAAGATGTAAGGATGCTAGAGGGAAGGCATATACCACGAAAATATATATCAATAAAATTTATATTATCGGCAATAGCGATATTGATCTTTCTTACAGGAATGCTGTGGAATTACCTGCCGCCTGCAAATATCCGGCTCAGCCTCCTGGTGTCAGGCAGTGCGATGTTCCTGTTGATCGAGCTGTGGGATCTGCGTCAGAGACGGCAGCAGGCGGATTTCGCCAATGATATCTGCGGCGCCGTGGATGCATGGATGGACGGACGTGAACCGGAGAACTACACGTCCTATGAGGATTCACAAGCTTCCAAAGTACAGGAGAAGCTGCTGCAATACTATGAACGTATGCGGGAGGGGCAGAGGCAGAGCGAGGAAGATAAGCAGATCATCCAGGAATTGGTCAGCGATATCTCCCACCAGGTGAAGACGCCTGTCGCGAATATTCAGATGTTTACCAATATCCTGCAGCAGCATGAGCTGACTGATGAGAAAAGAGCGGAATTTCTCACTACGATGTCTGGGCAGATCAACAAACTGGACTTCCTGATGCAATCGCTGATCAAGATGTCCCGTTTAGAGACGGGAACCTTCACTCTCCACATGGAAAATGGCAGCCTGTATCAGACGATCGCACAGGCAGTGAACGGCATCTGGGCAAAGGCTGCGCACAAAGGCATCCAGATCGATGTAGAGTGTGACAGCCAGATGTCGGTCAAGCATGATCCAAAATGGACGGCCGAGGCATTGGGTAATATACTGGATAATGCCGTAAAATATACGCCTGAGGGCGGGAATATCCGTGTGAGAGTCCGGCCGTGGCAGTTCTATACCCGAATCGATATATCTGATACCGGGATGGGGATTGCCGCCGAACATTATAATGATGTGTTTCAGCGGTTCTACCGGGCGCAGGAAACGGCTTCTGAGGAGGGAGTGGGGCTTGGATTATATCTGGCCCGCGGCATTATTACCCGGCAAAAGGGATACATCAGCGTGAAATCAGAGATCGGAGAAGGAACTACATTTTCTGTATTCTTGCTGAGTTGAATCGTGGTGTGTTGAATAGATTTGCGGTTGTGGGAAGTGGGGGAGAAAATTTGAATATCGTAACGATACATAATTTAAAGAAATATTTCGGCGAAGGTGCGAGTCAGGTGAAAGCTCTTGACGGAATCAACCTTTCCATTGAGAAGGGTAAATTTACCGCGGTGATCGGCGCGTCCGGTTCCGGAAAGACTACGCTGCTGAATTCGATCGGCGGTTTATACGAGCCGACGGAAGGAGAGGTCATCGTAGATGGAATCAATCTGGCAGATCTGTCCGAGGAACAATTGACGGTTTTCAGGCGGCGGAAGGTAGGTTTTGTATTCCAGGATTACAATCTGGTCCCAGAATTGACGATACGGGAGAATATCTTATTTCCTCTTGTGCTGGACGATTCTAAGCCGGATAAGGTGTTCTTCGAGGAGATAACGAGGATCCTGGGGCTGGATGATAAATTGGACAAGCTTCCCTATATGCTATCCGGCGGCGGGCAGCAGTGTACAGCGATCGCAAGGGCGCTGCTCACGAAACCGGCGATTCTGTTGGCGGACGAGCCGACCGGGAGCTTTGACGCGAAGACCAGCCAGAATGTGGCCGGGCTTCTAAAGATGACGGCGGAGGCTTATCACCAGACATTGGTCATGATCACACACAATCTGGAACTGGCTCAGCTTGCAGACCGGGTGGTCAGGATGCAGGACGGGCGTATAATCGAATGAATCAGTTCCTAAGGTACAAAAATGTACCTTTTTTTGTACCTTGATCGTAACTTTGAAGTGGTATCCTGTTATCAACAACAAGGGAGGGAACGATCATGAACATGTCGCTTAGAACACTTGCTATGCGAAGCTTTGCTGCCAGTAAGGTGCGCAATCTGACAGCGGTACTGGCTATTATGCTGACGGCCATATTATTTACCACGGTAACAACAATCGGAAAGGGGACGATGGATTCCCTGACACTTACCCAGCAGATCGCGAAGATGAGCAGATCAGACGGGGATTTCCGATACATGACGTCCGAGCAGTTCCAGAAGCTTGAGGATGCAGAATTTGTCAGAAGCTATGGGCTTCGGATGCCGGTTGCCAATCTTGCGAACATTGACAGGCATAACATTGAATTCGGGGTATTGGATAACATACAGGCGGAATTGACCTTCTGCAGTCCAAGCCACGGCAAGGCTCCCGAAGCGGTAAATGAGGTCGTTGCATCCGATCTGGCGCTTCGAGAGTTGGGAGTAAAGCCTGAGGTTGGTGCGAAAGTGCCGGTGGAATTTACCCTGCGGGGGCAGGCGTATACATTCGAGATGGCGGTATCCGGATGGTATGAGGCAAGCAACGACCAGGTCAGTGTGATGTGGGCGGGGACTGCATTTCGGGATGCGCATCCGGACATTTTCAAGTACACATTTCGCGAGGATGGAGAGGTGGCGGGAACTTACTGGTCTGATTTTACGGCGGCAGGTCCCGGCGGTCTTCAGGATAAGATGAACGAATGGGTGTATAGCGTGGGCGGCGATCCGGAGAATTGGGATGCCGATAATTTTGTGGCCGCTTCCGTGAATACCATGACGAATCCGTCTGTTGATCCCAAGACAGTATGGATGGGCGCTGTGATCGTCGTGCTGTTCATTCTGTGCGGATATCTTCTGATCTATAATGTGTTCGATATTGCCGTGATGCAGGAGATTCGGCGCTATGGGCTGTACCGGACCATCGGCATGAGTAAGAAGCAGGTGAAGATGCTGATCAACCGTCAGGCACTCTGGCTGTCCGGCATGGGGATACCGCTTGGGCTTTTGACCGGATTCTTCGTAGGAAAGGCGGCGCTGCCGATTGTGATGGATACGATATCGAATGAGTATGAGAATCTGACGGTCAATGTGGATCCTTCCCCGGTCATATTCTTAGGAGCGGCTGTTCTGACTGCTCTTACCGTATTCATTTCAACCAGGAAGCCCATACGGGCTGCGGCCAATACACCGCCGATCGAAGCATATCGTTTTGTAGAGAAGAGCGCCGGGAAGAGAAGATCCGGGCGTAGATCTGCCAACGCCGGTCTTACGAGGATGGCGTGGTCGAATCTGGGGCGTAATAAGAGGCGGACAGCATTTATCATGCTGTCACTGATGCTCTGCGTTGTCCTGCTGAACAGTGTAGGGATTGCTGCGGCAAGCCTTGATATAGAGAAACAGGTGGATTATATCATCCGAACCGACTTTGCGGTTGTGAATAAAGACAGTACGAATCTTATGAAAGGATTTACCCGGCGTGATCAAGGGCTAAGCGAGCAGACGGTCGAGGATATAGCCGGACAGCCGGGCGTATACGGCGGATCGGTCGTTTATAAAAATACATTGGACGATATGGACGTCACCTATGACATTGGAGCCGTGATCGAGGAGACCTGGACTTGGGAAAAATCAGAAGGAGAAAATATTCTCTACGGAATGTCGGATAAGGTCAACGCCCCTGTCGGAAATGACGGAAGACTGCTTTGTAATGTATATGGCATGAGCGAGGACAGTGTATCCCGCATGGATATCCAGGAGGGGGAGACGGATACGGCGAAGCTCTACGGGCAGATGTTGGAAGGCGAAGGAGTCTTGGCGGGTGTACAGATGGATCGTTATACCACACGGATAGATGAGGATTTTGATATCACGGAGATTGGAGATATCATCACGGTTTATAAGGACGGGAATGCGGTCATGGAGCTTCCCGTTCTGGCGAAAGCGGCGCTTAACGGGGATGACGAAGAGATTGGCACTACTCTGAACGGGGCTCATGAAGTTGGGGGCGAGTCCGTATCTCTCTATCTTCCCTATGAGATCTATAGGAAGATCTATGACGATCCTGTCGTGTATAAATATTCCTTTGATGTAGAAGAAGAACGGCAGGCCGATATGACGGATTTCATCGAGAATTATATGAGTACGGCGGATACTTCCATCAATTATGTATCGGCCGAGAGCGCGAGACAGCATGCAGAAGGAATGCGCGCTATGGTCACATTCGTAGGAGGCCTGATCGGTATTATCTTTGGAATAATAGGTGTGCTCAACCTGAGCAATACGATAATCACGACGATCATCACGCGGCGGCATGAATTTGCCACGATGCAGAGTATCGGCATGACGGAGAAGCAGCTTGCCAGGATGCTTACTTTCGAGGGGATCTATTACGCGGCCGGAGCCTGCGTGGGCGGCCTGGCGGCAGCGGTATTGCTGGGGTTCGCGGTGATACGCAGACTTACGGGAATACTTTGGCTCTTTAGTTTTCATTTTACACTGATTCCGGCGCTTATTACCTGTATCGTGCTGATGACAGCGGCGGCTTTCATACCGTCTGCGGCGCTGCATTTATTTAACAGGGGCAGTATCGTTGAGAAACTTCGGGTAGCAGAATAATCACAATATGATCATGGAGGAAGACATTTATGGAGAGCATCTTGAAGGTATCAGGCCTTAGAAAATATTACGGGAACGGAGATACGATGGTGAAGGCATTGGACGGTGTAGACCTGGAGATTGAGCGCGGGAAATTTACCGCGATCATCGGCACCTCGGGCAGCGGGAAATCTACCCTGCTCAATATGCTGGGAGGATTGGATACGCCCACGGACGGCAGTATCAAGATCGGCAGGACAGAGCTTGGCAGCCTGAACAGCGAACAGGCGACCGTCTTCCGCCGCCGGCAGATCGGGTTTATCTTCCAGAATTATAATCTTGTTCCGGTCCTTACCGTGTGGGAGAATATCGTATTCCCTATCTCACTGGACGGACAGAAGCCGGATAGAGAATTCATCATGCAGATCGTTAGAATGCTCGGGCTTGAGAGTAAGCTTGACGCTTTGCCGGGCAATCTCTCCGGCGGTCAGCAGCAGAGGGTGGCGATCGCCCGGGCGCTGGCCAATAAGCCGAGTATCATCCTGGCGGACGAGCCGACGGGGAATCTGGACAGCAAGACCAGCGACGACGTGATCGGACTTCTCAAGATGACCAGCAAGGAATTCCGTCAAACCATTGTGATGATCACGCATAACCCGGAGATCGCGCAGATGGCGGATCGGATCGTGCGGATCGAGGATGGGCGGATTGTTGCATCAGGATAAACAATGGAGTTGCAAGGTTGATTTTGGAATGAAAGCTTTACACCAGAATCATGTATTGATATAATAAAAATGTCTTGCGAAAAGGATTCAGAAGTATATCAAAGAATAAGCAGGAGGTATATAACTATGAGGTATGAGATTCTAGGTGAGACTCTCCCGGTAGTGGTCTGTCAGCTTGAAGGCGGCGAGAAGATGATCACGGAAGGCGGCGGCATGTCATGGATGTCACCGAATATGCTGATGGAGACGACCACGAACGGAGGCATAGGGAAGGCATTTGGAAGGATGTTCTCGGGAGAGAAGATGTTCCAGAACATCTATACTGCCCAGGGCGGTAATGGCATGATCGCATTTGCATCCAGTTTCCCGGGTTCGATCAAGGCCTATGAGATTGGTCCGGGACAGGAGATGGTGTTCCAGAAGAGTGCATTCCTGGCAGGAGAGGCAGGAGTAGAGCTGTCCGTATTCTTCAATAAGAAGTTCAGTTCAGGACTGTTCGGAGGAGAGGGCTTCATCATGCAGAAGATCAGCGGGCATGGAATCGTATTCGCTGAATTTGACGGGCATGTAGTGGAGTATGAGCTGCAACCGGGGCAGCAGATCGTGGTGGATACCGGACATCTCGCGGTGATGACGGCGACCTGCCAGATGGAGATTAAGAGTGTGCCCGGGGTGAAGAATATGCTGTTTGGCGGCGAAGGGTTATTCAACACCGTGATCAGCGGACCGGGGAAGGTGTGGCTGCAGACGATGCCGATCAGTAATGTGGCAGGAATATTGAGGCCTTATATGCCGTCTGGTTCATAAGAAAATTTTCCACCTATACGATTGAAGATAGGTTTCTTACACAGTAAATATGCAGATAGGCAGCCGGGAAATGATATTTGTACTCATATATAATCATTTCCCGGCTGCCTTCTGACTTATGCCTATATCCGTCCGGTCTCCATGAATGCGGTCCGGTCATACCGTCCGGTCAGCAGATACGGCACGATTTCTTCTGCGTCTAACTTCTCTACCAGATTCAGCTTATGCACTAGCAGACTGTTCCTGGAATACGCGCCGCCCACAATAGTGTTGATCGGCAGTTCTGCCCACGGGTCGTCCAGAGAAGAATTCAGTGTCAGAGAGGCTGTGCCAGGCTCCCAGGACTGGTAGTTATATTCACATAGATTCTGCAGTAGGGCCCCGTTGACGAAATGGGAAACTCCATTTTCGTCAGGCATCCGGTCGAAATGGAAGTAGAAGCCGCCGCCAAATACCTGCTTTCCGTTTCCGGGATTCTGGTATAGGGCATGGGTGAGCGGACTGTTATACTGCCCTAATTCCATATGGATGTCAACCAACTGGGTTCCGCGGCGGGTAACGCCTGCTGTTACTGTATTATCATTTCTGCGGATTACAAATTCTGCTCCCAGTTTCTTTGGGATGGAGCCGTTGTCGCGTCCGCATTGGACAGCCATCTCAGCGCCCGGTCCGCCAAGAACCAATCCCACCGGATATAATCCAAGAGATTTCCCATAGGTTGCGTATACGCCCAGGATTGCCTCATAATAATCGTCTGCGAAGGTCGGTTTGTGTATATGGCAGACAGAGAGAGTAACAACCGGCATGGAGAACGGTTTCAACGGCGGAGGCAATATCCGGGCAATCGCCTGCGGGTCCGTCAGATAAGCCAGATACAAGCCTTCTTGTTCATCCATAAGAGAGACCTTGCCGAAGTTGGAGATATCGGACTTGGGTGTATAGAATGCGGTCTCTTTCTTCTTCTCGGTAAAGAGCGCACGGGCTGCTTCATAGCCGCTCCTGGTGGCCGGGGCGATGGTGCCGTCCTTGACTGCGCTTCCTACCGCAACCGCCGGAATACCCTTTGCATTCAGCTCATCAACCAGGGACGTATCCGGACGATATCCCATAGACAGAATTACTGCGTCGGCAAGAATCGTAACTTCTGTATGATCCGCCTGTTTTTCTAATATCACGGAATCTTCCCGTATTTCCTTCAGAGCGTGGCCCAGCAGGAATCTGGTATCGTGCTTTGCCAGACGGCCGCATACATCCCCTACGTTGGTATGGTTAGCGGTGGGAGCCACTTGATCCAGGATATCGGCAATCGTTACACTACACTTACGGACAGCCAGATATTCCGCAGTCTCGATACCGGTCATGCCGGCGCCGATGATAACCACCTTCTTGCCGGAGAGATCCGTTTCGCCTGTCAAGATCTGAGGAATGCTGTAAACATGGGGCTTTTGGACTCCTGGAATGCGGGAAGGAATCACCGGTTTGGAGCCGGTACCGACTATGACTGCGTCTGGTTTCAGGTCGAAGAGCATATCTGCCGTCGCGGCAGTATTGAGCCGGACTTCCACGCCCAGTTTGTCAAAAGCGGCCTTGTAATAATCCATGATCCATTCCATCTGTTCCTTATGGGGCGGCATCTTTGCCTGATTGATCGTTCCGCCAAGAGTATCTCCCTGTTCAAGAAGAGTTACACGGCAGCCGCGTTCGGCTAATGTCTTGGCAGCCATCAGACCGCTGGGACCGCCGCCAACAACGGCGACAGAGTGACGGGCAGGATCATGGGCCAGGTCTCCGTATTTCCGCTCTCTGGCGAGACGTGGATTCAGCGCGCACTCTGCAGGCAGTCCGGCAGCGTTATATTCATTTAAGCTCTCAAAGCAGCGCAGACAGTTAATACATTTGCACAGTTCATGCTCTCTGCCTTCCTGAACCTTTTTGCCCCATTCTTCATCGGCAAGCCAGCTTCGGCCCATGGATACGAAATCTTCCACTCCGTCTTCCAGGAACTTATCAGCCACGGCGGGTTCACGGATGGAGGATACGCCGATCACCGGGATCTTCACATGATCCTTCACTGCCTTGATTAGATCGCGGCGCCAGCCCTGTGGGAAGGAAATCGGCTCTACACAGGTCATACCGGTTTCGTACATCCCCACAGATACATCTATGAAATCAATTCCCGAAGCTTCAAGAGCCATAGCGATTTTCACGCCGTCCTGAATGTGGATGTATTCTTCCGTAACGCCGGTCTTATCCAGGAATTCGTCAACCGACAGACGGACGCCGACAGGGAATTCGGGTCCGCAGGCGGCGCGGATGCCTGTGATGATCTCATTGACCATGCGAAGACGGTTCTCAAAGCTTCCCCCGTATTCATCGGTCCGCTTATTGGTATAAGGGGATAAAAACTGCTGCAGCAGATAGCCGTGGGCGCAATGCAGCTCCACACCGTCACAGCCTGCTTTTTGTACCCGGATGGCGCCGCTTATGAACTGGCCGATCAGTTCCCTGACTTCGTCTGTGGAGAGCGCTCTTGTGGGCTGCTGTAAGTATTTACAAGGGATATCTGAAGCAGAGACTACCGGTGCGCCTCCAAGAAGAGCGGTAACCGTTTCCCTGCCCGGATGATGGAGCTGGATAAAGATCTTGCTGCCGTGTCTGTGTACCGCATAAGCCAGGCGGCTTAAGGGTTCAATATGCCTGTCCTGGGTAACGGATAACTGGCGCATAAGACCTGGTCCGTGTACATCATTGACTCTGGTGATTTCCGGGATGATAAGTCCTGCGCCGCCTATGGCGCGGGCTTCGTAATAAGCGATCATGTCTTCGCTGGGCGTGCCGTCCAGATTCGCAAGCCCAATGCCCATAGGAGACATGACAAGACGATTTTTCAGGGTCACGCAGCCAATCTTACCTTCTGTAAATAATCTATCATACATAATAATACTCCTTTTCATCTGGTTAGAAAATCGAATAACCGCCGTCCACTGCTAATGAGGCGCCATGAATATAACTGGATTCATCACTGGCAAGGAAGGCAATGGCTTTTGCTACTTCTTCGGGTTCTCCCGGACGTCCGGAAGGACTCATTTTAATCTTCATATTCAGCGGATGCTGCGGCATCTCCAGGATCCTTGCGATCATCTGGGTGTTGATTGGTCCTGGCAGAACAGCATTGATCCGGATGCCCGTGTGTCCGTGATCCAGGGAAATCTGACGGGTCAGTCCTAAGAATCCATGCTTTGCGGTTGTATAGGCAATCCCGCCCCGACCTGCCGCTGTGGAGGCCATGGAAGCTACATTGACGATGGTACCGCCACCATTATTTTCCATAACAGGAATCACAAGTTTCATGATCTGGAATGCGGCAGTCAGGTTGGTGGCAAGCACCTTGTTCCATTCGGCGTCGGTAATCTGGTTCATATTCGCCAGGCTGCCGCCTATGCCGGCATTATTTATCAGGATATCTATCTTTCCATAGTGATCCAGTGCAGCCTTTACCAGTGCGTCAAGCGCTTCTGCGGAGGTAACGTCTGTTTTCTGGAAAAAAGCGTCTCCGCCAGCTTCTTTGATTATGGATACAACCTCGCTGCCGGCTGCCTCTGTTGTGCCTGTGATAACTACTTTGGCGCCTTCTTGAGCCATCAAGATGGCGGTAGATCTTCCAATACCTTTTGTTGATCCTGTTATGATTGCAACCTTGTTCTCAAATCTCATATTCATTCGCTCCTTTTTTTGGTTCTAAAGTCATACAGTTCTTTATCATGCACTCATTATAAGCAGAATAAAGATAAATGAAAATGGTTGTGCTGACCGAATCCAAATTGACAATTTGTGCACCGTGCACTATACTGTTTGTGATAGGAAATGTAGACGATTATGAGGTGATTTTATGCTGTTTACAACCCTGATGAATCAAGTTTCCACAGGAACGTCCGCCGAGATCATATGTTCTAAGGATATCTTTAATCTGGACAATGTAGCGTTTATTGACGGTACACAAATAGAATATGACAACAATACCCTTTATTTTGGCTATGCCTCTTTTTTGAAAAAGAATACAGCGGATCCCAATCTGCCATCGCAGTGTGTGCTGGTATGGGATATAGACGGCCTGGACCCCTTTCCGGAGAAAAATACGGCGGCTGCACCTCTTTGGACCGGGAATACAAGCCTTGCCCTGGTAGACGCCAAAGAGCTTTTTCAGGTATTTAATACAGCGAAGGCTTTGTTGGATGAATCCCACGGCCGGGGATTCTATGGAGAGATGATGGATTGTGCGGCGCATTCCCGCAGTATGGAGCCGGTGATCAATCTGGCGGCGGCTAAGCTTGGAAATTCATTGATCCTGCTGGATGCTGATTTTAAGATACTGGCACATTCTACGATCTTCACAATTGACGATCCTCTCTGGGCAGAGAATATCCGGCTGGGGTATTGTACCTATGAATTTGTGAGTGCCGTACAGGAGATAGAGGCTGTGAAGAACGCAGCCAGGACCTCGGATCCGGTGGTGGTTACCTGTTATGCGTCCCCGCTTCGGAAACTGTCCAGTAAGATATTCATACGGGGGAATTTTGCAGGAATTGTTCTGATGCTGGAGAAAGAGACGCCTATTACTTCTATGCATTTGCAGTTGTTACCGGTTATCAGCTCGGCAGCAGGCGATGCGATTTCCCGCTATGCTCCCTATCTGGTCCCGGGAAATACAATCTATCAGAAATTGCTTTACGATCTGCTGATCGGCGCGCCTCCGGAAGAAATTGCCCCAGCTATCGCAGAACTTCAGTTTTCTATGCATCTGTGTGCTCTCAGCATTCAGCAGAGCCGCTATTTAGGGCAGAAGCATTTGAAAGAAGATGTGGCGCGTCAGTTGGTACGAATTCAGCCGGATACACGTTTTACATTTCATGAAAATGGTATTGCTGCGGTAGTTCCCCTTGCGGATGCCCCTGGCTTGTCTTCTGAGATGACAGAAGCATTAGAAGATCTTGCGGCAAAAGAATATCTGCGGATCGGTGTTTCCAATCTTTTTTTCCGGGTTGAGAATTTTGCCGCACGATATGCACAGGCTTTTCGGGCGCTGGAGCTTGCGTCTAAGTTATGTCCGGAGGAGAGAGTAAGTTTTTATTCGGATTATGCTTTTTACGATCTGCTTGATTCTACGAGGGAACGAGAACGGCTTGGATTATACTGCCATCCGGCTTTGGGACTTTTGAGCCGCTATGACCATGCTGCCGGGACGGATCTATATCATACCCTGGAAATCTACCTGGCATGTAACTGCAGCATCAAAGAGGCTGCGCAGAGCTTATACATCCATCGCAATTCCCTGACGTACCGGCTGGAATGTATCCGGAATCTGACGCACGTAGAATTGAATAATAGTAATGTACGTTTTCTATTGGAGATATCTTATCGGATTGATCATTTTATCAGGAGAGATTCTTGACAAATGGCGAAAGGATGCTGTAGTTTTAATGAAGAAAGAGAGGAGGAGATTCTTATGAGTATTTTATTCAACGAACAGGCGGGGATTTTTAAACTGGATGCTTTGGATACCAGTTACATTATCGGTATATTTGACGATGACAAGTTTGTCTCACATTTGTATTATGGGAAGAAGATTATAGATTCAGATGTTAATTATCTGTATGGGCCGCTGTATCAGGTACGTCCTTCGGTGCTGCCGGGGCAGGCGGGACGGATCATGGATGCGGTTCCCTTCGAATATCCGACTTATGGCTGCGGGGATTACCGAGAACATTGCCTTGAGGTGGAAACCATTGACGGGTATCACGCATGTGATCTTCGTTATGAATCCCATAAGATCTATCCGGGGAAACCGCATCTGAATGGATTGCCGTCAACCTTCGAGAGGGAGGACGGCGACTGTAATACGCTGGAACTGGTGTGCAGGGATAAAGTGCTGAAGCTTAAAGTGACGCTTCTCTATACGGTCTTCGAGCATTTGAATGTGATCACACGCGCGGCGCTTATTACGAACGAAGACGAGAAGGCTGTCTATCTCAAGCGGGCAATGTCCGGCTGTCTGGAATTCGACCATCAGAACTTTGATGTGCTGACGCTTCATGGAAGCTGGGAGAGGGAATGCGGGCCGGTTCGTACGCCGCTGCGCCAGGGGAAGGTCACGACGGGAAGTACTAGGGGAGAGTCTGGGCCGACGGACAACCCGTTTCTGGCAGTGATCTCTTCGGATGCGACGGAAGATGCCGGGGAAGTATTCGCCATGAACCTGGTATATTCAGGGAATTTTCTCGGAGTTGCGGAGGGGCATCATTTCCGCGGCTCACGGATCGTGATGGGGATCAATCCGGTTAATTTCAGTTGGAAGCTTGGACAGGGAGAGAGCTTCACGGCGCCGGAGGTGGTGATGGTATATTCTGACCAGGGGCTTGGGAAGATGAGCCGGACCTTCCATGATCTGTACAGAAGGCATCTGATCCGTGATGTCTATCCGGATACCTTAAGACCGATCCTTGTAAATAACTGGGAGGCGACGTATTTTGATTTCACCGTAGAGAAGCTGACCGAGATCGCGGCTGAGGCGGCGAAGTGCGGGATTGAATTATTTGTACTGGACGACGGTTGGTTTGGGAACAGGAATGATGAGAGAAGAGGGTTAGGAGACTGGTTTGTCAATGAAGAGAAGGTGCCGGGAGGGATCGGACGTCTCGCGAAGGAGATCAATCATCTCGGGATGAAGTTTGGGCTGTGGATCGAGCCGGAGATGGTAAGCCCGGATTCAGAACTGTTTCGGGCGCATCCGGATTGGGCGATCCAGATTCCGGGGAGACACCGCTCCTTGTTCCGCCATCAATATGTGCTGGATTGGTCCAGGAAGGAAGTGCGGGATCATATCTACGGTATGATTCATCAGGTATTATCCGGCGCGAATGTGGAGTATATCAAGTGGGATATGAACCGTACTCTGACGGAGACGGCGTCGGCGGCGCTTCCGGCAGACCGGCAGGGAGAGCTGTGCCACCGATATGTTCTGGGAGTATATGAGATTATGGGGAGGCTTCGGGATGATTTCCCGTCACTTCTGCTTGAGAACTGTTCCGCGGGAGGTTCCCGGTTTGATCCGGGGGTACTCTACTATAGTCCGCAGATCTGGGGATCGGACGATTCGGACGCCATAGAACGGATCAAGATTGAGATGGGCGCTTCTATGTGTTATCCGCTCTCAACGATCGGCGCCCATGTAAGTGCGGTGCCCAATCATCAGACCGGCAGGATCACTTCGCTGGAGACAAGAGGGTATGTCGCCATGGCGGGAACATTTGGGTATGAGCTGGATATTGCGCGGATGAGCGAATCCGAGAAAGAAGTGATCCGTAAGCAGGTAGATATCTATCATAAATACCATTGGCTTGTGAAGGAAGGAGACCTCTACCGGATAGAAGATTCGCTTGGCAATCCGGATTATGCGTGCTGGATGGTCGTATCTAAGGATAAGAAGGAGGCGCTTCTGACTTATATCCAGATACATGCGCTGCCGGGGTATTTCGGGGCGGCGAGAAGGCTTAAGCTGAAAGGACTGCGGGAAGAAACCGTATATGAGACGAAGGTTATCTCTGTTTCCGCTGAGGTCAGGAATGAGGACGTGCATCGGGAAGGAGCGGATGGTACAGAGAAGACTTATGCGGCGCTCAACCTGACAGGATCGGCGCTGATGAACGCGGGGTACTGGATGGACCGCTTAAGCGGTGATTATATGGGGATGATGATCCATCTGCAGGCTAAGAGTTCGTCTTAGGATTATCTTAAGAATTAAATAATCGTATATTAAAGTATGTAATAGCCCTGTTTGATATAATTTGTCGAACAGGGTATTATAATTTTAAAGATAACCCGTAGAAAGGAATAGAATCCTATGTCTGACAGAATATTGATCGTAGATGATGAAGCTGAGATCGCCGACCTGATAGAAGTCTATTTAAGCAATGAGAATTTTACCGTTTTTAAGTTCTATTCTGCCGCAGAAGCCCTCGAATGTATCAATAAAACCGAACTTGATCTTGCTATTTTGGATATTATGCTGCCGGAGACAGACGGATTTACTTTGTGCCAGAAGATTCGTTCCAAACATACTTATCCGATCATTATGCTGACAGCCAAGGATGAAGAGACGGATAAGATCACAGGGCTTACCCTTGGGGCGGACGATTATATCACGAAACCATTTCGTCCGCTTGAACTGGTAGCAAGGGTCAAGTCCCAACTGCGGCGCTACAAGAAATACAATCCGGCGCATTTAGGAGAAGCGGAGAAGGAAGAACATATACTCTCGCATTCCGGTTTGATGATGAGGTTAGATACACATGAATGCTTCCTGAATGATAAACCGCTGGTATTAACTCCTACAGAATTCTCTATTTTGCGTATCCTGTTGGAAAATAAAGGGTGTGTGATCAGTGCAGAAGAATTGTTCCATCAGATCTGGCAGGATGAGTATTACACCAAATCAAATAACACGATTACGGTTCATATCCGTCATCTGCGTGAGAAGATGAATGATACTTTAAGCAAGCCTAAATATATAAAAACCATATGGGGAGTTGGGTATAAAATTGAAGGATAGTGTCAGAAACGAATATTTGGAATTTCAGATGAAGATCATGCTGCGGTTTTGCGTGAATGCCGTGATTTCCGTTGCAGCGGTGATCGTATTATATCTGTTCCTGTGGAGACAGCGGGGCGGCAATCTGATCGTGTGGTTTCTGGAACATTTCATACGAATGGAACATGAGCAGGCATTTCTCATATACCATTATTATTTTAGAAACTGCAAAGAAATCTTTTTCGCTGCGGCAATTTTATTGATTTTCATTTCGCTGCTGTATTTTTTATTCCGTTGGATGACCCGTTATTTTCAAGAAATCAATCAAGGCATTGATGCTTTACTTGCGGAAAATATTGAGAAGATACATTTATCAGCAGAGATGTTCCCTTTCGAACACAAATTGAATGCAGTGAAGCGGACGTTAGAGAAGCAGCGGCAGGAAACCATACTTGCAGAACGGCGGAAAGATGAATTAGTGATGTATCTAGCTCACGATATCCGTACTCCGCTTACTTCCGTGATCGGATATCTGAATCTTCTCGATGAGGAACCGGATATGCCTGTGGATCAGCGTGCCAAAAATATTCATATAACATTGGATAAAGCGTATCGTTTAGAAGAGATGATCAATGAATTCTTTGAAATCACCCGCTATAATTCCAGGCAGATCAAGCTGTCCAGAGAACCGATTGATCTGTATTACATGCTGGTACAGCTATCGGATGAGATGTCGCCCGTTTTTGCACAGCATGGGAATTCGGTAGTGTTAGAGGTTGATGAGGATCAGATGATTTGCGCCGATCCGGATCAGATCGTAAGGGTATTCGCCAATATTTTGAGAAATGCGGCCGCATATAGTTATTCTGATACAGAGATTGTTATCTCTGCCAGAGAAACAGACGGACAGGTCGTGATCGCGTTCCGGAACGAAGGGAATCATATTCCGGAGGAGAAATTATCTTCCCTTTTTGATAAATTCTATCGTTTGGATAAGGCGCGTGTAACGGATACCGGAGGTACGGGCCTTGGTCTGGCGATCGCGAAAGAGATTGCTGTCTTGCATGGCGGGTCTGTCAGCGCTGCCAGCGAAGGCGACACGGTTACGATCACGGTTTGTCTGCCTTAGGATTTTCTTAGGAATTAAACAACTTCATATTAAAGTTCGAGATGCCTTTGTTCAGTACAATTGATATTGAACAGAGGCATTACTTTTACAGATTAGAAAGGAGCTTTATTATGACAGGAAAATATAACCAGAAAAAGGGCAGAAGAAATATACATCGTGGGCGCAGACGCAGGAGAATAGGGATGATACAGACGGTCGGCGTTGTTGCCGTGGTCTTGCTCTCTTTTATGATAATTATTGGCTTTGTAAGGAAAAACAGTGCTGAACTGGGAAGTGAGTCGTCTTTGAACGACAGGCAGATAAAATATATAAACCATGATAAGCAGGATGGGATGATGAATGCACAGGGTGGTGATACACCATGGAATCTGATCCTGGTAAATAACAAAAACCACATCCCAAAAGACTACAAACCCAAGCTTACAGAAGTACAGGGCGGGGAATATGTAGACGAACGTATTTATGCTCCGTTGATGGAAATGCTGGAGGCCGCGAGAGAAGGGAACGGGGGAAAATTGCCGCTGGTGGTGTCTGGCTATCGGACACCAGAGAAACAGCAAGAACTTTATGATGAGAAGATCATGGAGTATAAAAAAGAAGGGTATCCGGACAACGAGGCAAAGGAGTTGGCAGAACAGTGGGTTGCTGTGCCGGGATACAGTGAACATCAGTTAGGTTTTGCGGTAGATATCAACGGAGAGACCTACGACGTGTATTTATGGCTTCAGGAGAACAGCTATAAATATGGATTTATTTTCCGATATCCAGGGGATAAAACACAGTTTACCGGTGTGGCAGAGGAAGTCTGGCATTACCGTTATGTAGGGGTGGAGGCAGCGACAGAGATGTATGAGCGGGGAATTTGTCTGGAAGAATATCTTGAAAACGCTCTTTAAGAATTTAACAATTCTCCATGATCGCCTGCACCGCATGTCTGGTATCGGTCAGCGGGAACAATTCATATCCCACAAGTCCGCGGTATCCGCGCGCTTCCAGATGGCGGAGAACCTTCTTATAATTGATCTCTCCGGTGCCTGGTTCGTGTCGGCCCGGCGCATCGGCCACGTGGATGTGACCAAATTGGTCTCCGTAGTTGCTGATGGTATCGCAGATACAGCCTTCGTTGATCTGCATGTGATATATGTCATACAATAATTTGAGCCTGGGGGAATCGATCAAACGGCAGATCTCCGCACCGGTCCGGGTGTATTTCAGGAAATTTCCAACGTGATCGGTGGTGACGTTCAAAGCTTCCAGGTTCATGTTGATCTCTTCCTGCTCTGCCAGCCTTGCGCAGGCAAGCAGCGTGTCGTACATGGAGCAGAGCTTCACGGTATCGGAAATATCATCGTAGGAGTTCACCACGATACCTCCTTCGCCAAGTGCGTTGGAATGGATGGTGACGCTTCTGGCATTGACGGTTTTGGCGGCTTCGATTGATCTCTTCAGTTCTTCCAGGTATCTCCCTTTATGGGCCGGGTCAACCAGCGAGTAGTCGGCGTCTCCGTTGAAGCCGCTGATGAGGATACCGGCAGTCTCGGCGGCTTCCCGCGTCTCCTTAAGATCGCGGATTCTCCAGTCCCAGAATTCCACGGCAGCAAAGCCGTCATCCCTGGCGGCCTGAAATCGGTCTTTCCATTCCAGTTCAGTGTATAAAGTATCAATACATGCGCATTTTCTAAGACTCATCTTATTCTACCTCCGAGATTTTAACTGGTCTTCATTTTTTGCAACATTTGAAACATTGATGTGCATTTACAACATTATTGTATTTTGGAGAATATTAGATGTCAAGATAAAAAGTGATCTTATTTCATTTGCACATGAAAGATTCTCGTGATAAACTGTAATACAGAATAAGATAATGGAGATCTCCGGCTAGCTCTTTTCTTCCGTTGGCATCTTGTTTTTCTGCAGATATTCCCGGAGAAATATCAGCGGAAGATACTGACGGGCTTGTAGAAATCAGTTTTCGGACAGATTGTTGGGAATGACCAGACGAAGGAAGTGAAGAAGAGAAAGTGGAACAATTATTTCTTATAGCAGGATTGATTACGGCTATTTTGGTGGGCGGTCTGTATAGTTCCCATATGAATCGGAAAAAAGCTCACCACATGCTTTTGAAGCAATTCGGGGCGAAACCAGAGTATAAGGATTATAATTTTGATGAGATTAAGATATTTTGGAAGGAAAGGAAGAGCAAAGACTGCCGGGGATATATAGATGATATCACCTGGAACGATCTTAGTATGGATAAAATCTTTGCGCGAATTAATACGTGCTGTTCGTCAGTAGGAGATCAGTATTTGTATCGGAGTCTGAGGACCCTTTGCTATGAGGATTCGAAGCTGGAAGCTCTGGAAAATAAGATCATATTTGTGGCGGATCATCAAGACGCCAGAATAGATATACAAAAAAAGCTATTGCGTATAGGCAAAAGAGAGAATAATTATTATATCCCATCATTCTTGAATGGGTTAGATCATTTTAAGCTGAGTAAAATATGGATTTACTATTTGCTGCAATTGCTACTGTTTTTGGCAATTGTTATGAGCATCCTTTTGCGCCATACGTATGCGTATGCTTTCTTGGGGATCATTTTCTTAGTGAATATAAATATCTATGCTTTGATGAAAGGAAAGTATGAGATTAATATGGATCTTATGATAGCAGTACAGAGCATTCTAAAGATCAGCGGAGAGTTTGCAGAGAAGAATGATGCAGTATTCGGGGGATTTAGAGAGAATCAGGAGGTTGTCAGGAAACTGACAAAATCCTTGAAATTCATCAATGGAAGACATCGAAGAAAATATTCAGCAGATGCTATGGAAGTATTTGCGATGTATATAACGGGCGCCTTTTTATTTGACTTTGTGATGTATAATCGAATCCTGACGATGTTGGAAGAACATTTAACCGTGATTTATCAGGTGTTCGAGCTGCTTGGGGAGTTGGATATGGCGGTTTCAGCGGCTTCATTCCGAAGAAGTATCCCAATGTATTGTGTTCCTGAGTTTGGTGAAGGGTGTGGGATCAGTTATGAGGAGATGTACAATCCATTGCTGGAAGAGCCGGTTTACAATGATTTCAGCCTGAATGACAGTTGTATCGTTACGGGATCCAATGCGTCTGGGAAATCCACCTTTATTAAAGCGGTCGCGATTAATGAGATATTGGCTATGAGTATCCATACATGTGCAGCGAAGACTGCGCGTATAGCAAAGGCAGAGGTATATACATCTATGGCGATCAGGGATGATCTGCTGGCGGGGGAGAGTTATTTTGTAAGAGAGGTTAGATCACTGCAGAGGATTGTAGAAGTGATTGACAGAGGGAACCTCGTCATAGCGGTAATAGATGAGATCCTCCGGGGAACGAACAGCCAGGAGAGGATCGCGGCTTCGGCAGCGATCTTAAAGTATCTGGAGCGTAAGAATTGTATCGTGATAGTGGCATCCCATGATGTGGAGCTGATTGATCTGCTAAACAGTGATCATTATGCGAATTACTATTTCAGTGAGAAGGCCAAGAACGAGGAGATTGTATTTGATTATAAGCTTCATCAGGGAATCTGCGAGCAGAGAAATGCGATAAAGCTGTTGGAGTATTTTGGGTTTCCGGAAAGTGTTGTAGAAGCTGCCAATCGATATTTGATCTAATGGAAATGAGAATACAGTTAAAGAAATACTCCATCCGGCTAGAAATCGAACTCCTGAATTGCCTGCTTCGCACCATTGTGTCGTTAAAAGTTCTAGTTGATGCGCCCACATCGTCGTCGAACTTTTGCCTAGCACTGGCACGAACCAGACAGCTCATTAGTTCAATTTCTAGTCTATAGTTACCATATCCCGGTTTGTCTTGAAATACATTGCCCTTGTTATCTTACTTTTTTCAAGATACCCCTGTTCTTCAAGATTACCAAGCACTTGCCTGCGCAGATAAGTCGAATCACTTACACCCAGATATTCTGCAATCTCCACGGCCTTCCGTGCTCGATAGTAGCAGAAGGAAAGGACCTTGTCATCATAGTCCGTTCCGTTTTGTACAGGAACGAATGACAAAGCTGGAATGCTGTTGTCTGTCAAACCGTCCATATAAGTCAAATCTGGCAGTACAAGGGTAAAATGATCTGACGAAGAATAGATATAGGGACGATGCATCTCATCTGCCGATCTATATTCTTCTGCGATCTTATCAAAATCTGTCCCGGCAGCCTCCATTACATTGCAGCTGATCAATACGGAAGCGATCAGTTCATTTCTTCTTTTGGAAATAATCCCGGACAGATCATAAGTTTTTCCTATTTTTTCGCCTCTGTAAAAACTGCCTGGAGACGAGATCTCTAATCGGTCCTTGAACAGATCTACCTGGATCTGTGTTCCGTCAAGGAAATAGTCGCGATGTGCGACTGCATTTATCACCCCTTCAAACAGAGCCCTCTTCGGAAATGCGTCGATATTCTTTCTTGTATTTTCAAATTTGACCATAGAGTGGTTCATTCTCTGTGTTACGAATTCCATGATATAATTGATTACAGAGATAATGTTTCCGCCAAAACGATTGATCGTTACGATCCGTTCACTTCCTTTGTTAAAGCCGGAGAAAACGGAACACTGAACTTCTGTCTTTGTCCCGTCGCAATCATCTGAAAATAATAACGCACCATTTGCAAGCAAACCTTCTTCATTATAAAATCCCATTGACTGCAATGCTTTTTCTGACAATATTTTACCATCATTATGTGACGCATAAAACTCGCGGAGTGTTGTAAATTTCTCAGAATCGTATTTCACATCAGATGTCAGGATATCATATTGAGTATTCTTGCTCTTTATACTCATCTCTATGATCTCTTCATAAGTTGCACCGTTTGTAAAACCATCTCTTCTCATAAAAATTGATGGTACATTCTTATATTTTAAAATCACGGGCCTGACGGCTGATTCCGAAACCTGTACATGTATGATAAATCTTTCCTTATCTTTTATCTTATATCGGATGAAGGAGATAGCCATCTGAGGTCTTGGTACGAGATGTTCATTTACCTGATTATTAAAATAATTGCGTTCATTGTCCGCAGCGGTTCTATCGTAGCCGATCAATTTATTGGTCTTATCTTCGACGCCAATGTAAAAATCGCCGCCGTGTGCATTGGCAAAACCGGCGATTGTCTTAAGCCATCCTACAACATCATCTCTGTTTAACCTGCTTTTACATTCAATTTTATCGCTCTCTAGCAGGATATCGTCTATGATTTCTTCCAGATACATATGTTCACCCCAGGTATTTCAAATTTGTTCTATTATACTTCAAGATTACTTCAAAGTCAACTTCAAGATCACTTCAAAGTCACTTCAACTTACTTTGAAGTATTGGCCTTTTGGGTTTAAAATATTCCTTCCCATTTCAGAAAGAGGCTTGATATTTTATCGCGGGTTACGTACAATTATAAATATTAAGAAATCAGACAGGCAGGTGAGAGACGTGAGAAGGAGATTCAATGTAACAGGTGTCTGCAGGCCCGAGATGCACTATATGGTAAACCTCGAGAGCCGTCTGGAAGAGGTTCGGTGCTTGATAGATGGAGGAGAATATTTTTCAATAAACCGTGCAAGGCAGTATGGGAAAACTACGATGCTGCACGCTCTGGCGAGGTATCTGGAAGATGATTACTGTGTACTCAGCCTGGATTTTCGGATGTTGAGTCATGAAGATTTTGAGTCAGAGGCTTCCTTTGTGTCTGCATTTGCAAGAGAAGTAATGGCGGCGGTAGGAGGAGAAGACGTTCCTGCAGGGATATTAGACCGGTTAAAAGCATTTGCAGATGGGGAACAAAAGCAAGCAAAGCTTGCTCGCTTGTTTATCTGTCTCAGTGAGTGGTGCAGGGGAACGTCCAAACCGATTGTACTGATGATCGATGAAGTGGACACGGCGTCCAATAATGGAGTGTTTTTGGATTTCCTTGCGCAATTGAGAGGGTATTTTAACCAGAGAACGACACGTCCGACTTTCCAGTCGGTAATTCTGGCGGGGGTGTATGATATTCGGAATCTAAAGCAGAAGATCCGGAAGGATTCGGAGCACAGGATGAACAGTCCATGGAACATTGCGTCGGAATTTGATGTAGACATGAGTTTTACAGCGGAAGATATCGCCGGAATGCTGAGAGACTATGAAGCGGATTGCAGGACGGGGATGGATATTTCTTCTATAGCAGAACTTATATATGAATATACATCTGGATATCCATTTCTGGTGTCACGTCTGTGCAGGATCCTGGATGAGGGCTTTTCCCATAGCGGGAAGCTAAAGTTTGCAGGCGAAGTATGGACAGAATCCGGAATACGAGAAGCGGTAAGCCTTTTGATTGCGGAGAAGAATTCATTGTTTGAATCCTTGTCCAATAAGCTAGAGGATTATCCGAAGCTTAGGAATGTATTGTCGGAATTACTTTTTAAAGGGAAAAATATTACTTACAATCCGGATGATGAAGCAACGGATACGGCGGTGATGTTTGGATTTGTCAGGATTTGTGACGGTTATGTGGTTGTAGCCAACCGAATTTTTGAGACACGTCTTTATAATATGTTTTTGGCAGCCGGAGAGATGCAGGAGACAGAGATTTACAAAGCTGCATTACACGATAAGAATCAATTTGTTCAGAACGGGCATCTGAATATGAGAAAGGTTCTGGAGCGGTTCGTGGAGCACTTTGATGAATTGTATGGTGATCAGGACAGGAGATTCTATGAGGAAGACGGAAGGCGGTATTTTCTATTATATCTGCGGCCGATCATTAACGGAACCGGGAATTATTATATAGAGTCCCGGACCAGGAATATGGAACGAACAGATGTTATCGTGGATTACTGCGGGGAACAATTCGTGATCGAGCTCAAGGTGTGGCGTGGGAATGCGTATCATGAGCGCGGGGAAGAGCAGTTGGCGGCGTATCTGGAATACTATCATTTAGACCGGGGATATATGCTCAGCTTTAACTTCAATAAGAAAAAGGAGATTGGGGTCAAGGAGCTGCGTATTGGTAAGAAAGTGCTGGTAGAAGCGGTTGTGTAAAGGCGGCGGGAGACGTACTAACGCCTCCCCATGTCTCTGTATTTCGTCGGTGCCATATGATAATTCTTCTGAAAATAGCGGCTGAAATACAGCGGATTCTCGAAGCCGCACACATTAGAAATCTTGCTGATATTATAATTGGTAGAACTTAAGAGTTCCTTCGCATGGTTCAGCCGCACTTCATTGATATACTTCTTGGGGGTAAGGCTGGTATAGCGAGAGAACTCCTTGATAAACCAGCTTGTACTCGTCCCGTAGCTTCTCGCCAACTGTTCGATGGCCAGATCTTGATAGTAATTCCGGTGGATGAATTCCAGGATATCCTCCATCTCTGCATTATAGCCGTTTCGATTCCGGCTTGCCTGTTTCCTTGCTTCGCGCGCAAGCAGCCAGACCAATTCCTGGCCTTTGAGGTTGGCGATCTGAAGATACCCCGGCTGCTTCATGATAAGCTCCCGGATGATACCCTCGAACAAGGCGGGGATGTAGGAAGCCATGCCGGTATCTATGATCTGCCGGTCTAATCCGGCGTCTATTAACAGACCGGGAATGTCATTTCCGGAAAAATGCAGCCAGTAGAACTGTGCATTCTCGAAGTGCCGGAAGGAATACTGCTGTATCTCGAACGGATAGTAGAGTACGGTGCATCCCTCATCCAGTACGATCTCCCTGTTATCTAATATAAAATGTCCCTTTCCCTGATGGATATAGATGATCTGAAAATCCTGCCTGCCGTTCTGCCGGTCTATATTGAGATTCCTGCCGCAGTTCATAGAGATCTTGCCGCAGCTATGGACCAGAAAAGGGAGATCCACGTTATAATTGTCAAGATCCTGGTCGTAAAGATATGCTGAGTATTGTAGCATAGACACGTCTCCTCCAAACAAGTTCAATTTTGTCTATATTTCAGATTATAAAGGATATTCCCATAACGTCAATGGTTTTCTATAATTTGATTAATAATTTTACGAGAGGGGAAGGATTATGAAGACTATTAAGAGACGTCATTGGATTGGATTTGCTGTGATCGAGATATCATACTGGTGTTTTCATGCTTCGTTTATTGGATTTTTAATGTCTTATCTGCTGTCAAAAGGGATTACCAATACAATGGTAAGTATATTTATGGCGTCTTTTTTGCTGGCGTCATTTGTGGGATCATTTGCCTGGGGCATGGTCTGCGATCGGTTTCATACGAATCGGAAGGTGTCGATTGCCTGCTTTTTATTGGCGGGTGTATTGATGTATCTGATCTATTTTTCCTATGACAGCATACCGATGCTGGCAGTATTATATCCGCTGCTTGGGTTCGTGTGTCTGCCGCATGCGACGAACATAGACTCCTGGCTTCTGCTTATCTGCGAGAATAACTTTTCAGTCTATGGTAAGATCCGCTGCCTGCCGTCGCTTTTTTATGCAATCACATCCGTTGTGCTTGGAAGGATGATCTCTGAATTTGGGTATTCGCTTATGTTGTCCGTTGGGACCGTATTTCTGATCATGGGCATTACAGCGGCAGCCTTACTCCCGGAAGGCAGGGGAGCAGTATCAGATAAGGAGAATGCTAAGACTGAGGCAGGCGGGAAATTCGGGCTTCGTTCTTTGAATCAGGTATTTGCAAGCGGGGAATATCGTTACCTGATCGTGATTCTGTTTCTGGTGGGCCTTGCGATCGCGCCGGTGAATAATCTGAAAATGCCGCTTCTTAAGAATGTTGGAGGCAATGTCTCCGATCTGGGGATCGATGCATTCATCTGTGCGGTTGTGCAGGTGCCGTTCATAGCTCTGGCGGACAGGATAGAAAGATATTCTCTTCGTCTGCGTTACATGCTGCTTGCGGGACTGCCATTCCTGAATTTGATACTGGTATTTTATGCCGCGTCGCCGGGCGCGATCTTTGCGGGATCATTCCTCTACAATATGGGGGTGGGGATTCTGCTGCCTACCATGAGAAGTGTTACGGAGAAGAGTGTTTCTCCTGTGTTCCGCAATCTGGGGCATAATATGGCGGATGCGATATACAGCAGTTTTACAGGAATCATCAGCCTGCTGTATTCCGGGCTGGTAATGGATCTGTACGGAGTGAAGAGCCTGCTTATGATCTGTATATTGATCGTCCTGATACCGGTTCTTCTGACCTGCAAGGGGGCGGTGACCCGTTTGCTGTCGGATCCGTGCCGCTGGGGCAGGAAGAGATGCAGAAGAATGTGATCTGATTCTATATAACATTCTACAGGGAGGGACAGTCTGTCTTGCGGCACAGACTGTCCCTTTATGCGTATGCGAAACGATTTTAAATGGGTTATTGTAAAAAGTAGTTAAAAGTGTGCATGTATTTTTGTGCATATATCCTAAAATTATAAAAATTCACCAAATACGACAGATGTCGTTTTGAAAAGAAGGAAAATTATGTATAATTTATTTACAACATAATTCTTATCTGTTATATATTGTGCGGTATGGTTTCAAGCAAAATAATTTCAACAAAGAAAGGAATGTGAAGAGATGTATAACAAATTAATGACATGTTTGGCCAGTGTAAAAGAGAAGATTGATTTTAAGCCGGAGGTTGCCCTGATCTTAGGTTCCGGGCTGGGAGATTATGCAGACGAGATCAGAATCGTGGATACCATCGAATATACCGAGATCGAGGGATTCCCGGTATCAACGGTCAAGGGGCATAAGGGACGCTTCGTATTCGGATATGTGGAGGAGACGCCGGTAGTGATCATGCAGGGACGTGTACACTATTATGAAGGATATCCCATGTCCGATGTGGTTCTGCCGACCCGTCTGATGGGAATGCTCGGCGCGAAGAAGATACTCCTTACCAATGCGGCGGGCGGTGTGAACGACACCTATAAGCCTGGAGACTTCATGCTGATCACGGACCATATCACAACAGGGGTTCCAAGCCCGTTGATCGGACCTAACATAGAAGAGTTGGGAACCAGATTCCCGGATATGAGCGAGGTATACAGTGTGCGCTTACAGAGCGTGATCCGGAAATGTGCGGCGAAGTGTAAGATTGATATCAAGGAAGGTGTCTATGTACAGTTCACGGGACCGAATTATGAGACCCCTGCGGAGATCAGGCTTGCAAGAACCTGGGGCGGCGATGCAGTCGGCATGAGTACGGCATGTGAGGCGATGGCGGCGCGTCATATGGGATTAGAGGTCTGCGGGATCTCATGCATCACCAATATGGCGGCAGGCTTGTCCAAGCAGGAATTGAATCACAAAGAGGTGCAGGAAACGGCCGACCGTGTGGCAAAGTCCTTCAAAGAACTGGTCACGATGGTAGTTACGAGTATGTAAGCTTGTCAATGGATGTGTCATATTCCGGGAGAGAGTAAGATGAGATCAAAACAGCAGTTATTAGAACTCATGGCAGCGACAGAATCGGACAGGAGCAAGTATCTGAGCGGATTATTTGAATTTGTGCCGGATATGGTCGTGGAAGAGATGCGGTATGAGGAGATCGAGAGCGGCCGGTATATTCTTCATGCAGGAACGCCAAGCGATATGGTATATATCATCTTATCGGGCAAGATCATGGGCGTAGACCGCCAGAAGATGGGACGCGTGTATTATTTCATGGATTTCGCCAAGATGTATATCATCGGAGACTTTGAGATATTCGCAGATATCCCGGAATACTGTGTGTCGATCCGTGCGGCGAAGGACTGTAAGCTGCTTAAGATTACGGCTAAGAGCTATATGAACTGGATCCGCCATGATGAGAACGCGTTGTTTCTCAGAATGAAGAATATCATGGCGACCCTTACTTCTGAGCGGATGGTTGACCGGGAATATATATTTATGAGCTGCAAGGAACGGCTGGTAGATTATCTGGTCAAATCCTTTGAAAACGGGCAGAAGGACAGTCAGGGGCGGCACCGTGTGCCAAAGACTCAGGCAGAGCTGGCGGATCGGATCGGCTATAATGTAAGGAGTATCCAGAGAAGCATCGCTGCTTTGGAAAAGGAGGAGCTGATCTCCAATGAGAATGGAAAGATCATGCTTACGCAGGAACAGGTTTCGCAGTTAAAACAGTATAAAGAGTAAGAAAGAGGGTATAAGATATGAAGAGATACAGACGTATATTCACGATCGTGGTAGATTCGCTTGGCGTGGGAGCCTTGCCGGATGCGGCAGACTACGGTGATGCGGGAACGGATACACTCGGCCATATATCACAGCGCATGGAGGAATTCCATATCCCCAATCTGCAGAAGCTAGGAATGGCGAATCTCCATCCCCTGAAGCAGGTGGAAGCGGCCGTAAGGCCGATGGGATACTATACATATCTGAGTGAGGCCAGTACCGGGAAAGATACCATGACCGGCCACTGGGAGATGATGGGACTCTATATAACGAAGCCGTTTCAGACATTTACGGAGAACGGTTTCCCCAAGGAGCTTCTGGATGAATTGTCAGAGAGGACAGGGCGCGTGATCATCGGCAATAAGAGCGCCAGCGGAACCGAGATCCTGGAGGAACTGGCGGAAGAGGAGATCGCCACAGGACATATGATCGTGTATACATCGGCAGATTCCGTTCTTCAGATCTGCGGAAATGAAGAGACCTTTGGGTTGGAGGAACTGTATCGCTGCTGCGAGATCGCCCGTGAGATCACCATGAAGGATGAATGGAAGGTCGGCCGGGTGATCGCAAGACCGTATGTGGGCAAGAAGAAGGGAGAGTTCAAGAGGACCAGCAACCGTCATGATTATGCATTGAAGCCATACGGAAGAACTGCGCTGAATGTGTTAAAGGACGCCGGGCTTAGTGTGATCTCCGTGGGAAAGATCTTCGATATCTTCGACGGAGAAGGTCTTACGGAATCGAACAAATCAAAAAGCTCCGTACATGGGATGGAGCAGACGATCGAGATCGCGAAGAAGGATTTTGAAGGGCTGTGTTATGTAAACCTTGTGGATTTCGACGCATTATGGGGACACCGCCGCGATGTGGAGGGATATGCGAAGGAACTGGAGCGGTTCGACGTGAAGCTGGGAGAACTGTTGGGCCTTCTAAGAGAAGACGATCTGCTGATCATCACGGCAGATCACGGCAATGACCCGACGCATACCGGCACGGATCATACAAGGGAAAAGGTGCCGTTCCTTGCGTATTCCCCATCTATGGAAGGCTGCGGGAAGTTGGAAGATGCGCAGACCTTTGCGGTGATCGGAGCGACGATCACGGATAATTTCGGACTGGATATGCCGGATGGTACCATTGGCAGTTCTGTCCTGAAAGAATTAAGATAATAACAGGAGAAGGAGTTATAGTAATGAAGATTGTGTTGAATTTGGTCGGTATCGCTGCCGTGCTGGCGATCTGCTGGCTCATCTCGTGGAATCGGAAGAGCGTTCAGTGGAAGACGGTTGCAAAGGCATTCCTGGCAGAGTTTATTATCGCACTGATCATCGTGAAGATCCCGCTGGGACAGAAGATTGTCACGGTGCTGTCTAACGGACTTACGGCAGTGATCAATTGCGGCAATGAGGGCCTGACATTCGTGTTCGGCGATCTCTTTGACCGTTCGAAGATGAGTGTGTTTATCGTTCAGAGCCTTGGCAATATCATATTCGTGTCGGCCCTGGTGAGTGTGCTGTATTACCTCGGAGCGATCGGCTTCATTGTAAAATGGATCGGGAAAGGCGTGGGTAAGATCATGGGCACAACGGAAGTGGAGAGCTTCGTTGCGGTTGCCAATATGTTCCTGGGACACACGGACAGTCCGATTCTGGTCAGCAAATATTTAAAGGACTTGACAGAGAGCGAGATCTTTGTGATACTGGTTTCAGGAATGGGAAGTATGTCAGCGTCTATCTTAGGCGGATATCATGCATTGGGAATCCCTATGGAATATCTGTTGATCGCAAGCGCACTGGTCCCAATCGGCAGTATCATGGTTTCCAAGATTATATATCCGCAGACAGAACAGATCAAATCAATCACAGACGTCAAGATGGACAATAAAGGGAATAATTCGAATGTGATCGATGCTCTCGCAGACGGCGCGTCGACCGGTATGCAGATGGTGATCTCGATTGGAGCGTCTATCGTGGGATTTGTCGGGATCGTTGCACTGATCAATCTGTTCCTGGGAATTGCGAACATCAGCTTGGCACAGGTATTTTCTTATATATTCGCTCCGTTTGGATTCCTGCTTGGTTTAGACGGGAGCCAGATACTTATGGAAGGGTCATTGCTTGGAAATAAGCTGATACTGAATGAATTCATTGCCTTTGGAGATCTGGCAGGGAGACTCGGCGATCTGGAGCCAAGGGTAGGTATGATATGCGCCATTTCCCTGTGCGGATTCGCCAATCTTTCGAGTATGGGAATGTGTGTGGGCGGCATCGGAGTGCTCTGTCCGGAAAAGCGGGGAACGATTTCCCGTCTTGTGTTCAAATCCATGATCGGCGGGGTATTCGTAAGTATCATGAGTGCATTGTTGGTTAGTATAGTTTCATTATTTTAATTGTTTTGATTGATGGAGGGAAATCAGATGGAGAAAAAAGAGGTATTGAAAATCGTTGATCACACGTTGTTAAGCCAGACCGCTACATGGGAAGAGATTCTCCAGATCCTTGATGACGGGATCAAGTTCGAGGCCGCTTCCGCATGTATTCCGGCTGCCTATGTCAAACAGGCAGCAGATTATGTGGCAGGGAGGCTGCCGATCTGTACGGTGATCGGCTTCCCCAATGGATACAGTACGACGGCAGTGAAGGTCTTTGAGGCAAAAGACGCGATCGCGAACGGGGCGGATGAGATCGATATGGTGATCAATATCGGTTATCTGAAGGACCGCAGATACCAGGAGATCGAAGACGAGATCCGCCAGATCCATGAAGCATGCGGACAGAAGATATTGAAGGTGATCATTGAGACCTGTCTGCTCACGGAAGAAGAGAAGATCAAGATGTGCGAGATCGTTACGACTGCAGGGGCGGAATACATTAAGACGTCTACCGGATTCTCGACTGCAGGAGCGACTTTCGCGGATGTGGAACTGATGAGAAAGCATATCGGAAAAGACGTGAAGGTGAAGGCGGCAGGCGGGATCTCTTCCTTCGATGATGCGGAGGAATTCATGCGGCTTGGGGCGGACAGGCTTGGTACCAGCAGGTTGGTCAAGATCATGAAGAATACGGATTCCGGATCAGGATATTAAGGAGAAGCGCATATAATGGATCTCTCAATGTTAATAGAAATGGTGGGATACCTTGGTTCAATACTGGTAGTAGTATCCATGTTGATGTCGTCGGTGATTAAGTTAAGGGTGATCAACACCATAGGAAGCGGTATCTTTGCGTTGTATGCATTGATCATCCATTCTTACCCTACGGCATTGATGAATGTCTGCCTGGTCACGATCAATATCTATAATCTGGTAAAGCTTGGCAGGAAGGACCAAAGTTATGATCTGATCGATGCAAAGAGTGATGATGGGCTGTTAAATTATATTCTGGATTACTACCGGGATGATATCAGGAAGTTTTTCCCTGACTTTACGGGTGGCCCGCGGGTATTGGATCAGGCATATGTGGTCTGCTGCAACGGGAATCCGGCAGGAGTGCTGTTAGGCGCAGAGCGGGAGAATGGTGTTGTGGATGTGAAGCTTGATTATTCTGTCCCCGCATACCGTGATTGTTCCGTAGGGAAGTATCTGTATTCGAAGCTGCCGGCCAAGGGGATTCATACGCTTGCGTATTCGGAGAAGGAATCGGAGACGCATGCAGCTTATCTGGTTAAGATGGGATTTGCCAGGGAGAATGGTGTATATGTCAAAAGAATAGAAGGATAAGATCACTGGCAGTATCGCATGGGAGTTTAAATGCGGCTGCCAGTGATTTTATTTGTACAAATCCTCTATACAAAAGATAGATTGTCCTTTATAATATGATACAAGCGTCAAAAGTTACAGGCAGATTATAAGGAGGGTTTTATTTATGATAGCAGTAAGACCGCCTATGGGGTGGAATTCATGGAATACATTTGGAGAAGATAGAATATTATAAAGGGATTGGCTGTACGCTTTTTGCTGATGAAGAGTAGCAGAGAAGGATGGATGCAGAGTCATGGGTTTATTATCAATGTATAAGGGATTGCGCAGGGAGAATTATATTCTCTGCTTCGGCCGTCTGGTTACCGCCATGGGAGCTATGGTGTGGCCGATGCTTACTATGATCCTGAGCCAGAAGATGGGAATGAACGCCGAGCACATTGCATGGGTCATGTCAGCGTTTGGAATCCTGTCGCTGCCGACGAATCTGATAGGCGGGAAGATGGCGGATCATTTCAATAAGAAAATGAATATTGTATTTCTGGACAGTATATCGGTTGTCTGTTATGTGATCTGTGCGGTGATCCCGTTGTCTGCGGTGTCAATTATATTGATGTTCATTGCCGCAACCAGCCAGAATATGGAGCATCCGTCTTATAACGCCATTACGGCGGACCTTACCGTAACAGATGATCGGGAGAGGGCGTATTCACTGCAGTATCTCTGTACGAATCTGGGCTTCGTGATGTCGCCGACGATCGGAGGTTTCCTGCTTGAGGATTACCTGTGGCTGGCATTTCTGCTGAGCGGGATTGCGATCGGCTGTTCTACGGTATTGATCTTCTTTCTGGTGAAGGATATCACTCCGATGACGGACACCAGCCAGAAGGCCTCTTATCAGACCAGCAGGGAGGGAGAAGGGATCTGGACGGTCCTGAAAGAGAACAAGATGATCATCCTCCATATTCTGGCTGTCAGCGGCTTCTATGCAACCTACCAGATGTATAATTATCTGATGCCGCTTGATCTGGCGAGGATCCATGGCAGCAGCGGCGCGGTCATCTTCGGGTCGATCACCAGTGTGAACTGTATTGTGGTAGTCATCTTCACTCCGCTGATCACCAGGATGTTCCCAAGGGTCTCGGATACGGTCAAGACCATGCTCGGACAGGCTCTTTTGGTGGCGGGGTTCGCGATGTTCTGGATGTTTGCCGGGCGGATCCCCATTTATTACATAGCTATGGTGATTCTGACCTGGGGAGAGGTATTCAGTATGCTTGCGGAGAGTCCATATCTGACGAAACGTATGCCGGCGAGCCACAGGGGGAGGATCAATGGAGTGGAAGGGGTTCTCCGTACGGGTATCACCAGTGTGTATCAATTGTTGATAGGTTTTATCTACGGCGTTGGAGCGTCTGACGCCGCATGGGCGGCCGTTCTGATTACCGGAGGTTTCTTTGTGTTGCTGTGCTTTGTATTGATCGTGAAGGACAAGAAAGTATATAAGAATCTGTATTTGTAGTTTTAGTTAAAGGATAGTGAGGGTACAACGTGAAGCTGTTTGATATATTTGGGAAAAGAGAGGAAAAGGATATAAAGGAGCTTGAGATCTACTCCGGTATGCGTGTAGTGGTGGAAGACACGGAAGATCGTATGCTTTTTATTGCGAATCTTAAGAATCTGCATAAGGATACGGCAGAGCTTTATCAGTTTTCGGAGGGGGATATTTTTCAGGATGTGGATATAGAGTCATATCGCGGAACGGAATCTCTCTATGTCAGGCTCCGCGGTTTTAATGACTGTGAGAGAAAGGCTGTTTTTATGGAGGGGATTATTACACCCGGACAGAGGCATGTATGGCAGGTGAGGAATCTGACGGTTGTAAGGGTCGAGAATGAGCGTTCCTTCACGCGTCTGAATACAGATATCGATGCGGTTGTGATATCGCCCGGTGATGATGAGGAGAGAGTCTGCAGGCTGCTGAATATCAGTGTGGGAGGAGCGAGTATAGGGGCAGAATACCGCTATCACAAGGGGGATACCTTTCTGCTGAAGGTGAAATTGTCTGGAGATAAGCCGTCTGTTATGTATTGTGAAGTGCTGCGGGTGATAGAGAAGGAGCCGGCGAAGTTCGAATACGGATGCAGATTCCTTGAACTGACCGAGGCTGACCAGGAGCAGATCACGAGAAGTATGGCGTTGATGGGGCAGGAAGTATAAGACGACCGAAACCGGCAGGCACGCATATTTGAAAGATGGTGAATTTATGGCGAGATTCTTTAATACGACGGCGGTATGCAGACCGAATCAGCATTATATGGTGGATATATCAGATAAATTGTGGCAGATTAAGGAGATGGTTGATGCAGGTCAATATTTTACGATTAACAGGGCCAGGCAGTATGGGAAGACAACGACTTTGCGGGCATTAAAACAATATTTGCAGGAAGAATATATGGTAGTCAGCCTTGATTTTCAAAAGCTTGGGGCTAATTCATTTGAAAATGAGAATATGTTTTCTATTACGTTTGCCAGATTTTTTTTGAATAAGCTGGAACGCGAGGAGATAGGCGGACTGGAAGAAATGAAAGCTCGAATGGGTGAAATGCGGGATTGTCTTAGAACGGAGAGGGACAGTTTTTTGCTTTTTGATCTTTTTCTTTTACTGAGCGGGATATGTGAAGCTTCGGATAAACCTGTCGTTCTGTTGATTGATGAGGTAGACACTGCATCGAACAATCAGGTTTTTTTGGATTTTCTTGCACAGCTCAGAGGATATTATATTGACCGGGATGAGGTACCGACATTTCAATCGGTTATTTTGGCAGGAGTGTACGATATCAAGAGTTTAAAGGCAAAGATCAGATCGGAAGATGCGCATAAGACCAACAGTCCTTGGAATATTGCGGCGGATTTCAATCTTGATATGAGCCTGCCGGAAGCAGGAATTGCCGGAATGCTTGAGGATTACGAGAGGGATTATCATACGGGGATGGATGTCAAGGAAATATCGGGGTTGATTTACGACTACACATCCGGTTATCCGTTTCTGGTATCACGGATCTGCAAGCTGGTTGATGAGAAGATTGCAGGCAGTCAGGCATTTCCGGAGAAAAAAGCTGCCTGGACGAAGGATGGATTTCTGGCGGCAATACAGTTGTTGCTAAAGGAAAAAAATACGTTGTTTGAATCTCTGACCAATAAACTGGCGGATTATCCCGAGTTGAAAAATATGATATATGCGCTGTTGTTTGGAGGGAAAACAGTTCCGTATACTCCTTTGGATCCGTCTATACAGATTGCGGAGATGTTTGGATTTGTTAAGCAGGACGGAAGTAATACGGCGATTGCGAACAGGATTTTTGAGACGATTCTTTATAATCAATTCCTTTCAGAAGAACTGATCAATAACAAGATGTATGATGCCGGACTGAAAGAGAAGAATCAATTTATTGAGTATGGCCGTTTGAATATGGAACTTGTGTTGGAAAAATTTGTAAGGCATTTTGATGATTTGTACGGAGACAGGGATTTGAACTTCTATGAAGAAGATGGCCGAAGGTATTTTCTGCTTTATCTCAGACCGATTATCAATGGAAACGGCAATTATTACATTGAGGCTGAGACCCGGAATCGAGAACGGACGGATGTGATAATTGACTATGGCGGTGAGCAGATAATTGTAGAACTAAAGGTATGGCATGGAGAGGCATACAATACAAGAGGTGAAAAGCAGTTATTGGATTATCTGTCATATTATCATCTGGATAAAGGATATATGGTCAGCTTTAATTTCAATAAGAAGAAAAGGATTGGTGTGAAAGAGATCAAGATTGGGAATAAGATACTTGTAGAAGCAGTGGTATAGCTCCCGTGTACGGACATCTGTACACGGGAGCTTTGACTGTATATCTGTTATGCATGAGAGTGATAGGTGATCTTCCTGATATCCGGCACGGCAAGCAGGAGCGGGTACAGCACGAAAGCGATGATAAGCCCGCCAAGCCCCTGGATCAGATTGGCAGGGATACTTGCGGCCGCGGCAGATACACCGTATAGCGGGATCTCGCAGAGGAAATATCCTCCGGCCACGAGGATGATATCTGTGATTCCTCCGAGAATGACGGCCGTATACTGGGTCTTGGAGGTCTTCCCCAATCTGTGGTAGATCATGCCCGCAATGAATGCGATAAGCCCCTTGACGGCAAATGTGATCGGTACATAGATAAAATACCCGCCGAGCAGATCTGCCATAGCCGATCCGATCCCGGCCGCCAGGAGCCCCCAGACTGGTCCAAGGATGACTCCGGAGAGAATGACAATGGCATCACCGGGATGTATGTAACCGCCCGTCCCGGGGGTTGGGATCCGGATAGACATAGTCGCGACACATGCCAGTGCGGCGAACAATGCTGTCATGACGGTTTGCTTCAGATTCGTATGATTGTTCATAGTGATAACCTCTTTTCATTTAGATTAAGTATTATACCCATGGGATGGTGTTTCAGCCTGATAGAGATACTTTATACCCAAACTGGAATGAAAAAAAGGTCCAATATATATATAAATAACCAGGCCAGTGGCCTGGTTAAACAGATTATCCAAGGAAGCCGAATACATTCAGGAATACAATGACCATGAAGATCGGGATCACTGCTACCGTAAGCAGCTTATCGAAACTCTTAAGCTTCCCGTCACGGCCGTCGTGGAACAGCTCTTTCTCATATGCGTCGAATCCCCATACCTTTGCGACGAAGATACAGGTAAGCAGACAGCCAAGAGGAAGAAGCACATATCCGGTAAAGCAGTCAAGCCAGTCATACAGGCCGTACATCTCAAGCCCGGTGAAACTTGGCCATGGAAGCTTCATACCGCTTAACGGTCCGAATCCAAGTGATACGAGGATATTGCCGGCGAATATGATGAGTGATACGATGATCACACCCTTCTGCCGTCCCATCTGAAGCTTCTCTTCGAAGGTCTTCACAGAGATCTCAAAGAACGTGAACAGGGAAGAGAACACTGCAAACAGAACCCCGACAAAGAACAGGGAGCCGATAAGCCTTCCGCCCGGGAGGCTGCCGTAGATCTCTGCCATAACGTCGAATAACAGGGCAGGTCCCTTGGTGACGTCCATCCCGGCGCCAAACGCTGTTGGGATCACGACGAAGCCGGCAAGGATTGCTGCCAGTGTATCCATGACGCTTACCATAACGGCGTCGCTCTTAAGGTTGCTGGAATCTGAGATATTCGCGCCCAAGGTGGTGAAGATTCCCCAGCCGATTCCAACCGAGAATAATACCTGTGTCACGGCGTCCGCGAACACCTTGAAGTTAAAATGCCTGAAGTTGGGGATCAGGTAGTATTTCAGCCCGTCCACAGCGTTCGGCAGTGTTGCGCAGGCATAGACCGCGCAGAATACCAGAATTACAAACAAGATCGGCATAATGACCGATGTGACCTTCTCTACGATCTCCGTAATACCAAACAGTAATAGAAAGGAGGTGATGAACATGACGATAAACGCCCACACGATCGGTTCTACCGGTTTACTGATAAATCCGTTAAAGAATACATTGGTATCTTCGCCGAAATCACCGCTTGTAATGAACTGAACCGCGTACTTCAATACCCATCCGCCTACTACCACATAGAACATGTTGATTCCCAGCGTACAGATATTAGCGATCCATCCTACGAATCCCCACTTTTTACTGATCTTCTCATATACCGATACGGTATCGGACTTCCCAAAGCGGCCGATGGCAGTCTCCATCTCAACCATAGGATGAGCCATTAACACAATGATGATGATATAGGTGATGAGGAAGATACCGCCGCCTCCTCTGTATGCCAGATACGGGAATTTCCATATATTTCCTAATCCGATCGCCGCGCCTGCTGCTACCATAATGTATCCAAAACGTGATTTAAAATGGGCCTGTCCGTTGTTACTCATAGAACCCCTCCTTTCGAAAATAAACTATATATCTTTGTCAAATACTGTCTGATCCGTAACAGGTACCTGGAGAGCCTTAAGCGCTCTTCGTACCATCTTCTCGCGGATCTTCTTAGAGTCAGCCTCGCCCTGTGTCGGGTCGCCCAGCGGATACGGAATTCCTACGCCGGGGATGATCCGGTTCGCTCCGATTGTCCTGGAGATCGGAACGACTGTCGCCATATGTACGACCGGTATGCCGTATTTCTCGATACCCTTAACCATCGTTGCACCGCAACGCGTACAGGTACCTCATGTGCTGACGAGGATGACTCCGTCTACGTGTTCCTCTACGAATTTCTGTCCGATAGAATCGCCGAATTTGGAGGCGGAGCCTGTGGCTGTACCGGTTCCCGTAGTAGTGCAGAAGTAGTTCACCAGTTCGCCGAATTCTCCCGCCTTCTCCAGCTCACGCAGGACGTCAAGAGGTACGACAAGATTCGGATTCTTCATGACGAACTGTCTGTCGTAACCGCCGTGGATGGTGGTGAAATCCTCCGGTGACATACTGTCCATGCCTTCGATAGAATATATGCCGTATTTGGTAGCGTTAGAGGACTCGATATGATCAGGATTCCCCTGCGGTACGACACCGCCGGAGGTAACCACCGCGATCTTCGCGTGCTTGATGTCTGTGATCGCGTCTGCGGGAGGTACCCGGTCGAACTTCGGCATTGGAAGATCAGTCTCGAAAGGCTCTCCTGCCATCTTCTTGATGAGCATATCCATGCCACGGGTAGCGCCTCTCTTATTGGCGAAGTAATTCACACGGATGCCGCGCTCCAGATATCCTTCGATGGATGGTCCAAGAATCTCTTCCACTGTGGCCATCTTCTTGATCAGATTCACGAGCTTCGGAAGAGACTTCCTGAGGGTTGCAGCAGAGTTCCCGGTCTGTACGGTGATCACGTCTTTCTTGAACATATCCGCTCCTGGGTTCTCCTCATACATGCCGGTCAGAACAGGGATGCACAGGCGCTCTTCTACCGCCTTGCAGATGGTGCCGCATGCCACGCCGTAACGTCCGGCATTGAAAGCAGGTCCGGCCACGAATACGTCCGGATCGTATTTTTTGACCATCTCGACAATCGTGTCTGTCGCTGTGTCGAGATTCTCACCAAAATAGTTATCGCCGCAGATCACGGTTGCCACAATATCATAATCCTCTCCCAAAGCCTGGGCAAATGCAAGCCCCGGACCGATCTTTTCTTCTCTTACTTCCGGTTCAAATCCGGCCATCTCTTCTCCGCCGATTCCGCCGAAAAACTGATTGAGATAATGAACGATCTTATATTTTGCCATAACTTATGAATCCTCCTTTCTAATAGCCTCTTGCAGCCAGTGTATTGAAGCCGTTCGCGATCGTAGAAGCGATAATGATCTGGATCTCTGCCTCAAAGGAACCGTCCTCATTGATACATCCTGCCCATCCGCCGATCTGGCTCTCGATATAATCCTGCATGCCGATGACCTTCTCCATGGCCGGGAACTTAAGAGTCATATTGCCCTGGCCGCAGGAGGCAAGCGCCGTTGCTTCGTCGCAGGTATCTGCAAGTGACTGGGATTTGCCGTCTTTGCCGGGGAATTCATCTGTGATCAGTACGACCTTCGTTCCCTTGCGCTCTACCTTGCGGCAGTTCATCATAAGGTCCGTATCTGGATTCCCGTAGCCTTCTTCGGTGATCAGTACACCGTCTAATTCCATCCATTCCGCCAGTTTGGCTACCATATCGGAATGGCGTTCCTTATCTGCAAGGAATACATTCTCGTTGGTAAGAATGACTCCCATGAAGTTGATCTCTTTCCCGTGCCTCTTATAGCATTCGTCGATGACCGGATTGTGCAGATGATGATAGGTGGTAACTTTGTCGCACGGCGCCACGCAGTTACCGGACACGATGGCTCCGTCCATGATCTCGGTCGGGTACATGAATGTCGGTACGAACTGCTTCGCGTCCACCCCGTAATAATAGGTGTCGTGTAAGAGTCCCTGGGACTGGAGCATATGGACGTAGCCAACCTTGGGGAGTTCCGGATATTCTGCCGCTTGCTGGAATATCGGTTTCGTCTCATATACCTCTAATGTATCTGGTTCTAAATTCTTAGCCGCTTCTCCCAGATACGCCGCCACCTTGAGTCCTGCCAGACGGCCTGCCCTCTCGTATACGTGAGTCTCAAGGCCTTCCTTGGGTTCAATGACCACGCACAGGTTCACGGTCTTGGAGAACGGACAGTAATCGGCTGCCGGACCGCTCATATCGATGACCCCTTCCTGGAAACCAACGATCCTTCCAACGGTAACGACACAGCAGCCGTCAAGTGCATGAGTCCGTCCTTCCCCAACGGTCGGTGATACCTTCCCGATCACGCCGGGGAAGATCTCTCCGCCGCCGCTTACCTTCACCCGCGGTTCGATGACATCCTTTACCGGTGTGATCCTTGTTGCATCCCCAGGCCTTGCAACATCCAGATGACAGGTGAGGAGCTTATCGTCCTCCAGGACCAGCGATTCCACTTCTGCCGTATTCACATAGAGGACGTGGTCCGCGATGTAAGTGCTGTCTGCAAATTGGATGTCCTTGATCTCAATCTTGCCGAGTTCCAATTTCATACAAATTCCCTCCTTTTGTATTCTGTAATCGCGATAACATATAGGTAAAAAAATAATGCTATCCGCTAATTGTTGTCAATATTATACAACTAATCGCGATAACATTCAAGTATTTTATAAATAATAACTATATATTTATTTTTTCTATATCTTATTATTCCGCCATTCGCCTTTGTATCCTTTCAGATCAGAGGCAAGAGTATAGACTGCCAATTCCAGGTCAGACGTATACATCCGTGATCTCTCGTCGATCTCTTCCGGGCGTATTCCTTCCTTCAGGACCGTGGTGAAATATCCCTTGAAAAGCAGGCATGCGATCCGGTTGAGCTGTCTGGCATTCTCCGGGCTGATTACGCCTTCGTTGATGCATTTCTTGCACATCTCGTAATCCCGTCCCATGAAATCAGCGCATTTCAGCATGGTCCAGAATATGTGGCTCGTTCCCTTGATATCCTCCGGGAACATATTATAATATTCCAGGATAGAATCCTTAAGCTTCTCGTTCGTGAATTCGAAGAACAGAAGATTATAGGCTTCCGGGTGAGTGAAGGCTTCCCGGCTGTAGCAGTCCCAGACACCCATATAGGTATCCCATGCGTTCTTCCATCGCTTCTCCCCCTCGTTCAGACGCAGGATATAGGTGGTAAGTGTGCGGAGCTCCGCGTAATACAAAAGTTCCGTCAGGCTCTCGAAATGGCGGTAGAGGCTTGCGGAAGAACAGCCCATCTCTCTGGCGATCATGCGGATGGAGATGGCGTTCACTCCTTCGCGCTGGATCAGTTCGTGGACCTTCTGGATATAATCGCGCCTGGAAAGTCCTTTGATGTATGGATCATTTTTCTTTGCGGTCAAATGTTCTCTCTCCTTAAATTGTCTTTGGCGTACGGCACAAAGCGTATTGTACGCCTGTTATACGATCCGGGGAATGATATTGTCAATCACGGACAGGTCTATGGTCTGGAAGTCGTATGCGACCTTATCGTCGTATTTTTCCGGAGTCGGTGCGATCTCCTGCCAGCGGCGGTAAGTCTCCAGGCATTTCTCGATCAGGAGAATGGCGTCCGTATTATCGTCGGTTCCCTGCGGATAGACGATGACGGAACGGTACGGCGTCTGGTTCGGCTTGAGGCTTGAGGCCTGCGGATGCGTCAGCAGGATATGCCTGTCATATACCATGTCTCTGGTCCTTATGAGAACCTGTTCATAGGATTCCTCGAATATGACAGTCAGTGTATCCTTGTACTTCTCATATACACGCTCGTTATTCGTGATCAGTGTCGCTTTCTCTATCTCCCACATCATATCTTCCCCTTTCTTTCGTCCTAAACTATTATACATGAAAGAACGGCGTCCGTCCAGAGAAGAAAGGGTTGTTTACAAAAGCAGATAAATACGTTAAAATATTAGGAAAGAGTTGCTGTGAAAGGAGTAAACAAGATGGAAGAGAAGAGAAGCAGCATGCGGATGAGTTTATCAGCTCAATTATTGATTAAGAATATGACAGACGGTTCGGCGAAGGAAGAGGAAGTTGAGATCGAAGTCCTGGATGTATCGAAGACAGGGGTGGGATTCATCTGTGACAGGCCGCTTGAGATCGGCGCGGTGTATGAGACGAATCTCAAGATCTGGACGGACGAAGTGATCCATGCATTTCTTAAGGTGGTCAGGATCGAACAGACCAAGGAAGAGCGTTATGTGTGCGGAACGATCTTTATCGGGCTGCCGGAGATGAATGCGAAGCGGATTGAAGTATATGATATGCTGAAGCGTATGGAGGCGGGGAATCTGGAATAGAGGATGCTGTAAGAAGAGACTGTGAAGTCTCTTCTTTTTTTCTGCCAAATGGATTGACTTTTCCTGGATTTTATGTTTAATATATCAATGCAATTAATTTAATTATTTTTTAAGTAAATATTGATTAAAATGGAGGACAAAGCATGGGAATTCAATATGATGAGGGAAAGAGGATGTTCAAGCTGGATACGGCATGCACCACATATATGATCGGAATATCAGATGAAGGATATGTCGGGCATGTATATTATGGGAAGCGGCTTCACAGGTTTGGGGGAAAATATCTGATGAGGATGGAGGAGATGCCGTATACGCCTTTGGTCAATCAGAGGGAGAAGACATCGTTTCTTGATTTTTATCCGATGGAGTACCCAACGGGAGGGGTAGGCGACTATCGGGAAAGCTGCTTGGACGTAAGGAACAGCGCCGGGAGTATCGGAAGTGAGATCTTTTATGAGAGTCACAGCATAACCGGCGGGAAGCCGCCTTTGCCGGAGCTTCCGGCTTCGTTTGGCAAAGAAGATGAGGTGGATACGCTTCAGATTGTATGTGCAGACCCGGTGCTTGGGCTGCGGGTAACGTTACTGTATTCCGTGTTTGAGAAGGAAGATGTGATCACAAGAAGTGTGAAGATTGAGAATTCTGGTACGGAAGAGCTGCGGCTGGAGAAGGTATACAGTGCCGGGCTTGATATGGAGAACCGCGATTTTGAGATGGTGAGTCTGTGCGGTTCCTGGGCAAGAGAGCGCCATATCCAGAGAGCAGCGCTTCGCTATGGCAGGCAGCTTGTTTCGTCCTCCAAGGGAGAGTCAAGTCATCAGGAGCATCCGTTCCTGGCGTTGGTAACGCCGGAGACGACCCAGGAGACCGGGGAAATCTATGCTATGCATTTCGTGTATTCCGGGAATTTTATTGCCCAGACGGAACGGACGCAGTTTGACTATATTAGGATGGTCATGGGGATCCACCCGGATGGATTTTGCTGGAGGCTGGCGCCGGGTGAGAGTTTCCAGGCTCCGGAGACAGTGATGACATATTCGGGCAGCGGCTTTGGGAAGATGAGCCGTTCTCTCCATGACTTTTATAGGGAACATCTGATCCGAAGCCCGTATAAATACAAGAAGAGGCCGATACTGATCAACAATTGGGAGGCGACGTATTTCGACTTCAATACGGAGAAGCTGCTTGATATTGCCAGAGAAGCGAAGAAGAACGGAATCGAGATGCTGGTCATGGATGACGGATGGTTTGGGAAGCGCAACTGGGATGACAGTTCACTGGGAGACTGGACGGTGAACCAGGAGAAGCTTACGACAGGACTTCCGGATCTGGTCAGCCAGGTGCGTAGTTTGGGGATGGAATTCGGGATCTGGTTTGAGCCGGAGATGATCTCGCTTGATTCGGAATTGTACCGGGCGCACCCGGACTGGGCGATCCAGATACCGGGCAGAGTGCCGGGGCTTAGCCGGGCACAGTATGTGTTGGATATCTCACGGAAGGAAGTGCGTGACTATGCTTACGAATGTATGGCGAAGATATTAAGGAGTGCGCCGATCACCTATGTGAAGTGGGATATGAACCGGCAGCTATGTGATATCGGAAGCACCGCGTTGCCGGCAGATGCCCAGGGCGAATTGCTCCATCGGTATGTTCTGGGACTCTACGAGATGCAGGAGAGACTGGTGACGGAATTCCCGGAGCTGCTTCTTGAGAACTGTTCCGGCGGCGGGGCAAGGTTCGACCCGGGAATGCTATACTATAGCCCGCAGATCTGGTGTTCCGATGACACGGACGCTATTGAAAGACTTAAGATCCAGGAGGGAACGGCGCTGATCTATCCGTTGTCAACGATAGGCGCGCATGTGAGCGACTGTCCGAATCATATCGTGGGACGGCAGACATCTTTTGAGACCAGGGGAAATGTAGCGCTTGCCGGAACCTTTGGCTATGAGCTGGATATCACGAAGATCTCCGGGGAAGAGCGGGAACAGATCGCGGGGCAGGTGGAGAACTGTCATAAGTATCGGGAACTGATCCAGGCGGGAGATTATTATCGGATCACGTCATGGTCAGATCGTAAGCCATACGACTGTTGGGAAGTTGCGGCGAAGGATGGTTCGCATGCATTGGTGACATTTGTACAGGTGCTTGGACAGCCCAATGTACACAGCAAGAGTATCCGTCTTCGCGGATTAGAAAGTATGGCCAGTTACAGGCTTGAAGGTACAGAAGCCGTATATACAGGGGAAGAGCTGATGGAGTGCGGATTCCTGATACGAGATGTGAAGGGCGATTTCCAGAGTAAATTGTATCATTTTATCCGCGAATAGCGGGCTGTAGGAGGTGAGTCACATATGAGTAAAGTCAGACTGATAGACATTGCGAAGCAGACAGGAGTCAGTTCCGTAACGGTCCATAATGCGCTTGCCGGGAACAAAGGAGTCAGTGAAGAACTTCGGATGAGGATTGTCGAGACAGCGGAGAAGATGGGCTATGAGCCGGTATCTTCCGGTAAGAAGAAGGACGAGGGTACCGGAGAATTCAGGAAGATCGGTGTGTTGATCGCAGAGAATTATCTGGCGCAGTATTCTACTTATTATTGGAAAATGTATCAGGAATTATCGTTGATAGCCACCGAGAAGAGATGTTACACAACGGTAGAGGTATTGAAGAAAGAAGCTGAGAAGAGAACTTTCGAACTGCCGCAGATCGTAAGGAATAACAGTATTGAGGGATTGATCATCATAGGAGAGATTGATAAGAGGTATGTCCGCATGCTGCGCATGGAGCTTGAGATGCCGGTTATTTTCCTGGATTTCTATGATAAAGAGATTGCGAAGGATGCAGTGATCGCTGATAATTTCTATGGCATGTACCAGATGACGGAGATGCTGTTCGAGCGTGGAATCCATGAGATCGGATTCATAGGCTCTATCTATGCGACTAGCAGTATCATGGACCGGTACTGCGGGTTTATGAAATCCATGATGGAGCATAAGAAGACGGTTCCGGCAGAGTGGGTCATCGAGGACCGCGATGCGGTTGGACAGGTAGGGTTCGACCTGCCCAACTGTCTGCCTAAGGCATTCGTGTGTAACTGTGACCTGGTTGCGGGGATGACGGTGGCGAAACTGAATGAGCGGGGGCTGCGTGTTCCGGAGGACGTATCTGTGATCGGCTATGATAACTATCTGTATCCTGGTTTTGCTGATATGAAGATCACGACTTATGAGGTTAATATGAGGGCGATGACCAAGGTGGCTGTGGATAAAATGTTGAAACAGCTCCGTAATCCCAAGAAACAGGGGACTCTGGAAATCGTATCCGGACATATTGTGTGGAAGAACAGTGTGAAGGCTAAAATAGACTAATTAATAATTAATGTATAATTAATTGAATGTTTAAGTAAAAATTAGGTGAATTGAATACAAAATATACAAAAATAATTAAATAAAATATATATAAACATACGAAAATGTGCAATACTGAAAGATGTAATTGAATTTTCATGCAAAAAGTAATAAAATTAAATTAACTTAAAAAGAGTTAAAAATTTATTAAACGGAGGTAGGAGAGCAATGAAAAAGAGATTACTTAGTCTTGCACTTGTTTTGTCAGTGAGTATATCAATGGCGGCATGCGGCAACAAGAGCGGTGGAGGAGAAGTCGTAGAAGTGGATGTTCCGTCGATCGACAAGCTTAACGGAGACGACTATAAGGATCTGAAAGCGGATATCAAGATTCTTACAAACCGTACGGATATCGTGGATACGGTTTATAAGGGATATGCGGATCAGTTCCATGAAGCATATCCCAACATCAATGTGACTTATGAGGGAATCACGGACTATGAGGAATCATTGACGCTTCGTCTGCCGAACGGAGACTGGGGCGATATCTGTTTTATCCCTTCGACGGTGGAGAAGAGTGAGATGGGCGAATATTTTACCCCGCTGGGAGATTTTGCTACGCTGGATGAGAGGTATAATTTCGTGACAGAGAAGACCTATGACAACACGGTATACGGGATTCCAAACGGCGGTACGGCAGGCGGAGTGGCATATAATAAGAAGGTATGGAAAGAAGCGGGGGTCACAGAACTTCCGGCGACACCCGATGAGTTCCTCGAAGATCTTCAGCTGATCAAGGATAAGACAGACGCGGTTCCGCTGTATACGAATTTCTCCGCAGGATGGACCATGGGTGCATGGAACGATTATGTAGGGATCGCGTCTAATGCGGACGCAGATTATAAGAACAACAAGCTGCTGCATCAGAAGGATCCGTTTACGAAGAACGAAGAGATGAGCGGAAGGAACGAAAGGCAATGCAGGCGAAAGGAGGCGCGGTATAATGAGAGAGAAGAAGAGATTTTCATCTTATGTTTTTTCAGTGATCAAATATGTGTCGCTGATTCTGGCATCTGTCGTATCATTAGTTCCGGTCTGCGTCTGTGTGCTGACGGCGTTTAAGACCAATGAGGAGTATGCGTCTACGTCTGTTTTAGATATGCCGGCATCCTTCGCGTACTTTGAGAATTTCAAGATAGCAGTCCAGAAGGCGAATATGTTAAGGGGATTTGCCAATACGGCGATCGTGCTGCTGGTGGTGCTTACGGTATCGGTATTTACCGGCTCTATGCTTGCCTATGTCATCAACCGGTTCAAATTCCCGGGGAGAGGGATGATCGAGAATCTGTTCCTGTTTGCCTCACTGCTCCCGGGTATCGCGATGCAGGTAACCATCTATCAGATCATGTATTCTCTGGGACTGATCAATCATCTGTACGGATATATGATCGTGCTGATGGGAACGGATATCATCTCCATCTATATCTTCCTGCAGTTTTTCGAGAATCTGCCGGTGTCTCTGGATGAGTCGGCGATCATGGACGGGTGTACATATTTCGGCGTATTTTTTAAGATTCTGTTCCCGCTCTTAAAGCCGGCGATCATGACGTCTCTGGTACTGAAGGGAGTCAGTGTGTATAACGAGTATTATTCGTCCAACCTGTACCTGCAGCTGCCGGAATTAAAGACCATATCCACAGCGCTGTATACATTTACCGGCCCTTATGGCAATCAATATAACTACATCTGTTCCGGTGTCATCATCACGATCATACCGATCCTGATCTTCTTCCTGGTATTCCAGAAGCAGGTATACAGCGGTATGGCAAACGGAGCAGTCAAGGGTTAGCGATATTATGATTAGGAAGGATTAGAAAATAATAATGAGTGATGTTAAGATATTGGCGCCGCCGGTGCCGAACATGCCCTGGCAGGAGAAGCCTGATCACCTGAACGGGGCGCCGGTGTGGCGTTATCACGGCAATCCGATCATCCCAAGAAATCCGGCCAAAGAAGTGGCAAGGATCTTCAACAGTGCGGTCATACCCTATGAGGACGGATTCATAGGAGTGTTCCGCGGGGAGCAGACCAACGGCGTTCCGCATATTTATCTGGGAAGGAGCGGGGACGCGGTCAATTGGAGATTCGACGAGGAGAAGATCGCATTCGCCGACGAGGAAGGGAATCCATTTATGCCAAAGTATGCGTATGATCCCCGGCTGGTGGAGATAGAAGGTATCTACTACCTGATCTGGTGCCAGGATTTCTATGGAGCGTCGATCGGGATGGCGAAGACGACAGATTTTCAGACATTTATAAGGATAGAGAACCCGTTCCTGCCGTTTAACCGGAATGCGGTGCTCTTTCCAAGGAAGATCAACGGCAATTTCGTGATGCTGTCACGGCCAAGCGACAGCGGACATACACCTTTTGGAGATATCTTTGTCTCTGAAAGCCCGGATCTGGTGTACTGGGGAAAGCACCGTCATGTCATGGGCAAGAGCCCTGAGTGGTGGGAGATGCTTAAGATCGGGGGCGGCGCAGCCCCCATTGAGACGACGGAAGGATGGCTTCTGTTCTATCATGGTGTGACAGGCACCTGCAATGGCTATGTCTACAGTATCGGTGGGGCGATCCTGGATACCGATCATCCGTCGGTCGTGAAGTACCGATGTGAGAATTTCCTGCTGACACCGGAGGAGTGGTACGAGGAGAGAGGCTTTGTTCCGAATGTGACATTCCCGTGCGCGACCATTCACGACAGTAACAGCGGCAGGATCGCCGTCTATTATGGGGCGGCGGATACCTATGTGGGCCTGGCATTTACTACGGTGGGAGAGATTGTTGCATATATTAAAGCGCACAGTGTTGTGCGGGAAGCAGACAGTGAGGTTGGCAGGAGATAGACGATATACTTAAGAGATGATATTTAGGAAAGGCTTGGTTTGAATTATGGAGAGCTTTGTACAGGAAATCAGACAACATCTGGAGACGAGACTGATCCCCTTCTGGGAAGGGCTTAAGGATGAAGAATACGGCGGATATTATGGATATGTGGATTATGATCTTCATACGGATAAGAAGTATGAAAAAGGCTGTATCCTGAACAGCCGGATCCTGAGGTTTTTCTCACAGGCATATATGCTGCTTAAGAAAGAGAATCTAAAGGAAGACGCAAGGCATGCATATTTATTTCTGCGGGAGCATTGTCTGGATCGGGAATATGGAGGCGTGTTCTGGTCGGTGACGTATGACGGACGGGCGGCGGATGATACGAAGCACACCTACAACCAGGCCTTTGCCGTCTATGCCTTATCCGCTTACTATGATGCGGTAAAGGATGAGGAGGCATTAGAGCTTGCGGTGGAGCTTAAGTGCCTGATTGAAGAGAGATGTACAGATCCGCTCGGTTATCTGGAAGCATTTACCAGAGATTTTAAGCCGGCGGACGATGAGAAGCTGTCTGAGAACGGCGTGATGGCAGAAAAGACGATGAATACACTGCTTCATGTGTTCGAGGCGTATACGGAATTATACAGGGTAAGCCGTGATGAATCGGTAGCAGTCAGGCTTCGCTTTATGATGGATATCATGGCGGACAAGATCTATAACCGGGCGCTTGGAAGACAGGAAGTATTCTTTGATAGAGAATGGAATTCCCTGATCGATCTGTATTCCTACGGACACGATATTGAGACGGCGTGGCTTGCAGACCGGGGGCTTGAGGTTCTGGGTGATCAGGAGTACGACAGAAAGATGTCGCCCATTACAAAGGAGATCACTGAGAATATATACAAACGCGCGTTCTATAATGGGGCGCTGATGAATGAGGCCGAGAACAAAGTTTCTGACAGGACCAGAGTTTGGTGGGTACAGGCGGAAGGAATCGTTGGTTTCGTCAACGGTTATCAGAAGAATCATAAGGATGAGGTTTATCTTGAAGCGGCAGAAAAGCTGTGGGAATATATCACACGGCATCTGATCGACCCAAGGGAGGGATCAGAATGGTTCTGGTCTGCGGATGAAGAGGACCGTCCGATCCATAAACCGATTGTGGAACCGTGGAAATGTCCGTATCACAATGGGCGCATGTGTGTTGAAGTCATTCGGCGGTTAGCATGTGAGAGCAGGAGGGCAAAGGCATGATACATAACAGATATTATGCAGAGTTAGAGAAATACGAGAAATTGATACAGAAGAATAATCAGAAGAGTGATTTCTATAATGGAATCTATGACCGGTATGAGAACCCTGTGCTGACGAGGGAACATATACCGCTGCACTGGAGGTATGACCTGGATGCAGAGACGAATCCGTATTTTATGGAGCGGCTTGGCGTCAATGCGGTCATGAACTCCGGTGCCATAGAATTAGACGGGAAATACTGTCTGGTCGTCCGGGTGGAGGGAAATGACAGGAAATCCTTCTTCGCGGTGGCGGAAAGTGAGAATGGAACATCGGGATTCCGATTCTGGGATCATCCGGTGATACTGCCGGATACCTGCCCGGAGGAGACCAATGTCTATGATATGCGCCTGACAAAGCATGAAGACGGCTATATCTACGGAGTATTCTGTTCTGAGAGCAAGGATATGGAGAACCCGGATCTGTCTGCGGCGGTGGCTCAGGCGGGTATCGTAAGGACGGCAGACCTTAAGACCTGGGAACGCCTGGATAATCTTAAGACCTTACGGTCGCCGCAGCAGAGAAATGTAGCGCTCCACCCGGAATTCGTCGACGGGAAATATGCATTTTATACCCGTCCGATGGATGGATTTATCGAAACCGGAAGCGGCGGGGGTATCGGGTTCGGACTGTGTGAGGATATTGAACATGCGGTCATTGATGAGGAGAAGATCATCAGCCGGCGGATCTACCATACGCTTACGGAATCTAAGAACGGTGCGGGGGCAGTGCCGATCAAGGGAGAGAAGTGCTGGATACATATCGCCCATGGGGTACGCAATACTGCGGCGGGCCTTCGGTATGTCCTCTATGTGTTTGGGACGGATCTTGACGACCCGTCGAAGGTGATCGCCGAGCCGTCCGGGGTCTTTCTTGTGCCGCTTGGAAGGGAGCGTGTGGGAGATGTGTCCAACGTAGTATTTACCAATGGTGCAATTGCGAAGGAGAATGGGGATGTATATATCTATTATGCATCCTGCGATACGAGAATGCATGTGGCGGCGACGACGGTTGCAAAGCTTGAAGATTATCTGTTCCATACCCCCAAAGATCCGCTGCGTTCTTCGGACTGCGTGAGACAGAGATGTGAACTGATCGGCAGAAATATGGAGCTTTTGAAAGAGATATGACCCGTAAGAAGAAGTTGGAATATATAGTGGATTACTACTGGTACCATATCCTGATCGCGGCAATAGGTTTGGGGCTTTTCATACTGCTGATCTATCATATCGGCTGGGGCAGCCGGAGCAAGGAATTCACCTGTGTGCTCGTCAATCAGGAGGTAGATTATGCGAGAGACCAGAAATTGGCGGAGCAATTCGGCGCTTATGCAGGGATAGAATCAGAGAAGATCCTGATCGATTCTGACTATCAGATCCCTTACAGGGATAAGCAGCTTGAGAGTGTCAAGGAGAGCTCCTATGAGAAATTCTTCTTCAACTGGCAGGCAGGGGAGATTGACGCGATGATCATACCGGAGAGTTTCTATGAGTTCTGCCTGGACCTGGGCGGAGAGTTTATGGAGAAAATGATCCCGGTCAGGGAAACGAAGATCAAAGGCACCCTGGTAGAGGAGAAGGACGATCCGGTATATCTGATGTTTGCGGCAGATACGGAGCATAAGAGTACATGTGAATTGTTTGAAAATTATCTGTGTGATGAGGTAGAAGAATGAAGAAGAGGCTGAGTATTGATAATCCGTTTTTTGAGTTTATGGGAAGGCTTGGTGATATGCTGTTTCTCAATGTCTTATTCCTGGTCTGTTCTCTGCCGGTTGTGACAGCGGGCGCCTCCCTTGCGGCGCTGTACCAGTCCTTTGACGATATGGCCGAAGGGAAATTCATCTCTGCGTTCCGCAATTTTACCTCTGCATGGAGGAAGAATCTGAAAACAGGGACGAAGGCATGGATGTTCGTCCTTCTGTCCGGGCTGCTGCTGGTATTTGACCTGACATTTGTAGGCAGTATGAGGAGAGGGGCGAATGCAGCATGGGGAATGATCGGCGTGGGGATCGGATGTCTGCTCGTAGTGTGGGAGATGGTATTCTGTTATATTTTCCCGGTGATCCTTAAGGGAGAGACGCAGATCAAAGGGATGATCCAAAAGAGCCTGTATCTTGCGGTCCGTAATTTCCATTATACGATACTTATGGCAGTGATGAATCTGATTCCTGCCGTATGCTTCGTGCTTGGCGGCAGGGTGCTTGCAGCAGTGCTTCCGCTGTATCTTACGTTCGGGTTCGCATTTGCGGCATTCGTTCAGACATTTTTCTTGAGAAAATGTATCTGGATGAATGAAAATGGATTATAATGATACGAAAAGAATAGAAAGGCAGAGGATAGTAAGATGGATGCGAAAAAGACTTATGAATTCTGGTTAGAGGATTCGTATTTTGATGGAAAGACAAAGGAAGAGCTGCGGGGGATTGCCAATGACGCCGGCGAGATCGAGGAGCGTTTCTGCAAGGATCTGGAATTCGGCACCGGGGGTCTTCGCGGAATCATCGGGGCGGGGACCAATCGTATGAATATCTATACGGTGCGGAAAGCGACCCAGGGGTTGGCGAATTATATTATCAGGGAGAAGGAACAGGAGAAGGGCGTGGCCATTGCATACGATTCCCGGAATATGTCGCCGGAGTTTGCCGAAGAGGCGGCGCTCTGTCTTGCCGCAAATGGAATTAAAGTATATATATTTCCATCTCTTAGACCTACGCCGATGCTGTCCTTTGCGTTGCGTGAACTGGGTTGTACGGCAGGTATCGTGGTGACGGCAAGCCATAATCCGCCGGAGTATAACGGTTATAAGGTCTACTGGGAAGACGGTGCCCAGATCACGGCGCCTAAGGATAAGGAGATCATCGGTGAGGTGAATGCCATCACAGATTATGGGATGGTTAAGACGATGGATAAGGATCAGGCGGCGGCATCCGGTCTCTATCAGGTGATCACCGAAGAAATCGACGACAGATATATGGAAGCATTGAAGAGTCTGGTTCTCCGTCCGGAGATCATCCGGAAAGAAGCAAAGAATCTGAAGATTGTCTATACGCCTCTTCACGGCACAGGGAATCTTCCGGTAAGGAGAGTCCTTGCAGAGCTTGGTTTTACCAATGTATACGTGGTGAAGGAGCAGGAACTGCCGGACGGAGATTTCCCCACTGTCTCTTATCCCAATCCGGAGGATAAGCATGCATTTGCCCTGGCGCTTAGGTTGGCGGAAGAGGTGGATGCGGATATCGTGCTGGCGACAGATCCGGATGCGGACAGGCTTGGGATCTATGCGAAGGATACGAAGACAGGTGAATATGTAAGCTTCACAGGCAACATGTCCGGTATGCTGATCCTTGAGTATCTGTTATCCCAGAGAAAAGCCATGGGAACGCTGCCGGAGAACGGAGCCGTGGTCACGACGATCGTATCCAGCAAGATGGCGCGTAAGATCACGAAAGCATATGGGATAGAACTGATCGAGACGCTGACCGGATTCAAATATATCGGGGAACAGATCAAATTCTTCGAGCAGGACCACAGGTTTGAATATGTCTTCGGATATGAAGAGAGCTACGGCTGTCTTGTAGGAACCCACGCCCGCGATAAGGATGCAGTTGTGGCAGTGATGGCGCTCTGCGAGGCGGCGGCGTACTATAAGAACCAGGGAATGACCCTGTGTGACCAGATGCGTAAGCTGTATGCGGCATATGGTTATTATAAGGAAGATCTGTGTACGGTGACCTTGAAGGGGCAGGACGGAGCAAGGCAGATCGCGTCTATGCTGGAACATATCCGTGCCGATGTGCCGGAGGATATCGGCGGACTGACAGTGACACAGTTTCGGGACTACAGGGAAGATCTCATCATCAATATGGCAAGCGGTGAGAAGACGGGTACCGGACTGCCAAAGTCTAATGTACTGTATTTTGAATTAGAGAATGAAGCGTGGTGCTGTATCCGTCCGTCAGGGACAGAGCCGAAGATCAAGTTCTATATCGGCGCCGTGGGGATGGATACGGATGATGCAGAGACAAAGCTTGCGTCGCTTACAGAAGCGGTAAAGCATCTGGCCGATTAGTTGCAGGAGAATAGTATGTTAAAATTGAGACCAAGTTATAAGGATTATATCTGGGGCGGGCACCGCCTTGCTGAGGAGTACGGCAAAGAGTATGACGGAGATGTGCTGGCAGAATCCTGGGAATTGTCCTGCCATCCGGACGGACCGTCAACGATCGTCAATGGCGCTCATGCGGGAAAGACCCTGCAGCAATATATAGAAGATGAGGGGAAGGAGGTACTGGGGAGCCACTGCCGGCGCTTCAAGGATTTCCCCATCCTTATCAAGTTCATTGACGCCAGGGACAACCTGTCTATCCAGGTTCATCCGGATAACCGGTTTGCGTTGAAGAATGAAGGACAGTACGGCAAGACGGAGATGTGGTATGTGGTAGATGCGGGAAAAGAGGCTTTCCTGTACTACGGATTCAAAAAAGAGATCAGCAAGCAGGAATTTGCCAAAAGGATCGAAGAAGATACGCTTCTGGAGGTCCTGAACGCGGTGCCGGTTCACAAAGGGGACGTGCTCTTCATCGAATCAGGAACGATCCACGCGATCGGCAAAGATATCCTGATCGCGGAGATCCAGCAGAATTCTAATGTGACCTACCGGGTATATGATTATGGAAGAGTAGGCAGAGACGGGAAGAAGCGGGACTTACATATCGAGAAAGCTCTTGCCGTCACGAACAGGGTGCCTATTATACGGGATAACACCAGTTATCCCCATGTGGCGGATTGTGATTACTTCACCGTGGATAAGCTGAATCTGGACGGGAGGTTCATGAAGCGGATGGAGGGCAATGTCTCTGATACTTCGTTTGCCAGTATTCTGTTCCTGGATGGCGAGGGTACGATTACGAGTAACGGTGAGAGCCTTGCCTATAAGAAGGGGGACAACTTCTTCCTGCCTGCGGGGAGCGGGATCTATCAGGTGGAGGCACATGTGATGCATTGGTTACGACCATCCGGGAGAAGGCGGCTCCGGTGAGGATCGGTATAGATATCGGCGGAACGAATACCAGGATCGGCCTGGTTGATGTGCATCAGAAGCTTCTGGCAGAGGCCGTAATGCCGACGGTTACCGGGGAGCCGAAAGAGATTGGAGCTGCAGGTGGTATTGGCTGTTCGGAGGGAACGGATGCGCCGGCTTCGGTGAAATATCCGGCAGAAGCTATGATCGGGGAGATCGGCAGGAAGACGCTTGCACTTCTGGAAGAGCAGGGAATCGCCATGGATCAATGTGTGGGTGTTGGGATCGGTGTGCCGGGAACCGTAGACCGTAAGCAGGGGATCGTCCGCTATTCTAATAACATCAGATGGAAACAGGTGCCTCTGGCAAGCATGCTTGGAGAATATCTGCCGCTTCCGATACAGATCGCCAATGATGCGGACTGCGCCGCGCTGGGGGAAGCGGTTGCGGGCGCAGGAAGAGAGTGTCAGGATGTCGTGATGCTGACGCTTGGAACCGGTGTCGGCGGCGGGATCATTCTGGACGGCGAGATCTATGAGAGCAAAGGGATCGGCGGCAGTGAACTGGGGCATATGGTGATCGTGGAGGACGGAGAGCCATGCACCTGCGGCCGCAGAGGATGCCTGGAGGCTTATGCGTCAGCCGCGGCACTGCAAAGAGCTGCAAGGAGAGCAACCGGGAAAGATTTGTCTCCCGAAGAAATCTTTGCAGAGGCCGGCCGGGGTGACGAGAAGCTAGAAGCGGTGATCGCTCAGTATATCCGGCGTCTCGGTGTCGGAATTGTCAATATTGTTAATATCTTCCGCCCGCAGTTGGTATTATTGGGCGGAGAGTTGTCTGCCCAGGGAGAAGAGCTTCTCGAACCGCTCCAGAAGATGGTGCGGGAAGGATGCTTTGGCGGGATAGACGGAGAACTGCCGGAGATTGAGATGGCGTCCCTTGGGAATAAGGCAGGGATGATCGGGGCGGCCAGTCTTATCTAATACATAGTATTTGAAAGGGGACTGCTGTGCAGTCCCCTTTCATTAGCGGATATCTACATTGTGAGTGTCCGGTAATTCTCGGCCTTCTCATATTCTTTGCCGATACCGTCGTCTTCATATAATGAATACTCTGCCCCCGGATATCCAAGCATGGTCAAGTGCTTCGTATCCAGCGCCTCCACATATTCCGCTGCTCCGGCTACAGGGATACATTTCCCGCTGCGGATGAACAGCGGAACTTCGTTCAAAGCAATTTCTACATAGTGGTGTCCCTGTTCCAGAACTTCTTCTGCAATCGTTCCGTCCGGAAGGAATTTGATGAATTTCATCTCTTCCGGCAGATAGACATAGCGGCCCCGGGCATTCTGGGTATAGACAGGGGCGATCATCACTTCGTCTCCAAGCATCAGCTGGTCCTCCACCTGTACTGCCATGCCATCCTTTGGATAGACGAATGCCAGCGGCTTGAAATACAGGTCGTCACTTAGCGCAGCCTTCATATATTCGCTGTACAGATAAGGAATCAGCCGGTAGCGCACTTCCACTACGTGGCGGAAATCCTCGATATCCTCAAATCGATAGCATTCCTGGTCCCTGGTTCCCGCCGCCGCGTGGTTTCGCATCAGCGGAGTGAATACGCCCAGCGCCATCCAGCGAAGCAAGAGATCCCTTGTAGCGTCCGCGCCAAATCCGCCAATATCCGCACCGGTATACAGGAAACCGCACATATTCATGGAAGGAAGCATTTTCAGGTTCAGCAGGATATGAGACCACCAGGACTTGTTGTCTCCCATCCAGACGCCCCCGTAGCGGTGCATCCCGATATAGGAGGAGCGGGAGAACATAAGGAAACGTTTCTTAGGGTCGATCCGGTCAAATGCTTCGCCTGCCGCACGTGTCATATGATATCCGAACAGGTTATGAACCTTGTCATGGCGGATCCGCTGTCCATCTACCACATGATAGAAGCGGCGGTAGTCTTCTTTGCTGTTGGCAAGTCCGTTGATCTTGCCCATCAGCGGCCAAATGGACGCGCCTGCATTATCTGCATGTTCGTCGGCTATGTCGGTTCCGTCTGTTGTTGCCAGCGTTCCGGCTGTTATCCCTCCGGTGCTGTTCTCATTCTCCAGAAATTGCTTCAACATTCCCTTCACCTCTTCGACACCCTCCGGAGTGTAGAAGATTGCAGGCTCATTCATATCATTCCAGAAGCCCTCGATTCCCTGGTCTGTCAGGATCCGGTACTTATCACCGAACCATGCGCGTGCGTCGGCATTGAGTACGTCAGGGAAATGAGTATCTCCGGGCCATACCGCCGCGATAAAATCACTTCCGTCCTCCCGCTGGCAGAAGTAACGGTTCTTCACGCCCTCCTCGTAGACGTCGTAGCCTTTCTCCACTTTGACTCCTGCATCAATGATCGGGATCAACCGAAGGTTCTTGTCCTTCATTTCCCGGACAAATTCAGGGAAATCAGGGAAGTTCTTCTCATTTACCGTGAAATCCTTAAAATCCTGCATATAATCGATATCCACATAGACCATGTCTAACGGGATTCTGTTCTCGCGATATCCGTCGGCTACCTGACGGAAATCTTCTTTCGTCTTGTAGCCCCAACGGCTCTGTCCGAAACCAAACGCGTATTTCGGCGGGATGTAGCTTCGTCCGATGATCTTGCGGAATTGCTTTACGATATCATAGGGGGTCTCTCCTTCGATCACGAACAGGTTCAGGTCTGCTTCCGCGCAGGATACCGTGAGCGTGTCCATCCGCGTATATCCGATGTCGAATGTTATGGCAGCGGGATAGTCGAAGAATAACCCGAAGGTCTCTTTGCCTGATACGATGATAAAATTGTGCGCGCCGTACAGAGACCGCTTGTCCTCCGTGTGGACAGGATCGTCGGTGCAATCGCTGATATAGCAGTATCCCCGTTTGTTAATGCCCCGATTGGCCTCTCCAAGGCCATATACGATATCCGCCTCTTCCATAATGTAAGTGAAGCAGAATCCTTCTTCGGTTTTGATCTGGCCGTAAGCCGGGCTTCCTTCACCGGCCGGTACTTCCGTTACAACGGCTTCTGTTGGAAATGGATTTCCATATACATATTTCTGAATCATTGCGTGCCCTCCTCGCAGCATACCTATTTTCGTTATACTTGCATTATAATATACTTTTGGGGGAAATGCTTTCGATATTTTGTAAAATAATCACAAAATATTGACTTTTTGCAGAAGGGAATAGAGTGGCTGGTGTCAATGGAAATGGATTGTGAAATAGAGGGAGATAGGGTATAATATGGGAAACAGTATCGGAAGGAGGCAAAGCAATGAAAAAAGCGTTACCGATTGGGGTAGAGAACTTTAAGGATATTATAGAGTCTGGTTATTACTATATAGATAAATCCTTGTTTATAAAAGAATTATTAGATATGAAAGGGAAAGTGAACTTATTTCTTCGTCCAAGACGTTTTGGAAAGACGTTGAATCTTAGTATGCTCAGATACTTTTATGAGGATACGGGAGATATGAAGAAAAATGAGGAGAACAAATCACTTTTCCATGGCCTAAAGATTATGGAACAAGGCGAAACATATACGGAACATATGGGGAACTATCCGGTTATTAACCTGACACTCAAATCAGCGAAGCAGCCTGGTTTTGAATCCGCATATAGTAAGCTTAGGAAAGCAATCGCAGACGAATTCCAAAGACATCAATATATACTGGCGGACGGAAAAATAAATGAAGAAGATAAGAAGCTGTTCAGGAAGATTGCTGACCGGAAGGCGGAATATGACGATTATTCCGGAGCGTTGGAGTTCTTGAGTAAATGTCTTTATCAGGCGACGGAGAAAAAGACGGTTATCTTGATAGACGAGTATGACGTGCCGCTGGAAAACTCTTATTTTCGGGGGTTTTATGAGGAAATGGTTGATTTCATCCGGTCATTATTTGAATCTGCGTTAAAGACGAATGATTATCTGCAGTTCGCGGTTATTACCGGGTGTCTGAGGATTTCAAAGGAGAGTATATTTACCGGGCTGAATCATTTGAAGATTATATCTATACTTGACCAGAGATATAGTGAACATTTTGGTTTTACAGAAGCGGAAGTGCGGCAGATGATGGCGTACTATGGCGTAGAGAGCCGTTTCCCGATGATGAAAGAATGGTATGATGGGTATGCATTTGGCAGTACAGAGGTCTATAATCCATGGAGTGTAATCAATTTTATGTATGACTTATATGCGGATGTCAATGCTTTCCCACACCCATATTGGATTAACACCAGTTCCA
>CANTDX010000009.1 GCA_947652615.1 uncultured Dorea sp. | reverse complement strand
CCGGATTTTATTGAGGTATACAACCGTGTAAGTGATATTGTTCATATGTTTGAAAATTAAAGTAAGATAATATTGCAGAAACAGAGTTGTTTACTGAGTTTCAGACAGCGTGAAAGAGTATAGATATCTTATAAGATTGAATTTGCGGATACAGGAAGAATTTTAAGCGAATGATATATATAAATCTTCGCTTTGGGACAGAAATCAGTTTATAATCGGAGGTTATCTGAATGTACGCCTGATTCTGGAAAGATTCGTAGAGCATTTTCATGAATTATATGCAGACAGCGATGAAAAATTCATAGAAGAATCCGGATGAACCAGAAGCATGGGACGGACGGATGTGATCTATGGGCCTGCTTTGTGCAAGAGAGAGGATGGAGAGAATCATATGAAAAAATTGTGTAAAGAAGCGGAGAAGATAATGGCAGAACGTTTTGGGAAGGACACGGTTATTGCACTGTCGACAGTGGAGAATGAAGTTCCTTATGTGCGGTATGTAAATGCTTATTATGAGAATGGAGCATTTTATATTATTACCCATGCACTTTCAAACAAGATGAGACATATAGAAAATAATCCGGTTACGGCAATAGCCGGTGAATGGTTTACAGCACATGGGAAGGGGATTAATTTGGGGTATTTTGGAAAGGAAGAAAATCATAGGATTGCGGAGAGATTGAAGAAAGTGTTTTCTGAATGGATTGATAACGGGCATAATGATTTTGATGATGAGAATACGATAATCTTATGTGTAGAATTAACAGACGGACTGCTGCTTTCACATGGGACAAGGTATGAATTCTAGACTTCAAATTCGCGGAGGATCTTATGGACTTTCATAGAACAGATGGTAAGGATGAAGATTTTATAGAGAACTGCAGGCTTCTTGATATGGATCTTAACAGACGTGTTGGAAAAATAATAAAAAGAGACAAATACGAAAAATATAACCAGTTGGATGAGATTCAGGAAGCGATCGTTGTGTATGAAGATGACGAGGTGATCGGCGGCGGAGCTATACGAAGATATGATGATGAAAATATAGAATTGAAGAGGGTGTTCGTACGTCCTGAATATCAGGGACGAGGCATAGGGAGCAGGCTTGTCTCTCTGTTAATGGAATGGGCTGTGGAATTGGGGTATAAAAGAATGCTCCTTGAGACAGGGGAGTTATTGGCTGAATCCTGTGCTGTATATAAAAAGCTGGGTTTTAAAGTAATTCCTAATTATGGTCCATATAAGGATATGCCAGAATCATTGTGTATGGCAAAGGAATTTGACATGCAGTTAAAGCGGGCGGAATGTCCGGGGAAAGTGGCAAAGATTGCGGGAAAAACAATAAGGGCTGTTTACCCCCATTATTATCCTTCCGGGGCAGTGCAGTTTTTTCTGGATCTGCATAATGAACAGAAGATAAGGGAGGCGCTTGACAGGGAAGAGGTGTATTTTGCAGCGGTGCAGGGGAAGATCGTGGGAACTGGGAGCGTTCGGGGAGATGAGGTATGCAGGTTGTTTATTTTGCCGGAATATCAGGCAAAAGGCTATGGCAGCAAGCTGATGGATTTATTGGAGGCTATGGTTTTCAGGAAATACCAGGCAGTACATATTGATGCTTCTTTTCCGGCGGAAAGTATGTATTTGAAGCGGGGGTATCGGATAAAGACTTATGAGAAGATTGAGACTGAGGGCGGGGATTATCTCTGTTACCATACGATGGTTTTAGAAAAGCATAATTGAATGGTCAATCCTCTCATTCATCCTGCCGATAACGCGCAAAGACCCGATTCAAGAAGAAAGAGCTTAAGAACGTAACCAGCGCGAATCCAATAAGGATCCAGAATAGCATGGCAAACTGCAGAATCCTTGTGTTGATCCCAAAGCTGACCGCAAGGGGAGCAGCAACGATCAGGTATGCCGCAAGCACCCAGGGAAGATGGGAGATGATCATTACAAATGCATTTTTTGCGATCTGTAAGAAAGTATTCCGGAACGTGGCAGTTAATGGGAACACGAACAGAAAATAGATACTGTACAGGATTCCAAGCGCCCAGGTGATCACTGTATAGGCCTGGATCATGAATCCGCCGTTGACAGCAGCGGCGACAGATAACACATGAAGCTGGAAATACAGCAACAGCTCAATGATCCAGAATGCGGTGGCCTGCTTGAAATTAGCTGCAAAATCTTTAAAATATCCTTGAAAGATATAACCCTCTTCGTTTCGAACCATTTTCAGGGTGGTGGAATAGAGAGCAGTGACGGATGCTCCAATGGTAAAGATCGGAAGACAGGTTAGAATAAATACGAAATTTAATAAGACCAGTTCTGTGAGCCGGTTCAGTATCCGGGAAAATCTGCTGTCATAATTCATAAATTCAAATTTCATTGCGGCGCCTCTTTTCATAATTATCTATATATGATGCTTAATCATGTTATAATGTTGGGGATGGAAGGTATCTGTCCTTATGAAAGTATATCAGTAATAAAGGCAGGAAACAAGCAAAGAAGAGAACTGTACATAAAATTGTAGAAAATGTGTAGAAAAATGAAGAGGTGACGGCAGTGCATATTATGGGAATAGATATCGGTACAACATCCATCAGCCTTGTGCTTGTGGAGAAGGAAAGCGGGAATCTGATTGCACGTGAGACGGCAGATCATCAGTCCTTTCTTAAGAGTGATTCTCCGGAAGGGAAGATACAGGACCCGGAGAGGATCTATCGGATCACCCGGGAGAAGATAGAGAAGCTTAACCATACCTATGGGATTCCTGTGGGTATCGGCGTTACCGGGCAGATGCACGGAATGCTCTATGTGGATGAAGGGGGAAATGCGGTAAGCCCGCTGTATACATGGCAGGACGGCAGCGGGGATATCCCTCTGGATAACGGGAAGAGCAGTGTGCAGATATTGAGGGAAGCGGCGGGAGCGGTGTCGGCAGGATATGGCCTGGCTACGCATTATTATCTTCAGGAGAAGAGAAGAATTCCAAAGAATGCGAAGAAGATGACGACCATCAGTGATTATATCGTGATGAAGCTCTGTGCTCTTACGGAACCGGAGATCGGTATGGATATGGCGGCAAGCTGGGGGTGCTTTGATTTGGAGAAGAAGGAATTCAGATACGAGGGATTGGAGGAGGCTGGAGTAGATATTTCCTATCTGCCAAGGGTACGAAAGGAGCATTTCATTGCGGGCAGGACGGCAGAAGGAATCCCTGTGATGGGGTCTATCGGGGATAACCAGGCAAGCTTTCTTGGCTCTGTAGACGATCTCTATGACACGGTGCTGATCAATGTGGGAACCGGAAGCCAGGTGACATTTGCTTCGAAGGACTATGTTGCCTGCGGCGGGAATCTGGAGCTTCGTCCTTGCATGAGGGACGGTTACATAATGGCGGGTTCTTCGCTATGCGGAGGGCGGGCCTATGCGATGCTGGAACAGTTTTACCGGGAGGTGTCCGGCAGGGCACAGGAGGATTGTTATAAGACCATGCAAGAGCAGGCCAGTGATTTTATAGAGAAATACGGGGTTGATGCGGCGTGGAAGGTTAAGACGGCCTTCTCGGGAACCCGGAATAATCCAAGTGAGAGAGGGGAGATGACGGGGATTGGCATAGAGAATTTCCATCCGGGTGCGATGACGGCAGGTGTGATCGCAGGGATCGTGGAAGAACTGCATCAGTATTATGTGGAAATGTGTGAACTGACAGGAAGAAGAGCCGGCAGGCTGGTCGGATCGGGGAATGGATTGCGCAGAAACCCACTGATGCAGAAGCTTGTGAAGGAGATGTTCGAGCTGGAGCTAGCGTTCCCCAGGTATGAGGAAGAGGCGGCGTGCGGCGCGGTCAGGTGCATGCATCACGAGATGCCCGGACAGGTATGAGATCATAGATACTCATTACGATAGGCAGTGGGGGGATTTACCCACTGCTTTTTTGAATATCTGACTGAATTCCAATTGATTCTCATAACCGACCATATAGGCGATATCTCTGATAGAATGATTGGAAGTCTCTAAGAAATTACATGCGGCAGAAATTCGCTTATTTATGATGTATTGTTTGGGCGAGATACCGAATGCAGACTTAAAGAGCGAAGTCAAATAATTAGGATGAATGGAGAATTCTCTTGCAATTGTTTTCACCTGTATCGGTTCATTATAATAGCAGTCCATATATTTCCTGATATCTTGCAAACGCTGCTCTTTTTCAGTCGATATTCCCTTGTTCCGTGTAATCAGATAGGAGAGTATTTGATAGAGGGATGCGGTCATATCAAAAGAAAAAGCCACATCAAAATTGGTAGTAAGATGAAGGTGTTCACTATTAAATTCTTTCTCGGCATAAGCATTCTTTTGAAAAGAGAACTGTCTGGAAATCATTCTTAAAATAATATTTTTGATGTATTGAACATTAATATTCTGGTGTATATAAGGACTGGAAGGAACAGGTAGCAGCAGTGGCAGAATATCTGAGGAAGCATAGAATGCCACCCAGCAATATTCCCAGGGGTCTGTCCTGTCGACGGTATAAGAACATTTGGAATTCGCCGGAATTATAAATGCCTGACCGGAAGACAGGATGTATGTTGTACCGTCAACATCGACAGAACCTTTACCGGATAATACAAAATGAATCAGAATATAATCCCGGATTCTGGGGCCGTATGAATGTCCTTTCGTACATTGTTCTATGCCAAATAAAAAAGGAATACATGGAGAAAATGAGCTGTCTTCTTCATAGTTTACCAAATCTGTTATCTGAAACATGCGATCACCTCATTTCAAATATATATCAAAAGATCCTGCTTTTCAACAGGAAATTTCCCATAAGATTTTAAATCATAAAAAATCGTATAAGGAACTTTAATTATTATATAGCAAATTGTATCTAAGGATAATATGCTTAAAAATATAATATAGATCAGTTTGGAGGAAGAGCGTATGCGTCAGAGCAACCATTACAGTACATTTTCAATGAGTATCCCTATCATTTTACAATCTTTTTTTCAGATATTATTCGGAATGGCAGATATATGGTTTTTGAGTTTTTGTTCAGATACGGCGGTGGCTTCTGTTGGTTATGCGAATCAGATTATTTCTGTAATCCTGCTCACATATGTGATTGTAAGTTCATCCGTATCTATAGTAGGGGCACAGTATATGGGGGAGAAGAGAGTGGAAGATACATGCAGATTATCAAGAGATGCGGTACTTTGCACAATGATAGTAAGTGTTTTCCTGACGGCGGTTTTATTAAGTTGTAATGATTTGATCCTGAATTTTCTGAATATTCCTGACGATATGAGACGCGAAACAAGAATATATTTTATGGTGATAACTGTTGGGTTGGTGTTCCAGGGAGGGAACACGGTATTTACTTCTGTTTTTAGAATATTTGCAAAAGCCAGATATGCGATGGGCGTTGGTATATTTACCAATATATTAAATATAATGGGCGATGCTTTGGTGATTTTCAATCCGTTAGGTTATGATTATGACTATATTTTTGGAGTGGCGGGTATGACTGTGATCAGTAATTTTGCAGGATATGTAATCATGTGTTTTTCCGCCGGCAGAATGCTGAACATAAGGATGAAAACGGGTGATTCAGTACCAATTGAGAATATAAGATTTCTGATTATGTATTGGCGGCAAAGATCTATGCTATGAATATCATGTTGTTTGCAGCGCTCATTCCGAATTCTATAGGGATCGCAACGGGGATTATTGTCGGATATTTATTTGGTGAGAAGGAGTATGAGGTACTATATTGGAAATGTTACAGAAATATCGAAATTGGGATAGCGGCAGTGATCGTTCTGGACTTTTTCCTGATCATTTTAAGCGGCCCAATCCTGAGGTTTTTCACACATGATCGGGTTATTATTGAAATTGCGAAAGATATTATCTGGCTGGAGGCGTTTACATTGTTGTTTAAGGCTGGTAATTTTATGTTCAGCAATTCGTTAAAAGGAACAGGGGACGTGTATTATTGTATGGCGCTCAGTATCGTTTCAATGTGGGTATTCGGTGTGGGTGCGGCTTATGTTATGGGAGTTGTATTCGATTGGGGAATCATAGGAATCTATGCAGGCTTTTGCATGGATGAAGCGGTCAGATGTATAGTTATGGTGGAAGAGGTGGAGTAAGATTTGCAGGCGTTGACGGGAGTGTTATCCAAGGGTATAATGAATGCTATCGGAAGTAGCGGAGGGAGAGAGAACGATGAGCGAGCAGGAGAAGCATAAGAGGCGTGTACGGTATGCGGGAACGCATCCGAGAAATTATAAAGAGAAATATAAGGAACTCCAACCGGAGAAATATGCGGATACAATCTCGAAGGTGATCCGAAAGGGAAGCACCCCCGCAGGGATGCATCTGTCCATCTGTGTTAAGGAGATCCTTGATTTCCTGCAGATTAAGCCGGGACAAAGAGGGCTTGACGCGACGTTAGGGTATGGAGGGCACACACAGGAGATGCTGAGATGTCTTAAGGGGCAGGGGCATCTCTACGCGTTGGACGTTGATCCGATTGAATCTGCGAAGACGAAGGAGCGGTTAGAGCGGATGGGATACGGAGAAGATCTTTTGACAGTGAGACTTCAGAACTTTGCTGATATTGATCTGGTTGCCAGTGAGGCCGGAAGGTTTGATTTTGTCTTGGCGGACTTAGGCGTCTCTTCCATGCAGATTGATAATCCGGACAGAGGATTTACTTATAAGGCGGAAGGTCCGCTGGACCTGCGCATGAACCCGCAGAGGGGAATCAGTGCGGCCGAGCGTATACGGGAGATGACGCAGGAAGAATTCGAAGGGATGCTTAAGGAGAATTCGGACGAGCCGTATGCCGGTGAGATATCGAAGACCGTGATGAATGGCCTCAAGCGGGGGAAGAAGATTGAGACGACGATTCAGATGAAGGAGGCGATTGAGGAAGCCCTGGCATTTCTTCCGGAAGCAGACAGGAAGGAAGCGGTGAAGAAGTCCTGCCAGAGGACCTTCCAGGCGCTCAGGATTGATGTGAACCGGGAGTTCGAGGTGCTGTATGAGTTCCTTGAGAAGCTGCCGGATGTGCTGGCGCCGGGCGGCCGTGTGGCGATCCTTACCTTCCATTCCGGGGAAGACCGGTTGGTGAAGAAGTCCTTCAAGGAGCTTGCGAAGGCGGGGATCTATCGGGAGATATCCACAGAAGTGATCCGGCCGTCGGCAGAAGAGTGTGCGAGAAACGGGCGGGCGCGCTCAACGAAGATGAGGTGGGCGATCCGGGCGTAAGATAAATATGTAAATATGACCGAATATATAGAAAATCATGATTTGTGTAGAAAATGACGAATTAAAAATCGCGATTTGTGTAGAATAATGCATTATAAAAATCGCGATTTGTGTGAAAAGTGAATTGTGCAAAAATTTGGTTTATGCTATGATATTCATATCCGAGAATAGGAGGATAGATATATCATGCGCAGAAAAATATACGACCGGCTGTTACAATGGAAAAAAAAGAATAATGGGAGGAGCGCGCTTCTTGTGCAAGGCGCAAGGCGTGTTGGAAAAAGTTATATTGTTGAGGCATTTGCAAAGGCAGAGTACCAATCGTACATCCTGATTGATTTCAATATTGTTGATATGCAGGTCAGAGATATGTTTCTCCATGATCTGAACGATCTGAATACTTTTTTCCTAAAGCTTACGACGTTATTTAATACAAAACTTTATGAACGCCAGTCTTTGATCATTTTAGATGAAGTGCAGTTATTTCCAAGAGCCAGAAGTGCGATCAAATACCTTGTGGCTGATGGGCGTTATGATTATATTGAGACGGGGTCCCTTATTTCTATCAGAGAAAATGTAAAAGATATTCTGATTCCCTCAGAGGAAGACCATATGAATCTATATCCCATGGATTTTGAAGAATTTCTATGGGCAAATGACAATGAAACAATGATGGAGCTTGTTTGGAACTGCTATGAGAACAAGAAACCGCTTGGACAGGCATTGCATAGAAAAGCGATGGATCTGTTTCGCCAGTATTTGATTGTAGGCGGGATGCCGCAGGCTGTAGAAGCATATATATCCAGTCATGATTTTGATGAGGTAGACCAGGTTAAGCGAAGGATTCTGAATTTATATAGAGATGATATCCGTAAACATGCCGGAGGTTATGAGATGAAAGTTGAGGCAATCTATGATGAACTGCCATCCCAGTTAAAAAATCAAAATCGGCATTTTAAACTGTCTTCATTGAAAGAAGGCGCCAGATTTGATGAATATAAGGATGCACTTTTCTGGTTGTCAGATGCTATGATTGTGAATAATTGCTATAATTCTACTGAGCCAAGTATTGGATTGAACCTGAACCGTGACCGCACTCTTTTGAAATGTTATATGGGAGATACAGGGTTGTTAATCAGCCATACTTTCGACGAAAATGGAATTGTCAGTGAAGAGATTTATAAAAAATTATTGTTGGACAAATTAGAAGTCAATATGGGAATGATTCTGGAAAATATAGTTGCACAGATGTTGACGGTAAATGGGCATAAGCTTTACTTTTATTCCAATTCGTCGAGGGATGATGCGCAGTCTCGTATGGAAATAGATTTTCTGATCACGAAAAGTAAAATTACCAACCGACATAATATTTCCCCGTTGGAAGTAAAGTCCAGCAAAAACTATACGTTATCTTCACTTAAAAAGTTCAAGGCAAAATACGGGGAACAGCTGCATATTCCCTATGTATTGCATACGGGGGATCTGAAGGAAGAAGACGGAATTATATATTTACCGCTTTATATGACGCCATTTCTTTAAGAAGCAACCTAGTACATCTGGTTAGAATTATACTGACATTAGACAGATGGGCAGAGGGGGATTATTAGATGTTAAAAAAATATAAGCTGAGTTTTGATATTTGGGGATTGCTGCTATTTCTGATTGTTATGATACCAAATTTTATTTGGTTTGCTGTTCCTGCGCCAAACGATATATTAAGAGCTGATTCAATTACAGGAACGATTGATACAGCGGCCTCCGTATGCCAGGTATTGATGGTTGCTGCTTTATGTGTTTTTAGAAATGTAGAAAGCAAGAGATTGTGTGTAACTCCTTTTATAATTATTTCAGCAGGATGCTGCATATTGTATTTTGCAAGCTGGATCCTTTATTATGTTGGTATTGTAGATGTATTTGTTATTTTAGGGTTGGTTATTTTTCCATGTTTGGCATTTTTATTTTTTGCTGTTGATCGAAAGAATAGAATTGCAATGATTCCGATTTCGATTTTTACAATTTGCCATTTGATATATGGAGTAGTAAATTTTGTACATTAGCACATTCGAAACAGGTATTGTAATATGAATATGAAAACAGAAGAATCAAGAATTGCATATAATAAAATTGCATTTGAGTATGATATGTCGAGAGAGGGACAATATACCAGATTTCATATTAAGGAATTGTCTAATATGATAGATTTGAGCGAAGGAGATGTTGTTCTCGATGTCGCATGCGGGAATGGGACTCTGCTAAGGGAATTATCGAAGAAAGCAAAGATTCAGGCCAATGGAATAGATATATCAGAGAATATGATTCATGCCGCGAAAATGCGTTATCCTGACATGAGTTTTTTAGTGAATCCATGTTGTCCGCTTAGATGGAATGATGAGAGTATTGACGTAATAACCGTATGCTGTGCATTTCACCATTTTGATGATCCGCAGGGTTTTGTAAATGAATGTAAAAGAGTTTTAAAGAAAAATGGTACCGTGTATATGGCAGATCCTAATTTTGGGGCAGTGCTTAGATTTTTTGCAAATAAATTCTGGCTTCCCTTTTCAAGAAGCGGAGATGTGAGGATATACAGTAAGAAAGAGTTGGAGATGTTTTTTTATAGTTCCGGATTTAGAACAGTGCGGGTTTATAAGAAAGAGAAAGGAGTATTTCTTATGGCTAAGAAATAATATATTCGGGAGGCAGCTTAGATGAAGATAGACAGGATATTGGAAATCATTATTTATTTGAGCAATCATGATAATGTTCCGGCCAGTTATTTGGCGGAGCGTTTTCATGTATCTGTCAGAACAATACAACGGGATATGGTCAGTATTTCTTCCATCGGTATACCCGTTTATGCAGAAGGAGGAAAATGTGGGGGCTATTCTATTTTGCCAACTTATAAAATTAGAAACAGTGATATTAGGAACGATGAGCAGCAGATGATCATCAAAGCGCTTGAAAGTCTGGCAACATCCTATACAAATGATAAGTTAAAAGCATTAATTGAAAAATATAACGCAATCATAGAAAAAGAAGGCGGACAAAAGGTATTTTGGGATTTTGGCGTAACAAGGGAAAATGATCATGTGCAAAACATGAATCATTTATTGGAGCAGGCTATTGCAGAAAGAAAGCACATCGTATTTCATTATCGGAATGCAAGCGGAAAAAAATCAATTCAATATGCAGAACCATTAGCAATACATTACAAATGGTATGCATGGTATTTATTTTCCTATTCTCCAGAAAAGAAACAGTACAGGACATTTAAGGTTGCCCGTATAGAGAATCTGCATATTGACGATACCGTTTCCGTTATTGAGCATGGAAATGTTGAAAAACTTATGAAAGATTCTGAACAGAAATATTATCAGACATGTATTCATATTGAAGTGCAGTTTGACAACGAGTATACGAGCCTGATGTCAGAATATTTTCCTGATTGTACAGCAGAAAAACTTACAGAAACTATAAGCCGAATTTATATTGACGTTCCCGCGAAAGAAAGATTGTGGAAAGCATTGTTACTTAGTTTTGGAAACAAAATAAAGGTAGTGGGACCAGAGGAATATAAAAAAGAGCTGATTGAAACAGCAAAAAATTTTTTATCTAATTACGACATATAGTTGTCGCGGGAAAAGTGTATAATGTAATAAAATGCTGATACAGGAAAGGAATTATATTTTATGAAAAAAGAAGAATTATTGACACCGATCAGAGAGAAGTATGATGAATTAAAAAAGGCTTTAGAGGGAACAGACATAGGAAAAATAAGAGAATTGACATTGGAAGTCCATGACATGGTGAATACTGCTGAGGTATCTGGGAGATCTGAAAAGACGATTGCGGATTATGTTCTGGAGTATATGCTGTTAGGAAATCAGAACGTAATAGTGCCAAGAGAGAATTATGAGACAAACTTGCACTATGCAGGAACGAAAAGGGTTCCTATGTGTTGGCAGTTTTGGCATACATACCGTATTGAAGATTTGGTAAGTAATATCTTAATGGCGAATCAGAATCAGATTTTTAATGAAGAATGGCAGGAAAAAATCGGCGCGTCCATTACAGACACAGGAAATGCGCTGGAATTTGATGAAGCTGTAGCATTTGGAGAAGGGATAGATATCTTTGCACTTCGTGATTATATGATTGCAGTAGGGAAAAATACACGCTGTATATTAGATAATTTAACGTTGGATCAGATACAGTCTATGGTACCGGAAGAATGGGTAATGAGAATATTGGAAGAAGGCGGTGTGACTACAGACTTTCGTTCTGTATGGCTGTTGGTATTTTGGGGGAGATTGACGAGGGGAGGTATGATTTTAACTCCTATGACAGATCATCATATGATGCACTTACCGGCCTGTTTGAATAATCTTCCGATCTTAGGATAAAATTTTATGATCCTTTATGAAATATTTGAAATATTTTTGAAAAAGCATTGACAAAAAAAATGTATTTGGTAGAATGTTATCAAAGGAGAGTCCTGCCGATAAGTGGACGTTCAAAAAGCGTTAGCGTCGCTGCGGTGGCACTACATTCAAGGGCTATGGTAACATAGTCCTTGAAGTATTTAATGGGAGATTTTTATGACACAGTTACCATTAGAAGTTTATCGGATAGATATGAAATACATTAGAAATTTGCACAATATTGATGATAGAATCTTTTCGGTATCGCCGCAGATAGGGAAAGATGAACGCCCTTTTCTTGGTATAATTGTTATATGCAATAAACACAAATATTGTATACCGCTGTCAAAACCAAAGGAAAAGCATAAAAAATGCGTGATAAAATAGATTTTAAGAAAATTATACATAATGGAGTTTTGATAGGCGTTTTAAATTTTAACCTTATGATACCTGTTGAAAATGCACAGATAATGTTCTTTATCAAAAATATATTTCAGGAGAGAATTTTGCCGCTAGAAAACAATGTTTGAATTTTAAGAGAATGGAGTTGGAATGTGAAAAGTATAATGCCATAAATAATGAGAGGGCTAAAATAATTGGTATATAGAATATTGTAGAGGGAGATGGGGAAATGAGACAGCGACTATTGATCGTAGATGACGAACCCGGGATGGTCGGGATGATGAGGCGTTACTTTTCTGATTCCTATGAGGTGATGACGGCAATGACCGGTGAAGAGGCTGTTCAAAAGGCTGCAGGCAGCCCGGATCTGATTCTTCTTGACATCAATATGCCGGGGATGGACGGCCTGACGGTCTGTGAGCGGATTCGGAAGTATGTTACATGCCCGATTCTGTTTCTTACGGCGAGAGTAGAGTCGTCAGATAAGATCAGGGGCTTTCAGGCAGGAGGGGACGATTATATCGTGAAGCCTTTCGACTTAGATGAACTAGGGGCGAGAGTTGCCGCACATCTTAGGAGGGAGCAGCGGCGCCAGGAGAATCCGTCGGTTCGTTTCTTTGGCGAGCTGACGGTGGACTATACGGGACGGACGGTCTCTGTAGGCGGCGAGCCGGTCTCTTTGTCCAAGAGGGAATTCGATATACTGGAGCTGCTCTCGATGAATGCGGGACAGGTCTTCGACCGGGAACGGATCTACGAGATTGTGTGGGGAATCGACGGGGACGGGAACAGTGATACGATCATGGAGCATATCCGGAAGATCCGGGCGAAACTTGCGGCGTATACACCGCACAGTTATATCGAGACGGTGTGGGGGTGCGGATACCGTTGGAACGGCTGAGAGAGATGAGTATAAAGATATGAGATATAAGAGCATAAGACTTAAGAATAAGAGCCTTAAGAATATGAGCCTTAAGAGGTCGATCTTCGTATTGTCCGTCTGTTGTGTGGCGGTTTCACTGGTATTGGTTGGGGTGGTATTCTATATCTGTAAAGATATCCAGAGGCGTTATATTGGGACTGTGATGGAGATGGAGGAGGAATCTGGCAGGTACAGGCATGCAGAAGGAGAAGAGCCGGTAAGGTATGAACTTGCATTAGAACTTACACTGGAACAGCAGAGGATTCCCTGGGTGCTTGACGGTATCTGGATGCTGGCATGTATTGTGCTTCCTGTCACGGGTCTTGGAATAGCCGGACTTCTATTTTACCGGATCAAGTTGAAGACACCGATCGCTGCGCTCAAGGAGGGGATGGAATGCATTCAGAAGAAGGACCTTGACTTCTCGGTTGCGGTGGAATCGGAGGATGAGTTGGGAGATCTGTGCCAGGCTTTTGAGACGATGCGCGCAGAGCTTCTCCGGACGAATCAGGAGCTATGGGAGCAGGCGGAGGAACGGAAGCGGCTGAATGCGGCGTTCTCCCACGATCTGCGTAATCCGGTCACAATCCTGAAAGGAACGGTAAAGCTTCTGAAACAGGGGAAAGAAGACGAGCACGCCCTTGACAGGCTGGAGGGTTATACACTCCGCATCGAGAATTATATCGAGACGATGAGCGGCATACAGAGGCTTGAGCAGATGCCGGTCCGTCCGGACGAATATGCATATACCCAGTTGCGGGAAGAGATCGAAGATACAGTCAGGCTTCTCGCGCCGACATTATCATGCACGGTCAGTCTGCCTGAAAATGAAAATAAAGCAGAAGGAAAGGTTCATCTGGATCACGGAATATTCCTGAACGTCCTGGAGAATCTGACAGGTAACGCGGCACGTTTCGCCAAGAGCAGACTTAGGGTCAGCCTAAAAGAGGAAAAGGAGTTCGCGGTTCTCTCCGTATGGGATGACGGACCGGGTTATCCCATCGAACTGATTCAAAGCGGCCCGAAACCCTTCGGGAAAATGAAGGAAGAAGCGGCACATTTTGGGATGGGCTTATATAGTAGCCAGCTTATGTGCAGGAAACATGGCGGGAGGTTGAGGCTGGAGAACCCGGCAGAAGGCGGGGCACTGGCGGAAGCATTTTTTCGGGTGTGATTCTGTGAATAATGAACCAAATTGCCGTCCTTCTTGAGCATTTCTTGAGATTCATCCGTTACACTCTTTTTATCAACAGATAAGGAGAGTGATTTTTTATGCATATTGAAGCAAAGGAATTATCGAAGATCTACGGAACCGGTGAGAGCCGCGTGACAGCGCTTGATCGTGCCGGCCTTGAGATCATGCCGGGCGATTTTATCTCTATTATGGGACCGTCGGGAAGCGGCAAGAGCACGCTCTTGCACCTGCTGTCCGGGCTTGACCACCCAACCTCCGGCAGCTTAACCTACGACGGAAGGGATATCTATACCTTCCATGATAAGGAGTTATCTGCGTTCCGACGCCGATGTATCGGATTCATCTTCCAACAGTTCAACCTTCTACCGGTTCTGACTGCCAGGGAGAATATCATCATGCCGCTGTTGCTTGACAGGAAGCAGCCGGATAACGCCTATCTGGATCAGTTAACGAAGCTTCTGGGAATCGAGGATCGTCTGACGCATCTGCCCCATGAGCTGTCCGGCGGACAGCAGCAGCGTGTGGCGATCGCACGGGCGCTGGCCGCACAGCCGGAGATCATATTTGCGGATGAACCAACGGGGAACCTGGACAGTAAGAGCGGCGGTGAAGTGATGGATATGCTTGAGAGTATCCAGAAGGAGCTGGGAAAGACACTGGTGATTATCACCCACGATAACCGGATCGCGGGTCGGGCAGACCGGCAGTTCATGATCACCGACGGGATTCTTACGGAGGTGACGGCATGATGAAGTCTTATTTATCCCTGGCATGGAAAGAAATAAAGGCGCAGAAGGTAACCTCTGTTCTGATCCTGATCGCGATGATCCTGTCAACAACTGCGACGGCAGCCCTGGGACAGTCGATCGGTATCCTGCAGTCTATGCGTGTGGAGCAGGCTGCAAGTCTGAACGGAGACCGTTATGCAACCTTCCATCAGTTATCGGAAGAGCAGAATGAGATGCTGCATTCGGATCCCCGGCTTAAGGATGTGGGGAGCCTGATCAACCTGGGCTCCGTGGAATTAAAAGACAGCGGGCTTACCCTGTATCTTAGGGAATACCAGAAAGAAGCGCTTAAGGCATATCCGGACGTTGGAACGGTGGAAGAGGGGAGGCTTCCGCAGGGGAAGGGAGAGATCGCACTTTCCAGAGATACATTGAAATATCTGGGAATCGGGGAACGTGTGGGCTCGGTGATCACTCTGCCTGTCAGCGTCATGCGGATGAGGGATGACCGACCTGCTTATGAATATACGGCTGATTTTGTCCTGACCGGTATCCTTAAGAATCATTATAAGGGCTACGCTAACGGGATACTGGATGCCGCCGTGGGAGAAGGAACCGCGAAGGATCTGCTGCCGCAGAGATATTATCTATTTTCGGCAGATTTCAAAACGATCGATAGAGAGAGGTTCCAGTCTGTGGTAGATGAACTGGCGCTTCAGATCGGCGTGCCAGAAGAGAATATTCAGTATAATTGGGTCCTGTTAAATGCACTTGGCGTTGACTATGCCGAGAAAGAGGGGGAAGGAGAAGATAAGGGATTCCCCTTTATGATGGCGGCATGTGTCCTGGTGGGAGTCTTGATCTTGCTGGCGGCCGGCCTGGTCATCTACAATATCCTCAAGGTTGCTGTGACGAAACGTGTACGAGAGTATGGAACACTTCGCGCCATTGGAAGTGAGAAGGGGCAGCTCTATGCGTTGGTGACGGTGCAGCTTCTGATCCTGTGCGGGCTTGGGTTGCCGATCGGGCTGGTCTTAGGCATGTTATCAGCCAAAGGCATTCTGGCTGCCGCCACCGGATTATTGAATCCCAAGCTTTTTCTGGCCGACAGCGCCCAGGCGTTGGATGCTTCGATCGCGGGCAGTGATGCGGATATCCTGCCGCTGCTGGTCAGTGTGCTGGTGACAGTATTATTTACCATATTGGCGTCATTTCCTTCCGCGCGGTACGCCGCCCGGATCTCGCCGACGGAAGCCATGAGCGGGAGGAGTACGAAGATCAGACGCCGCAGCAGAAAGCAGAAGAGGATCCGTAATTTCGAGGCATTCTATGCACGTCTGAACCTGAAGCGGAACCGCGGGCGCACGGTGATCACGATCCTCTCGATGGTGATGAGTATTACAGTCTTCGTAGCTCTGCAGAGCTTCAGCGCCCTGCTGGATACCAGCCGTGACGTACAGAAGATGTATAAGGGCGATTATGCAGTGACAAATGAGACGGCAGGGATACCGCCGGAAGCCGCAGCACAGCTTGAAGATCACGAATCGGTGGCAGAGCTTGCAGTGACGAAGTTAAAATATTATGAGCAGGATGGAGAAGGGAATGTGCAGATCGACCAGGATATTGATCTTAAGCCAAGTGAGAATCTGCAGATTGCGGCGGTTGATGAAACGAGTATAAGCGGATATGCGCCGGGATTGCCGAAGGAGGATATAGAAGAATGGAAGACCGGAAGGGCGTGTCTTGTTAAGAATCCGATCCCATATACCTACGAGGGACAGGAAATACCGCATACAGAACTGCATAAGGACGAGGTGATCACGGTGAACGGGGTACAGCTTCGGATCGCGGGGATTGCAGAGAATCCGGTCTGTATCGGCAGCGGTGAATTTCCCAATGGCGTGCAGGTGATCGTCACGGATGCACTCTATGATATGCTGACCGGAGACGACAGGTTCTCAGAGGTTTACCCGACCCTTGAAGAAGATGCAGATGCGGAGTCGTTCGAGGAATGGCTGGATGAATGGTGTAAGGAGAATCCGGGAACTTACTGGCTGTCCTACCGCCAGGCGTATGCGCAGATGGCAGAGAGTTTTGAGCAGATCCGGTTTCTGTGCTGGGGGCTGATCCTGTTTATCGGACTGATCGGTATCTTGAATATCATCAATACGGTTTACACGAACATTCATACCCGTATCGGTGAGATCGGGATGCAGAGGGCGATCGGGATGAGCGAGAGAAGCCTTTACCAGACATTCCTGTGGGAAGGGGCTTATTATGGCCTGACTGCGTCGGTACTGGGAGCGGTATTGGGATATATCTGTACGGTTCTTGTGGGAGCGGCGGCGACAGACGGCCTTAAGCTTACGGCGTTTCCGCTGATACCGGTTCTTGAGGCGGCGGCGGTGTCTGTGGCGGCATGCCTTGCGGCAACAGCGATTCCGCTTAGAGCGATTGGGAGGATGAGTATTGTAAATTCGATTGAGACGGTGGAGTAGAATTTTCTAATTTGTATGAAAAATGGCGTTCCAAATAAATATTGAATCATGTTATACTGTTAATAGAAGTGGGGGTGCAGCCAATATGGAAAAGAAAAAACTTCCAATCGGGATTGAATTTTTTAAGGATTTCAAAAGAGACAATTTCTATTATGTGGATAAAACGAATTTTATCCGGGATTTGATGAATTCAAGAGGAAGTGTGAACTTGTTCACGAGACCGAGACGGTTTGGAAAGAGTCTCAATGTTAATATGTTGAAAACCTTTTTTGAAATCGGAACAGATCCGTCTCTGTTTGAGGGATTGGAGATTTCAAAGGAGACAACGGTTTGCGAGCAGTATATGGGGAAGTATCCGGTTATTTCTATCACATTGAAGGATGTGGAGGGAAGGAACTTTCAGATAGCGTATGATATGCTTGGAATTGTAATCAGTGAAGAGGCGAGGCGTTTTAAGTTCCTTTTGGAAAGCGGTAAACTAATGCAATATGAAAAGGATCAGCTGTTACGTTTGATGAAAGGCGATTTTGAGAAAGAAGCGTATATTCATAATAGTTTAAGGCTTTTGACAGAATTGCTTCATGAACATTATGGACGACCGGTGATTGTATTAATAGATGAGTATGATGTACCTTTAGATAAGGCATATCAGCAGGGTTATTATCCGGAGATGGTAAGCCTGATCCGATCCTTGTTCAGTCAGGTGCTTAAGACGAATGAAGGTTTATTTTTTGCGGTTATTACAGGATGTTTAAGAATTGCAAAGGAGAGTATCTTCACGGGGCTTAATAATTTTAAAGTAAGAACGATTTCGGATGTGGATTTTGCAGAATATTTTGGATTTACCGATGAAGAAGTACGGGATATGCTTTCTTATTATGAAGTAGAAGATTCCTTTGAAGAGATAAAGGAATGGTATGATGGATATCATTTTGGGAACGTAGACATATATTGCCCATGGGATGTGCTTAATCAGTGCGACAAGTTACGGTCATGGACAGAAGCGCCAATGGAAGCACACTGGGAGAACAGCAGCAGCAACATGATCGTGCAGGATATTCTTGCAACTGCAACGGAAACGACAAAGAGTGAGATTGAAGCATTGATTTCGAATGAATCGATAGAGAAGATTATTATTCCCGAATTGACTTATACGGATCTTAACAGTGAAGATATGGAGCTGCGGCAGACCTGTCTGTGGAGTGTGCTTTTTGCAACGGGTTATCTGACAGATACCGGTAAACCGGAAAATGGAATTCATAAATTGAGAATTCCCAACAGGGAAGTGCGAGGGATTTATGAAAAACGGATTCGATCCTGGTTTAAAATGAAAGTTATCAGCGATACGGGCAGGTGGAAAGATTTCTGCGAAGCAGTGAAATTAGGTGATGCTAAAAAAATGCAGATATTATTTAATGAATTTATGTCCGAGTCTATTAGTATCAGAGACACCTTTGTAAAGAAAGAAATGAAAGAAAACTTTTATCACGGTATGTTATTGGGATTATTGCGGGCAGAAGGAAGCTGGAGTCTCAAATCGAATGCCGAATCAGGGGTAGGGTATACAGATATCAGGCTCATGGTTCCGGTGTCAAAGGTTGGCTGTATCATAGAAGTGAAATATGCAGAAAAGGGACAGTTTGATCAGGCTTGTGCTAAGGCTCTGAAGCAGATCGAGGATGATGAATATGTCGAAGCACTTAGACAGGATGGAATGCAGACCATTCATAAGTATGGGATTGCATGTTATCAAAAAAGCTGCAGAATTGCGTATTCTCAGGAGGTATTGGCGGAGTCTTTGACTTAGGCAGACTGCCGCCTGCCCCACAGATACATGCAGACACATGCCAGTATCAGAACCACATCTGCGAATAAGGTTCCTTCAATCCCGAATCCTACATTGTAGGCGAAGCTGCTTTTTGCCGCAGCAGCGTCCAGGCGGAAAACGGAGTAAGGAGATACAAGGCCGCTGTTGGGTAGTCCGAAGAGAATATTCTGTGTAAAATTCCATGCTGTGTGCATTGCCATAGCGCACCAAAGGCTGTCCATATAATAGACCATGAAGGCGAACAGGATCCCTACGACGAATATATTTAACACGGATAAAGCGGTAACGCCTTCATTTCCAAGGTGCAGGATAGCGAACAGCAACGAACTTCCGATAATCGCAACGGCGGGGCTTCGATAGCTTCGCCGTAATCTTTGGTATAAGAATCCCCTGCAGATGAGTTCCTCCGCCGAAGACTGGACGAAGACGGATACGAAGATGAGGACGAAGGATAAGGGCTGAAAGGAATCATAGTATAGTGTGATGTCTCCGTGCAGCCATGCCGCCAGGATGCAGATGCCGTTCAAACCAAAACCGATGATAAAGCCGATCAGGAGATTCCTCACATTATTGCCGGAGGCTTTGCTGCCGATCGCCAGAAGGATTGGGCGGTTCTTCTTCGTGAACCGCATGTACAGAAGGGCAACGGCCCACAGCCCGATAAAGCTTATATACATGTAGACGGTTATCGCAACGTCTGATCCTGTCATAAAGGGGAGGAAGCCCAGCAGCATCCCTGCGGTTTGACCCAATAGGATGAGTAATGTGGCAAGAAGATAGAGGACAAGTATGTTTTCTGTTATCTTCCGTCGTTTTGGTTCTTTTTGGATTGTGCTGTCAGATTGTTTCCTGTTATTTGAAGTCTCCATTTGCATGTCTCCTTGAAAGTCTTTTTCTTTGATGTCTGTTGTACATTGTATCATAATCGGCTTTACACCACAAGAGCCGATTGATATAATGGAGGTACCAGAGAAAACGGCGCTTATAGAAAGTAGGTGAGGATATGCCGGGCGAAAAAGAAATCAACATCACTCTGTTCGACCAGTTAACATTGCTTGAAAGAATAGAAAGAGAGCTTGAAAGAGGGGGAGTTGAGGCAGCAAAACAAGAAATTGAAATCATGAAGAATGAGATTAATCGTAAACTTTATCAAAAACCTCCGTTAGATGGTAACAAATAAATCATCTATAAAAAGGTGTAAAGTCTTTATTTCGTTTTTAAAGGCGTTACACCTTTTTTGTATTTTGTGAAAAATATATTGACATATATATCGAGGTGTGATATAAAATATATATCGCAACACGATATAACGAGACGCAATGTATTGAACTGCATTATATCGAAGCAGAATATATCAGTGCAGTATTGGTGATGATAGGATGCGATTCTTAAGGAGAGGAGTGCTGGAATGCAGGAGCGGATCAAAAGGATATATGTTCCCATGACGGAGACGGGCTTTTATATCTTATATTGTCTGAGAGAAGAGATGCATGGCTACAACATCGGACAGCGGGTCGGGCAGATGACGGGCGGAGAGGTAAACATAAGCCCGGGAACCATGTACGGAACATTGTCTAAGATGGAGAAGGACGGGTTGATCAGATTCGTAAGAGAGGAGGAGAAGAGGAAGCTGTATGTGATTACGGAGCTTGGCTGGGAGGTTCTGAATATAGAGCTTCATCGAATTGAGAGATTATATAAGAACAGCAAAGGAGAGTATGTATATGGCGGATAGAGTTTTATTGCGGTTTATGACTGTGACGGATTATGAAGAAGAAGAGCAGTTCCTTAGAGAACAGCATAAGGAAGGTTGGAAATTATGCAAATATTGGCTCCCGGGGTTCTATTTTTTTGATCAATGCGAGCCGGAGGATGTCGTGTACAGGCTTGATTTTGAACAGGCGGATCAATGCGGGAAGACGGAGTATCTGCAGTTATATTATGATTATGGGTGGGAATATCTCTTTGAGGTGAATGGTTTTACTTATTTCAGGAAACAGGCGGGTTCAGAAGAAGAGGAGCCTGAGATATTCAGTGACAACGAATCCCGGATCGAGATGGTAGAGCGTGTATTCAGACGCCGGATGATACCGCTTCTGATCGTGTTCTTTACCTGTGTGGTGCCGCAGCTTGTTATCCAGTTTTTTAATTGGCAGGGTGGGAATACATCCGCGAAGGGCTTTGTCATCTTCTTCACCGTATTTTTTTTCTTGTATCTATACTTGTTTATTCATTGCGGGCAGAAGATCAGGTGGCTTAAGAGGAAATATATGAAGGAATAATTCCCTGTCCAGGCACTAAAAGCTTCACACCGCAATCACCAATTGATATAATGAAAGTACAAAAGTAAATGGCACTTATTATAGAAAGCAGGTGAAGATATATGCCAAATAGCGCAGAGATTGTTGAAAGGGCTGTAGATAGCTTTCAAAAGGTACAAGCTCACATGCGAAACGCTCAGGAAGAGAATGCGACGAAAACATATGAAGGACTAAAAAATGATTATTTATCATTAAAAGCGGTCTTGACATTTTTGGGGGTAAATCTGACAGAGATTGATAAGATCAAAGAGTAGTAGCTAACAATTAAAACGAACATAGGATAGAGAAAATAAAAGGGGCTGTCGGAAATAGGCAGCCCCTTTCTTTCCTTACCATCTATTCATATCTTTCATCGATCACGCGCTTGGATTTCTTCTCGCTTCTTGGAAGCAGTCCTAATTCGACAACTTTAACAAGAGGCGTGAATCCGATGCGGCTCTTGACCGTGCCGGCAATGCGTTTCGCCAGCTCAAGGAAATCAACGCTTCCGTTGGTCTCCACATAGAGACGCATGGTATCCCGTCCGTCCAGATGTGAGATCCGGATCTGGTACTCGCTTGAGACTTCCGGGAATTCCTTCAGGATCTCCTCGATCTGGCTTGGGAATACGTTGACACCCTTGATCTTCATCATATCGTCGGTTCTTCCCATGATAATATCCAGGCGGGGGAACTTGCTGCCGCACGGGCAGGTGCCCGGAATGATGCGGGACAGGTCGTGTGTCCGGTAGCGGATCAGGGGTGCGCCTTCCTTTACCAGGGTCGTGATCACGATCTCGCCGAGTTCGCCGTCCGGTACAGGTTTCAGCGTAACCGGATCTATGATCTCAATGTAGAGATAATCATCCCAGTAGTGCATACCTGTATCGTACCGGCAGTTGATGCCGATTCCCGGACCGTATACTTCGGTGAGTCCGTAGATATCATAGAGCTCGATGCCAAGCTCTGACCGGATGCGCTGGCGCATCTTCTCGCCCCAGCGTTCGGAGCCGATCACTCCTTTTTTCAGATGAATCTTATCCTTGATTCCCCGCTTCTCGATCTCCTCTGCGAGGAGAAGCGCGTAGGAGGAGGTTGCGCAGATGACGGTGCTCTTCATATCCATCATCATCTGCAGCTGCTTATCTGTGTTGCCGGGACCCATGGGAATGACCATGGCGCCGAGCTTCTCTGCGCCTGCCTGAAAGCCGATCCCGGCAGTCCAGAGCCCGTATCCGGGTGTGATCTGGATACGATCCATATTAGTGATCCCTGCCGTCTCGTAGCATCGGGCGAACATAGCTGCCCAGTCCTCCACATCCCTGGCGGTATAAGGGATGATCACCGGGAGCCCGGTAGTGCCGGAGGAAGAGTGGATCCTTACGATGTCTTCTTCTGGAGCCGTCATAAGTCCCAGAGGATATGCCTCTCTTAGATCATTCTTCTCGGAGAAGGGGAGCTTCTCGAAATCATCCGGTGAGGATATGTGGGAGATACCGGCTTCATGAAGCTTCTTGCCGTAGAAGCTTCCGGCTTTTATGAGGGATTGAATCTGTCTGTTTACCTGGCTGATCTGTAATTCAGATATCTGCATATGTTGTATCCTTTCTATAATAAAGTATTGGTTTCTGGCAGGGCAGGCATGCCTGCGGGGGGGCTTTGACTATATTCGCTGGCTTAGACTTGCGAGCGGACATATGAGAGCGCCCGGAAGTTAAGTTCATGGAACCGCTCTGGAAGTCTCTCGCGGATGGCTTCTTTGAGATCCTCTTCTGTAAGCCCAAGTGCACCGCTGTGGATCGCGGCGCCAAGGAGCAGGATATTAAGGACCTTAGGAGAACCGATCTCCTGGCAGGCGCGCGCGGTATCTACCGCCAGAAGATGGGGAATGTGTTCCTCGAGGTATGCGGTCATCTCATCGCCGCTATAGGGCGTGCCGGACAGGGTTGCCGTGACAGGCATGATGGCGCGCCGGCTTACGATGACCTGACCGCCCGGTTTCAGATAGGGGAGTTGTCTGACTGCTTCTCCCGGTTCAAAGCCGATGATGATATCGGCGGTTCCTTTGGCGATCATGGGGGAATACAATCCCTCGCCCATACGGATATGGCTGAATACGCTGCCTCCCCGCTGCGCCATGCCGATGGTCTCGGCGCTCATGACGGGAATGTCCTTCTTCATGGCGGCGGCAGCGATCAGCTTGGAAGCAAGGACCGTTCCCTGGCCGCCGACCCCGCATAATACGATATTCTTATTCATGGCCGTTTCCCCCTTTCGAAGCTTCTGTATCATGGGAAATGTGTTCTACGTCTGTGTCAACATGTATTGCGTCTGCAGGGCAGAGCTGGCTGCACAGGCCGCATCCGGTACAGAGAGAAGCGTCGATGCTTATGGTGCCGTTCTCTATGGTCAGCGCGGGGCATCCAAGTTCCCGGATACATTTCCTGCAATTGATGCATTTCCCGGAAGCGACGTGCATACTGCCGGACGGCCGGGTGACGGCAATACAAGGTGATCTGAAAATGATCGCTTTAACGCCTGGTTTGCCGGCTGTCTGTTTCACACAGGCGACGGCGGCTTCATGGTTCAGCGGATCTATGGTCTCTACGGTCTTAAGGCCGATTCCCCGAAGAACGGCTTCGATATTGATCTGCTCAACGATATCGCCCATCATCGTGCGTCCGGTGCCAGGATGGGGCTGATGGCCGGTCATGGCGGTGGTGGAATTATCCAGTATGATCAGGGTCATATCCGCCTGATTGTATACGGCATTCACTACGCCGGGGATTGCGGACGCGAAGAAGGTGGAATCTCCCACGAATGCAAAGCAGGCGGTATCCGGTTCTATATGTCCGACTCCCTGTGCGATCCCAAGGCCGGCGCCCATGCACAGGCAGGTATCTACCATGTCGAGGGGCATGGCGTTGCCAAGGGTGTAGCATCCGATATCTCCGCAGAATATAGTCTTCCTGCCCTTCATGGCTGCCTTGACTGCGTAGAAGGAGGCCCGGTGAGGGCATCCGGCGCAGAGAACCGGAGGCCGTACCGGGAGAGCCGGCGGATTGTCTGGAAACGCATGTCCGCCGTATGTGGAAGCTGATGCCGGCAACACATCCTCTGGACTGTCTTTCAGGAAATCCAGAATGTTCTGCCGGACGCTGTCTTGTGTATTCTCCCCGGCATTCGGCACATGGTGTGTCAGCTTCCCATAGATCTTCGTTGGAAGATGGTATTTGCCGCACAGATAGGTCAATTCCCGCTCGATAACAGGGTCCAGTTCTTCGATGCAGAGAACCTCGTCTAGTCCGGTCAGGAATTCAAGGGCCAGCTTCTCCGGGAAGGGGTGGGGCGTGGCGACCTTGAGCAGGCGGAGAGGTCCGGTCTGTGTCAGTGTCTCCATGACATATGTAAAGCTGATGCCGCCGGAAGCGATTCCGCGCTGCTTAAAGATGCCGTCGGTCTCGTAGAAAATATGATTCCGTCCGTAAGCGGAGAAATCCTCTGCCAATCTGACATTGCGCTCCTCGATCAGCTTATGGTTCTGATAGGAGAGCCTTGGGAAGATCACCCACTTAGAGCTGTCCTTCTGAAATCCTTCCGGATGATGTTCCGTATATTCCGAAGGATCCTTTACTGTAATCGATGCATATCCGTGGCAGACTCTAGTGGTTGGCCGGAAGAAGACGGGTGTACTGTATCTTTCCGAATATACGAAGGCTTCCTGTATCATCTCATATGCTTCCTGCGCGGAAGTCGGGTCGAAACAGGGAAGCTTGGAGAATGCGGCATAATGCCTTGTATCCTGTTCGGTCTGTGAGGAAATGGGGCCGGGATCGTCGGCTACAAGGACCACCATGCCGCCTTTGACTCCGATATAAGCAAGGCTCATCAGCGGATCGGAGGCTACGTTAAGCCCGACCTGTTTCATGGTTACAAGACTGCGTGCGCCTGTATATGCGGCTCCGGCAGCAACCTCCAGAGCAGATTTCTCGTTGACGGACCACTCGACGTAGGTGCTTTCTGGCCTGTGCTTTGACACGGTTTCCAGCACTTCGGAGGAAGGGGTTCCGGGATAACCGGATACCAGATTCACCCCGGCGGCGACGGCGCCCATGGCGATGGCTTCATTGCCCATTAAAAATTCTCTGTGCATAATCTCACCTCATTTGTGTTGACTTGTCATGATTCATAATAGACATCCTTTCGCCAAAAGTCAAGCGGACAGAGGGATTGACAATAATTTTTTGATTGACAATATGTAAAAATGGAAGTATAATCAATTTATATAAATAAGTTATATAACTTAGTTGCGATGTGGAGGGGAGATCATGCCAAAGCAGAGGATCACGAAGGAGATGGTTGTCAATGCTGCGTTTGAGATTGCAAGGGCAGACGGTATGGAGCAGGTTATGGTGAGGAATATTGCCGAAAGAATCGGATGTTCCGTACAGCCTATTTACAGTTATTGTAAGAATATGGACGGACTGCGCCGGGATGTGGTCGGCCGGGTGAGGATTTTTATACAGGAATATGTCACGGCGCATATCAGAGAAGATGACCTGTTTCGCAGTATAGGGCGGGCCTATATCCAATTGGCGAAAGACGAGCCGCATCTGTTCCGGATATTTATCCTGCATGAGAGAGAGGGGATCTCTTCATTCGATGATCTGTACCGGGCAGAGGCAAGTCCTGAGACTGCCGGCTTCATTGCAGATGAATTACACATCAGCGTACCGGAGGCAAGGAAGCTGCATCTGAATATGCTGATCTATACGATCGGTCTCGGCACTGTTTTTTCGGTGACGACGCCGGGAATCTCAGCGGATGAGATCTATGCACAGCAGGAGATTGCTTATGAAGCATTCCTGGCACAGGGAATGGATAAATAAGGGCAGATTGTCAGAGAGGAAACAGATCATGAAAAAAGGAATCATTATATATCAGTCCAAATATGGGGCAACAAAGAGATATGCCGGATGGCTTAGGCAAATGACAGATTATGACTGTGTGGAAACGCCAAAGGCGGTGTTGAATAAAGTAATACGATATGATACAGTCATATTATGCGGCGGTATCTATGCTTCCGGTATCGCAGGAATATCGTTTCTGAAAAAGAATATCGGCAGATTGAAGGATAAGAAGATAGCCGTATTCTGCGTGGGGGCAGCACCGTATGATGAGCGCGCGTTTGAGGGGATCCGGGAGCACAACCTGACGGGAGACTTAAGAGGGATCCCGCTGTATTATGGACGAGGGGCATGGGATGTGAGGAAGATGAGATTCATAGACAGAACTCTGTGCACATTTTTACAAAAATCTGTTGCCAGAAAGGATCCAGGTACCTATGAACCGTGGATGGAAGGTCTCATGAGCGCGGCGGGGCAGGCAGGGGACTGGACGGATCAGAAGTATCTGACGCCGGTGCTTGAGTTTCTGAAAGAGTAAGGAGAGAGTATATGAAGGAAGTTTGCAGAGTATGTATGCATCAGTGCAGTTTACAATCCGGGCAGACGGGTATCTGCGGGGCGAGGCAGAATAAGGACGGGAAGATCATCAGCGCGAATTATGGACAGATCACATCCATGGCGCTGGATCCGATTGAGAAGAAGCCGCTTAAGCTTTTTATGCCGGGGAGCCGGGTCCTGTCTGTCGGAAGCTTTGGCTGTAATCTGAGATGTCCGTTCTGTCAGAATCATGAGATATCCATGGCGTCCGCGCGGCAGTCCGGGGAAAGTATTAGATTGACGAGGCAGGCAGATATGATATACCTCTCCCCGCAGGAATTGGCAGAGAAAGCAGTAAAGTGCAGAGAAGCAGGCAATGTGGGGATCGCATTTACCTATAATGAGCCTCTGGTCGGATGGGAATATGTGCGTGATACGGCAAAACTTGTCAAAGAGGCAGGCATGGTCAATGTGATGGTTACCAACGGGACGGCCATGCGGGAGGTGCTTGAGGAATTGCTTCCCTATATGGATGCCATGAACATTGACCTGAAGGCATTTCGTAAGGATACTTACCGGGAATTGGGCGGGGAGCTTGAGACGGTTAAGGAGTTTATTGTACGGGCTGCGACAGACTGTCATGTGGAGCTTACGACCCTGATCGTCCCGGGGATGAATGATGATGCGGGGGAGATGGAGGAGGAAGCTATGTGGATTGCTTCTGTGGAGGAAAATGTTGGAAAGAAGATCCCGCTTCATGTTACGCGTTTCTTTCCGAGATATCACATGACGGACAGACAGGCGACGGATGTGCGGCAGGTATACCGTCTGGCAGAAACAGCAGGAAAATATCTGGATCATGTATTTGTGGGGAATTGCTGATCATTTTTTATTTCCCAGGTATGATATCATCTATACAGAGATATGAAAAGGTGGTATGATATGAAAAAGAAAGCAAGAGGAAAAGGAATTATACCATGATTACAGGAGCATTTATGGTGCCTCACCCGCCGCTTATCATACCGGAGATCGGCAGGGGTGAGGAGAAGAAGATACAGGATACGATTGACGCATATCATGAGGTCGGGAGAAGGATCGGCGCTCTTCGGCCGGATACGATCGTGTTGATCTCACCGCATCAGATCATGTATGCGGATTATTTCCACATCTCACCGGGGAAGAGTGGGAAGGGAGATTTCGGGCAGTTTCGGGCAGGTCAGGTGGAGATGAAGGTCACCTATGATACGGAATTTGCAGAGAATCTTGGGAAGCTTGCCGAGGCGGGCGAGATACCCGCAGGAACTTTGGGAGAGCGTGACAGGCGGCTGGATCACGGAACCATGGTGCCGCTTTATTTCGTGAACCCATATTGGACAGGTTATAAGTTGGTGAGGGTCGGGTTATCTGGACTTGCGCTTACGATGCATTATGAGCTGGGCCAGCGGATCAAGGAGACGGCGGAGGTATTGGGAAGGAATACGGTGGTGATCGCCAGCGGGGATCTGTCCCACAGGCTTTCGGCGGCGGGACCGTACGGATATAAGGAAGAGGGACCGGAATACGACCGGCGCATCATGGATGTGATGGGCAGCGGAGATTTCGGGAAGCTTCTGGAATTCCCGGAGGATTTCTGCGAGAAGGCGGGGGAGTGCGGACACCGTTCCTTCACCATGATGGCGGGAGCTTTGGACAGAACCGGCGTTGGGGCAGAACGTCTATCCTACGAGGGGCCTTTTGGCGTTGGCTATGGCATCTGTGCCTATGAGATCTGCGGGAAGGATCTGACAAGGAATCTGAAAGACCGGTACGAGGAGAAGGAGAAGAGAAGGATCATGGAGCGGCGGGCGAAGGAAGACGCTTATGTACAGCTTGCCCGAAGGACGATCGAAGAATATGTCCGTACCGGAAGAAGGATTGCGGTACCGGAAGGGCTTCCAAAAGAAATGTATGAAAATAGGGCAGGAGTGTTCGTTTCGATCAAGAAGGAAGGGCGGCTTCGGGGATGTATCGGCACGATTCAGGCAGTGCGCGGGTCTATAGCGGAAGAGATCATTGAGAATGCGGTCAGTGCTTCTTCTAAGGATCCGAGATTCTCTCCGATAGAGCCAAAGGAACTGGATACGCTGTCCATCAGTGTGGATGTGCTGGGAGATACGGAGGAGATCGAATCATCGGATCAGTTGGATGTGAGACGGTACGGAGTGGTGGTGACGAAGGGATATCGCCGCGGATTGCTGCTCCCGAATCTGGATGGCGTGGATACGGTTGAGGAACAGATCGCGATCGCGAAGCAGAAGGCGGGGATCAAAGAACAGGAAGAGGTAAGGTTAGAAAGGTTCGAGGTGATCCGGCATTTCTGAAAGAGGGTGTAAAGTCTTAAGGCTTTACACCTCTTTTATACCTGCGGATAACGGACCAAGCGGGCATGCCTGCATGCACATTCGGCGGCTGCCGCGAGGATATTTGATTACCTTAGGTCACAGAAACGATATTACAGGAATCTCCTATTGTCCTTCCTGAAAAAAGGCTTATAATTGTGGTAAGAATATTATCACGGAGGAGGCAGAAGATGAGAATAAAAGGGAAGATAGCGGTATGGTTCTGGGTGATGTTCGCGGGAGTGGAGATCCAGCTTTTATACGGTTTATTTGCACCGTCAGAGGAGGACGGGGATATTGGCCTTCAGGCAATTCTGGTGTTTGTCTTCCTTGTCTGGAATATCGTGATCCTGCCGATGGCGGTGAGAAATTATGTGGAGATCGTGGATGAACGGTTGATCGTGGTGTTAGGTTTCTGTAAGACGGCGGTTGAGATCGGGGAGATCACGGAAGTCTATAAGACGCATAATCCGCTTGCATCCGGGGCGTTGTCACTGGACCGGGTGATGATAAAGGGGAGAAAGCAGGCGCTATTGATCTCCGTGTGTGACAAGGAATTGCTGTTCAGGGAATTGAAGCGGATCAATCCCGCGATCCGGATCGGAAGGAGAGGATAGAGATGTACCGGATAGCCATATGCGACGACGATATCAAGATGCGGCGGTTCCTGCTAAAGGCTGTTTCCGAATCCGGAATGGATTGCCAGGCAGAGGAATTCGCAGGCGGAGCGGACCTTCTTCGGAATTACAGGGAATATGACGTTTTATTTCTGGATATTGATATGCCGGGAGGGAATGGGATCGAAGTGGCGGAGCGGATCAGAAGGACGGACCGCAAGGTGAAGATCATCTATGTCACGGGATATCAGGATTACATGAGCCGTTCCTTTGCGGTGCATCCGTTTGCCTTCCTGATAAAGCCTGTGAAGAAGGAAGAGATCATCCGGCAGATGAAGGAGGCGCTTCTCTACAGCGGGGAAGAGGTAAGAGGGATTCCGCTTAGAGTCCGGACGACGGAAGGGATAGAAGAGTTCGTGATATCGGAACTCTTCTATCTGGAATACCAGAGCCGGAAGCTTCGGTTTGTCCTTGCCCACAGGGAATACCTGGTGCGCGGGAAGATAACGGAATACTTAAGACGGCTTGAACCCTATGGTTTTGCTGCTCCGCACAAGAGCTTTATCGTCAACCTGTATCATGTGAAAGCGATCCAGGGGTATGATATTGTCATGATGAACGGAGACCGGATTCCGCTGTCTCAGAAGCGGTCCTCAGAGTTTCGTGCCGTGCTTGGGAGGTACCAGGCTGACAGGTTGCAAGAGGGGGCAGGAGGGAGGATCGTGTGAGTTGGGCAGAATCAGCAAAGTGGTATAATATTCTCGTGATGGCAGAGACCGTTGTGCTTACTCTGTGTACCTGGTTTTTCCTAAGCCTGGCAGAGCAGGAGACAGTTACGAAGAAGGAATACCGGTTCGGGGCATTTCTCTTATATTGGGTTGGCTTCGCGGGAATCACTTTTGGTTTTCGTGACAGCAGTTATACGAATCTGGCTCTGCCGGTCTTCATGGTCGTGATGACGGCGGCGGCAGGATGCGGTCTGTATAACCGCAGGAGAATCTATCGGTTTTATTATTTCCTGTATCCGGTGACGGTGCTTGTCGCCCAGATCTTTATCGGTTATCTGGTGCTGGGATACTTCTCCTCTCGGTGGGGAGCGGCTATCTTCGATTACTATCTGATGAATGTGACGCTGATCGTCAGGATGCTGACGGAGATCCTTCTGACAGGGATATGGACGGTGCTTCTGAACCGTAAGAAATACGAGGATGTGAAAGGAATCCGGTTTGCCGGATTGTTCCTTCCTCCGGCCGTGAGCATGTTCATCATATTTTCCCTGATCTGCATAGGGAATGTATTCCTGCAGCTATACGGGGCATTTCTTATCATACTGGATATCCTCTTCCTGGTTGTGATGAATGTCTATATCTGGTTTCTATTCTCTTACCAGTCTAAGAATAAGAAGCTTGAGGCGGAGCTTAAGATCAGGAGGAAACAAAGCGAACTGCAGTATCAGTATTATGAGATGGTGGAGCAGCAGTATCAGTCTTCCCGTAAGATGCTTCATGATATGAGGAACCATCTCCAGGCGATGGAGGCTCTGAGCGGGCAGGACGCGGCGAAGGGGAAGGCTTATATGAAGGATATGCATGAGATGCTGGATTCGCTTACGATCGTGAATTATACGGACAACCGGATGCTGAATATCATCTTAAACGACAAGGCGAAGGCGGCAAAGAGCAGAGGAATCGAGATGGATGTCCGGATCGGTCCGATCAGCCTTGCACATATCAGGGATATGGATATCACGACGGTATTCGCCAATCTTCTGGATAATGCACTGGAGGCGGCAGAGCATGCGGCAGGGGAGAGATGGATCAAGATACGGATGGATATGTTTCATGATTTTGTGGTGGTGAAGCTTCGGAACAGTACAGAACCGCTGCAGGAGCGGGAACGGAGAGATACAGGGGAGCATATGGGAGTCGGACTTGAGAATGTGCGTCATACACTGGAGAGATATGGCGGAGGGATCCTGACGGAGACGGCAGGAGATGAATTCAGAGTGAGTATTACGATACCTGTGATACACGAAGCATAAGAAGGAGTGGATATTATGAGAAAGAGAAGAATGAGGAGGATCATGGGTGTATTTCTGCTGGCAGGCATGCTTGCGGGTGTGGGGGCCGGATGTGCAGGAGAGCAGAAGCTGTCGGATCAATTCGATGAGGCAGAGGTGAAGTCGCAGGCAGAGGAGGTGATCCGGCTCCTGAACGATGGGGAGGTGGATACCCTGGTGGACGATGAATGGAATACGATGCTGAAAAGCGCCCTTGATAAAGACGCGGTGAGGACGCAGGTATTGCCGATTATCGAGGAGCTGGGCGCATTCGAAAGCTTTGACAAGGAGGCGGTGACCGGCGGCAAGGATCCGGATACCGAGCAGGAATATGCGGTTGCCGTGGTAAAGGCACAGTATGAGAAGCGCAAGGCACAGTTCACCATATCATTCGACGAGGATATGAAGGTGGGCGGCTTCTATATTAAATAGGGAGGCGAAGAGATGGATATGTGGACAAGGGTTTGTATGGGTATGAGCATATTTTTCTGGCTGATGGCGCTTCTCTTTGCAGTGCTTAAGGGAAAGGGAGCGATGCTGATCGCCGGGTTTAATACTATGCCGAAGGAGCAGAGGGAGCGGTACGACAAGGAGAGGATGAGCCGGGATCAGAGGAATGCGTTCGCCCTGTGGGCGGCAGTGTCAGGAGCGGGAGGAATCCTGTCGGCTCTGACTTCTTCGCAGATTCCGGCAATCCTGTCGGGCATCCTGTGGCTTGTGCTGTTCTTTAAGGAAGTGCATGTGGATGAGGAGAAGGCATTTGGAAAGTACATGCTAAAATAAATTGCGCAGAATTATATATTGCAAAAAACTTTCCCGGAAGATATAATGATTATAGTTACCCTCTCTTATTAAGAGAGGGTAAGAGTCTCTATAAAGGGGTGTATAAAGAAAGGAGAGAAGTTATGAAGCGGATTGTTTCATATCTGCTGGCAGCGGTATTGATTCTTGCGCCGTGTATGAATATCTACGCGACGGGATTAGAGCCTGGTGGCCAGACACAGGGTGACGGTTCGGCGGCAAACCAGCTGCAGACGAAATCAGCGGGGTCCGATGATCAGCAGAATATAGAAGGAGAAGAACAGGAGGGGACGGGAGAGTCAGCCTTAGAGAGTCAGCCGTTGGATGGGAGAGAACCGACAGGGGGAGAGACGGAGATCAGCCTTGCCAGCGAAGAGGGCGAAGAAGAAGCTGACATGGACAAGGGGCAGATAGACGTCTATATCGCTCAGACATTAGAGTGGGAGAAGCCTGTGACATTCACGGTCACACTGAGCGGACAGGGAGTCCAGTCTGGGAAAAAGGAGATTACATTGCCGTCAGAAGGAGTACGGGAAGTACAGGACGGCGTTACATTCGATCATCTGGTACAGGGACTCTATGAGCTTAAGGTATCAGCCCCGGGATTTGCCGATTACAGACAGCAGATCCAGGTAGAAGGCTGGACATATAAGGTGAATCTTGCAACGGGATTCTACAGCAGCAATGATTATGTATATGCGTTGGGAGAGAAGCATCCGGGAGTGCTCCTGATCGGGGATGTGACCGGTGACGGAGTCATTACAGAGGAAGACGAGACGCTGCTTGTCAACCTGATCGATACAGGAGAAGAAGCGAAGGATCATCCGCTGGCGGATCTTAACAGGGACGGCAGGCTTGACCTTACGGATCTGGATTATTTCGCACAAGGGTATAAGGTGACCCAGGATACGGTGTCGTGGCTTGAGGAGCATGTGCCGTCATCCATGATCAGCCAGAGCACAGGCGATAAGACGCTTGTGAAGGGATCTCTTGCGAGCCTGTCCAGAGGCGAGGGAGCCGTAACCCTGACGCGGGAAGACGGAGCGGAGATCTCCGAGAATACCCCGGTGACCATGGAGTTTGACATTACAAAGGGTGAGACCTTCAGGACGGGGGGGATCGTGATCGACTCGAAGGAGGGGAATCCGATCCATACCGCTTCGATTGATATTACATATACGGAAGAGGTGGAAGGTGAGGACGGCAGTCTAATCAAGACGGACCACACGATCACGGTGCCGGTGACGCCAAAGGGGATTGAACCGTTACTTGTGGCAAGCGAAGTAACCGTGACCCAGGACGGGTACGGCAAGATCATCATCAATCTTGGCAGCCAGGTGGCGGTGAAGAAGGTTACCATCAAGATCACGGGTATGGAGAAGAATAACAACCTTGCGGAGATTGCCAAGGTGGAATTCGTGAATGATATGGAGAAGCGGATACCGGATCCTCAGAGAGATATCCCGGAGGGACTTACTTCGCAAGCGGGGAATAAGAAGTTCACCCTGACCTGGAATCCGTGCGTGAACGTTACCAGTTATGAAGTGCAGATTGAGAATGAGGACAAGGAGCAGGAAGTGATCGCCGCGAAGGGCAACAGCTTAAGCGTCAGCTCCTTTAAGCAGGAGAAGCTTGTCAACGGTAAGGAATATAAGGTCCGTGTACAGTCGGTGAACGGCGCATGGAGAAGCGGGTACAGCGAACCGATCGTGGTAGTTCCCAAGGTGGATAAGGTGCCGGATGCCCCGGATTATGTGCAGGCTGTGGGAAGATACCGTGCGATAGACGTATCCTGGAAGAAGATGGAGGATACGGATTCCTTTAATGTGTACTACAGAGAAACCGGAACGAAGGAATATACGAAGGCGGAAGGAATTACCGCCAGCAGTTATACGATTCCGGATCTGAAGGATCGGACGGGCTATGAAGTCTATGTGACAGGTGTGAATGATCTGGGAGAGAGTAAGCCGTCCCTGATCTCCAAGGCGGAAACTACGGATCAGAATCCGGCGAAGATGCCGAGGTATAAGCTGATCAACGTGTCAGAAGAAGGCAAGGTGAGCGAGCATATCGTCAGTGCCGTGATCAGGACGGGTGAGATGCTGGACAGCCCGCTAGATACGGGAGCCGGAACCGCATGGGGAACGGTGGATAACAGTGCGGCTTCTCATTATGTTTTTAATACCTGGGACGGCGGCGGTTTTAATACGCTGACAATGAATCATGGTTTTATATATGAGTTTGACCAGGCCTATGAGCTTGACCGGATCGCGCTCCAGGAGGTAACGCCGCAGAGTCCGAATTATGGCTATGTACAGGTCAGATATTGGGATGAGGGCGGCAGCGTCCATATGCTTCCAAGGATGGGAATCCAGAGGAAGGTGGATTCGGAGAACAGGCCTTATTATCTGATTAAGCTCCCGGAGCCGATCAAGGCTAAGAAGCTTCAGTTTGGTCTTGCACGTTATGTTGCATCCGGGACGATCTCGGTATCGGAGGTATATTTCTATCACTATGATTCGATAGAGAGAGATATTATGGCGCTATATGAGGACGATCTTCATACGGTGCTTAGAAGCGACGTGGATCAGGCGGCGATCGATGCGCTGAGGAAGCGGATCAATACCCCGGATCCGGTAAGCAAGGAATATCATCCGGATAAGGAATATCTGGAGCGTGAACTTAAGACTGCGGAGGATATCCTGAATTCCAAGCAGTTGACAGAGACGGTAGGTATCTATAATACCATTACAACCAGAGATGTAGGACGGGGCTTTGGCGGACTGAATTCATGGCAGCCGCTTGGAGTTACGGCGGCGGCAGGTGAGGAGATTACTGTCTATGTCGGACATAACACGAAGAAGACCGGCGATACGACGAACCTGCAGCTTGTGAGTACACAGTATCACTCGGAAGCCAGCGCTATGTTCAAGGTAGTAGCGACGCTTAAGATCGGAAGGAATGACATCACGATCCCGAAGCTCTGGTCGGTGGACGCGGAGTCCGGAGGAGCGCTGTATGTCCAGTATACGGGCAATAGCGCCAATGACCGCTATGCGGTTCGTGTGAACGGCGGAGTGGAAGTTCCAAGGCTCGATCTGTATCAGGTCAGCGATGCCAATACACGTCTTGCGAGAGCAGAAGAATATATTACGAAGCTGGATGCCTATGTCGGCAGTATCCAGGCGAAGCATGATGAGGTGCATAAGAATTCCAAGCTTTCATCTGTGCAGTATGAGTATCGTGCACCGGATTGTATCTTAGGTGCGTCCGATATCATGCTGGATACTATGATGTTATCACTTCCGGCACAGCAGATCCTTGCCGGAACCGGAGACGGAAGCACACAGGCCAGAGCGCAGAAGCTGGTGACTTCTATGGATGCCATGGAAGGTATGATGGGATTGTTCTACCAGCATAAGGGCCTGAATAATAACGCACCGGATGCCAAAGACAAGATTCCGGTGAATCACCTGAATATTCGTTATCAGCGGATGTTCGCCGGAGCGTTCATGTACGCGTCAGGCAACCATATCGGTATCGAGTGGGGTTCGGCGCCGGGTATGATGGGCGGAATTCCGGTAGTTTCTGATGAATCAGGAAAATATAAGAGCGGCCAGTATTATGGCTGGGGAATTGCCCATGAGATCGGGCACTGTATTAACCAGGGAACCTATGCGGTCGCGGAGATCACGAACAATTATTTCGCGGTGCTTGCACAGGCAAGGGATGATAATCAGACGGTACGTTTCAGCTACGATAAGGTGTTTGAGAAAGTCACGTCAGGCACGAAAGGCCGTGCATCCAACGTATTTACACAGTTAGGTATGTACTGGCAGCTGCATCTGGCATATGACAACGGATTCAACTATAAGACTTATGCGGATTATAAGACGCAGCTTGGCAGCCTGTTCTTCGCAAGGGTGGATACCTATGCAAGGACTCCGGCGAAGGCACCGGCGCCGGGCGGTGTGGCGCTTACGCTGACGGGAGATAAGGATCAAGATCTGATGCGGCTGGCCTGCGGGGCGGCAGGGAAGAATATCCTTGATTTCTTCATCCGCTGGGGTATGACTCCGAACCAGGATACTGAGATCTATGCGAAGCAGTTCCCGGTAGAGACGAGGGCGATCTACTATGTAGATGATAACTCCCGCGTATACCGCTTAGGCGGAGGGGGCAGTTCTCTCGGAACGTCCGGAACGGCAGAGGCAGTCGGCGACGGAACGACAGCCGTAATTAATGCCAGTGCTGCGAACCAGGTGGATATCACCTTAAGTTCTAAGAACATCAACGCGGCAGATGTACAAGGATATGAGATCGTGCGCTGCACCACCTCTAATGGCAATGTGGAGAAGGAGGTCGTAGGATTTGCGACCGGAAGCCAGTTCACAGATGTCATAACAACTATGAACAACCGTGTCGTGACCTATGAGGTTACGCTGATTGACAAGTATCTGAACCGCTCTGCGGTAAAGACACTGCCATCGCTTAAGATCAAGCATCAGGGTGAGATCGACAAGACACACTGGACGGTCAGCACCAAGGATATGACGGCTACGAATGTGGCAGGGGCCGGTCAGGGGAATGACGATGATCCGTGCGGGCCGGTGGCAGAAGCGCCGATCATGAAGGCGGTGGATAATAAGAGCGATACCGTATATACCGGTACCGCGGGCGTCAATGCAGAAGTCCTGATGGAATTCAACAAGCCGGTTACGGTTGCGGGACTTAAGTATACGGTGAACAGCGGCAATCCGATCAAGGATTACAGTATCTATGTGAAGAATGAAGCGGACGGCACGTGGACAGAAGCGGCAGCGGGAACATTCGGGGCAACGGGAACGGTGTATTTCGCGAAGGAAGGTACTAAGAACAATATTGCGCTGTATCAGACAACAGCGATGAAGCTTGCCATCAAGAACCAGAAGGGAACAGAGATCGCGATCACAGAGCTGGATGTATTTGGCGTAACGGGCGATGATGTGGAGTTCAGGAATACCCAGGGCGGAGCGGCTGCGATCGGCAGGCTTGCTAACGATTACAAGTACGGGCAGAAGGATGCGGATGTGATTCCCAAAGGCTCCATCGTATTCACCGGAACCTATAAGGGGAATTCGGCTTACAATGTGGTGCTGCTCTATGACCAGGCCGGCAATATCGTCGGCGGCAAGGGGACGGATGGTTCTCTGAACGCAGAACAGGTAGTATTTACACCGAAGCAGGAGACGGGGCCGATCCAGGATACTTATGACGGAACCTGGATCTACTGGCTGCCGGGGAATGCGGATCTTTCATCCCTTAAGCAGGTGCGGGCAGAGCTGTACCGTGTAGATAATGCCCTGACGCTGGAAGGCCAGAGGCTTGTCAGCGATACCGTATTCGTAACCATGCCAGAAAGTTTGCCTAATATTGAACTAAGCGGCAATAACTAACAGCGATAAAAGGAGTAGAACATGAAGAAATATATAATAAATCTGGGTATGATCATGGCAGTGTTCGCATTTATCGCAATGCTGCCGCTCAAGGCATCGGCTGCCGCGTCGGCGTTCGATGTGACTGAGAATGAAGAAGGGGACGTATCTTCTGTGAAGCTGACCCTTCCTAAGGCCGCGCAGGAGGGGATTACCACTGTGTCGGTCAGCCTCGCCATAGACTTGACGGACGGGTCTGTGGGCGCGGGCGATATCCAGCCTGCGGTTGATTTTACAGATTGGATAGAAGGAAATACGAAGGTGCATACTTACCGCTCCCACGAGGGCCCGGTCTTGAATATCTACATTGCGGGAACGATGCCTTTATTCACGGCGGCCGAAAGCGGAGATATCCTGGACGTAGGCAGTGTGTACATAACGAACAGGGTTGACGGAAGCCGGGTGCCCTTTGTGATCGATGTCGAGAAGAGTGAGCTTAAGGTGGTACGGGGCAATACTGCGGCGCCGGTTACGGAGGAGGACTTCTTCGGCTATGGAAACGGGGATGGTCCGGAGAAGCCGGGCGGGCCGTCAGGCAATAAACCGGGTGACCAGCCGGGTCTGACGCCGGAGATCGAGGCTGTAAGAGCCGAGCTTCAGGCGCTCATAGAGAGAGCGGAGATGATTCCGGCAGAGGACCGGACGGAAGACCTGCAGAGGGCCATCGACGAGGCGAAGCGGGTACTGGCTGATCCGAATGCGAGCCTGGAGGAATTGCAGGCGGCGCTTTTGAATCTGGAGAACGCACTGGCGCTCTTCGAGAGCAACCAGAATTCCGGGAATAATACCACTGATACCGGAAAAGACGCAATCGACCAGAACCGCAGGCAGAATGGAACCAGAGTGCAGAGTGTCAAGACCGGAGATACGAATCCGGCTGTCACATATGTGTTGGCTGCGGTATTGTGTATGGCTGTGCTGGGAGTGAATGTCCGCTGCCGGCGCAGAAGCGGCCGTTAGCAGAAGATTGTATGAAGAATGTCTGCCCCGGGGCAGGTACGAGGCACAGATGATGGATCTGTGCCCGTGCCGGTTCCCGGGGCGTTTTGATTCCCGCGAGATCTTTGACTTTCCGGCAGAAGCATGGATGACGGAGAACGGATGTATAGTTTAGGGATGGACGTGCATACTATTTAGCAAAAGGACTTGGCTGAAAGGAGCACGTGAAATGATGAAGGAATTGAAACTGGATCTTCTTCCGGGGAATCTGTATGCGGCGAAGAAGAGGGAAGAGCAGCAAAAAGGAAAAGGGAAAAATACTCAGGAGCAGACGAATATCGTGAAGCTTACGGAAGTGTCGGTTAAGATCGGGAAGCAGGATTAGAGAGGGAGTTATGAAAACATTCGATGAATTATACAGGGAGCTTCTTAAAAGAAAAATGGCGGATGATGAATCGCTGCCGGAAGAGTACGATCCGCATCATCTGGACTGTCTGCTGCATCCGGAGAGATATGCTGCGGTCCTGAATGTGGAGGAGTGCGAGAAATGTGCTTATGACAGAGCGTGTAAGAATAGCTGCATTTTTGATGCGATCGAGTGGAACAAAGAAGGAAAGCTTGAGATCAATCCTTCGCTTTGTACTGGATGTGAGGCGTGTGTGGAAGCCTGCCAAAGCGGCCGTCTGACTGCCGGTAAGGATGTGCTTCCGGCAATGAAGGCGGTGCGGGAGGCGAAAGGACCTGTCTATATGATGGTGGCGCCTGCATTCCTGGGGCAGTTCAGTGAAGCGGTGACGCCGGGGAAACTTCGGACAGCTTTTAAGGCGCTGGGATTTACCGGGATGGTAGAGGTTGCCTTATTTGCAGACATCCTGACTCTTAAGGAGGCGCTGGAGTTCGATGAGCATGTGAAGCGGGAAGGGGATTATCAGCTGACAAGCTGCTGTTGTCCTGTGTGGATTGCTATGATCAGAAAGATCTATCATGAATTGATGCCGCATGTTCCGGGAGCCGTCTCCCCTATGATCGCATGCGGCCGTATGATTAAGAGGCTTCATCCGGATGCACTCACGGTGTTCGCGGGGCCTTGTCTGGCAAAAAAGCAGGAGGCAAAGGAACCTGACATTGCGGATGCGGTGGACTATGTGCTGACCTTCCAGGAAGTGAAGGATATATTTGATGCGGCAGATATCCGTCCGGAAGAACTTAAGGACGCCCCAAAGGAGCATGCGTCAAAAGCAGGCCAGCTCTATGCAAGAACCGGGGGAGTAAGCCGGGCGGTATCTGAGATGGTAGATCAACTGCAGCCGGGGCGCAGTATCCGTGTCCGTTCGGAACAGGCGGATGGGACGAGGGCATGTATGGAGATGATCGGGCGGATTAAAGATGGTAAGACGGATGCGAACTTTTTCGAGGGAATGGGATGTGTCGGCGGATGTGTCGGCGGCCCAAAAGCAATCCTTGGTGTGAAAGAGGGAGAGGCACATGTGGATGCGTACGGCAGCAGCGCCCGATATCGGACGCCGCTTGAAAATCCTTATGTGCAGAGAGTGCTTAAGGAACTGGGGATGCATACCGTTGAAGAGCTTCTTGGGGATGACAGTCTGCTTGTGAGACATTTCTGATTCCCATGAACGAAGCTGCGGCGGAAAATAGGAGTAGCCTTAGGCGGGCTGTTTATGGTATGATAGGGAAGCGAAAGGAGACCAAAGGCAATGCAATATTATCTTGCCCCGTTGGAGGGGATTACTACAAGAATCTACCGGAGGGCATATCACGACTGTTTCCCGCCTATGGATAAGTATTTTATACCATTCTTATCCCCTCACACGAAGAGAGGATTCAATTCGAAGGAGCTGGCGGAGATCCTGCCGGAGAACAATAAGGGGATGCGGACTGTCCCGCAGATCCTTACGAACCGGGCAGAGGATTTCCTTGGAACGGTTAAGAAGCTTACATATTATGGGTATGACGAGATCAATCTGAATCTGGGATGTCCGTCCAAGACGGTTGTTTCCAAGGGAAGGGGATCAGGCTTCCTGGCAGATCCGGAAGGGCTTGACAGATTCTTGGATGAGATCTTTGCAGGAACAGAAGTGAAGATATCGGTCAAGACCAGGATCGGGAAGGCGGATCCGGAAGAATTCGCACGGCTTCTTAAGATCTATAACCAGTATCCGTTGGAGGAGTTGATCATCCATCCCAGGGTTCAGACGGATTTCTATAAGAATAAGCCGAACCTTGAGGTGTTCGGGGAGGCGGTCAAGGCAAGCAGAGCCGTCCTGTGCTATAACGGAGATATCTGTTCAAGGGAAGATGCCAGGTCAATCGAAGAGAGATTCCCGCAGATAAGGGCCTGTATGATCGGAAGAGGGATCATAGGGAATCCGGGGCTGCTAGGGGAGATAAAGGGCCGGGGACCGGCAGAAAGGGAGGTGCTTCGAAGGTTCCATGATCAGATATATGAGGAGTATCAGAGGACCGGCATGGGGGATAAGAATGTATTGTTCAAGATGAAGGAGATCTGGGGGTATCTTGGCGGTTCTTTCCCGGATTGTAAGAAGCAGCTTAAGCAGATCAGGAAGGCTGAGAAAGCGGACAGGTATGAAGAGGCGGTGGCAGGATGCTTTGATTAATTTTTGTCTTTACTTTTCAGCGGGTTTGCAATATAATAGATAAAAATTTAATATACAGGAATTTTAAGGAGGAATCCCTTTGGAGTACTTGAATCATATTATTGCGGGTAATCTGAGAGAGATCAGGAAGCGAAAGGAATTGAGTCTGGAACAGGTATCATCCCTTACTTCTATCAGCAAGAGTATGTTAAGCCAGTTGGAGCGCGGGGAAGTGAATCCCACGATATCGACAGTATATAAGCTGTCGCTTGGCTTGAAGGTTCCGGTGACTGCATTTACGGCGGATAAGCCTAAGCCCTTCTCGAAGACGGGCAAGCCGAAGGTGACGCCGCTTATCGGCGACGAAGGAAAGTACCGTCTTTATCCTGTCTTTGAGTTCAGAGAGGGACAGGATTTTGAGATCTTTGACCTGGAATTCGATGAAGGAGGCAGGATGCAGGGGAACCGGCAGATGAGTGGGACCAGGGAATTTATTACCGTTTATTCCGGAGAACTGACGTTGAGTTTTGACGACAGGGAGTATGTGTTGAAGGCAGGGGACTCGGCTTCCTACAATGCTTTCGACGAATATGTATATAAGAATACAGGGATGGGGATGGTGACCGCATGTGTTGTGGTTCATTATCCTTAGATAATACGTTATCCCGAATAGAGAGGAGAGATTACTGTATGGAGGATCAGAAGCAGCGAGTATATGACGCGCTTGACAAGTTAAAAATCAAATACGAGGTTGTGGAGCATGAGCCGGTGTATACGATGGAGGATATGGACAGGCTGGGTTTGCCGGAGAAAGGAACCCTGTGCAAGAATCTGTTCTTGAGAGATTCGAAGGGAAAGAGGCATTTCCTTGTAACCTGTGAGGAAGACAAGAAGGTAGACCTTAAGGCTCTTGGCAGACAGCTTGGAGGCGGGAACTTAAGCTTCGCTTCGGAGGACCGTCTGGAGAAGTATCTGGGCCTTAAGCAGGGGAGTGTGACTCCTTTTGGCCTGATGAATGATACGGACCATGCGGTAGAATTCTTCATTGATAAGGATCTGAGTAGATGCAAGAGTCTTGGCATCCATCCGCTTGAGAATACGGCGACGGTGTTCTTGTCCTTCAAGGATCTGGACAAGTTCTTATGGGATCTTGACGTGGATGTGGTGAAGGTGAAGCTGTAATACGGGAATACATAAGAGAAAGGCCGAGCGATCTTCTGATGTAAGGAAGAGGCTTGGCCTTTTGAAGTGAGGATGTGCCAAAAGGAGTGAGAAGCATGCGGTATCCGATCATTGATATTGTGGAGACGGGAAAGAGGATCAAGGAGATCTGTGATCTGAAGGGAGTCGGGGCGAAGGAGATTAAGAGTTATATGAATTTTGCGGCGATGCAGTCGGTGTATGACTGGTTTCGGGGGCGGAATCTGCCGTCGTTGGATAATTTCTACGCGCTGTCAAGACTTCTGGAGGTACCGATGGATTCTTTGATCGTTATACAAGATGAGGGAGACGAAGGCGGCAATGCAGCGTGTTACAAGCGGCAGCGGACGCTTGAGTGTGAGCTGATGGATCTGAGATGCCGGATAGCGGCGGGGGCTCTGCTGGTATATTTGCATGCATCTCAGAACTGGAATAAATTTTTTGTCAATCAGTTTGTACCTGGATGCAAAAAATAATATTTTGTGGTATGATAGTTTCAACAAAGGAAGAAGAGAGCTAAGAGACAAAAGCGAAATGCTGTATCAGTACACGGAAGGAGCTTAACGGATAAGAAGGATTGGAAGTGTACCGAAAGATAAGAGTAGTATATTGTAGTTTCAGGGAGCCGCAGTATTCTGAGTGTCAGAGTATTGCGGTTTCCGCAGTTTTATCAAATTTAATACTTTTTTAATTGCATGTTCCATAGCAGAGAAGTAGAATAAGTTAAGTATACTGTTTGGATGAAAGAGAGGACGAATATGGAACAGCAATTTGGGCAGGTGCCTCCTATGACACCGGAGAATTACGGGAAGCGGATCTGGCATCTGTGGGGACCGATCGTGATCAAGTGGGCGATCGCGATCAGTGTCAGTATGATCTCATCAGGAATATTCACCATGATGTACATGGTGGCTCATCAGGATATGTCTATGGCGGCGATGCAGAGCGAGGAGCAGATGATGAACCTGTATGACAGCATCATGGAGCAGTTCGTAGGATTTTCTACCGCCATCGAGGGTGTGGCGGCATTCGTCACGATTCCGGTGATGTTGGTTCTCTTCCACAAGGACCGTGTAAGGGAGAGGATGACGGGATTTATACCGAATAAGAAGGCGCCTCTGTGGAAATATGCGGCGGGGCTTCTTATGGCTCTTGCCATGAGTCTGGGACTTAACAATCTGATCATCATAGGGAATCTGTCGGATATAAGCGACTCCTATCAGGCGACGATGGAAGCGTTCTATGCTTCGTCTCTGCCGGTGCAGATCATCGTATTGGGGATCCTGATGCCGATGAGCGAAGAGCTGGTCTTCCGCGGGCTGCTCTTTAAGCGGCTGAGGGAGCGGGGAACCTATCTGCAGTCTGCGCTGTATTCTGCGCTGGTATTTGGATTCATGCACATGAATCTGGTACAGATGACGTATGGTTTTGTGTTGGGAATGATGCTTGCGTATTTCTATGAGAAGTACGGTTCTGTCAAGGCTCCGATCGCGGCACATATAGCCATGAACCTTCTGTCCGTTTTCGCGACGAAGTTCGAACTTCTTGATTGGCTGATCGAGGATCATATGCGGATCGGGATTGTAACGGTGGCATGTGCGTTTGTGGCTTCGACCATGTTTGTCCTGGTCCAGAGGATCGATGAGAGACCGGATGTACCCGGGACATCCAAGGAGAATGAGAATCTTGCTTCTGCACGGGATATGTAGGGAGCGGGAATATAATACACATGGGTCCGCATATAGGATGCGGCATGGCAAGTAAAAGTCTGGCATTGCAATCAATTGCCAGACTTCTTTGCTGAAATTATCGTATTGTCAAATTGTCTGACAATAAGGAAAAAATTCATTATTTACAAATGATAGAAAAAGTAGTATAGTTAGAAAAACTAAAGAAAGGACTGAATGTATGAACAGACAGACTGATGGCAGCCGCACCGGGCTGTATTATCCGCAGTTTGAACATGATAATTGCGGGATCGGTGCGATTGTGAATATCAAGGGGCGGAGAAGCCATAGCACAGTGGCGGACGCGTTGAAGATTGTAGAGAATTTAGAACATAGAGCTGGCAAGGATGCCGAGGGTAAGACAGGCGATGGAGTTGGAATCTTATTGCAGATTTCACACAGGTTTTTCTCCAAAGTCTGCAGACCGCTCGGCATCTTTTTACGTTCTGAGAGAGATTATGGAGTCGGGATGTTCTTCTTCCCGCAGGATGAGCTTAAGAAGAATCAGGCGAAGAAGATCTTCGAGGTGATCGTTCGGAAGGAGGGTATGAATTTCCTGGGATGGCGCGAGGTTCCGGTGAAGCCGGAGGTCTTAGGAAGCCGCGCCCGGGAGTGTATGCCGTGCATTATGCAGGGATTTATCGAGCGTCCGGATAAGGTGGATCAGGGAATTGATTTTGACAGGCGGCTCTATGTGGTGCGCCGTATCTTCGAGCAGAGCAGCGACGATACCTATGTGGCGTCGCTCTCAAGCCGGACGATCGCCTACAAGGGAATGTTCCTGGTGGGTCAGCTTCGGTCATTTTTCACAGATCTGCAGAATGAGGATTATGAGTCGGCAATCGCGCTGGTGCATTCCCGGTTCAGTACCAACACCAATCCAAGCTGGGAACGCGCCCATCCGAATCGTTTTATCGTACATAACGGAGAGATCAATACCATCCGGGGCAACGCGGATAAGATGCGTGCAAGGGAGGAGAATATGGAGTCTGAGCATCTCAAGGGTGAGCTTCACAAGGTGCTGCCTGCCATCAACAGCTCCGGTTCTGATTCGGCGATGCTTGACAATGCCATCGAGTTCATGGTTATGAGCGGAATGGAGCTGCCTCTTGCGGTGATGATCGCAATCCCGGAGCCATGGGCCAATACGAAGAAGATGTCCCAGAAGAAGAAGGATTTCTACCAGTATTATGCGACCATGATGGAGCCGTGGGACGGACCGGCATCTATTCTGTTCAGCGACGGCGACTGTATGGGAGCGGTTCTCGACAGGAACGGGCTTCGTCCTTCCAGGTATTACATCACGGACGATGATACGCTGATCCTCTCCTCCGAGGTTGGGGTTCTTGATATCGATCCGGCGAAGATCCTGGTGAAGGAGCGCCTGCATCCGGGGAAAATGCTTCTGGTGGACACTGTAAAGGGTAAGGTGATCGACGATGAAGAGCTGAAGGAGATCTATGCCGGAAGGCAGCCCTATGGGGAGTGGCTTGACAGTAATCTGATCGAGCTTCGAGACTTGAAGATACCCAACCAGAAGGTCCAGTCCTATACGGCCAAGGAGTGCAGAAGGCTTCAGAAAGCCTTCGGGTATTCCTACGAGGAAGTGAAGACGTCCATCCTTGCCATGGCGCTGAACGGTTCGGAAGGGACGGCGGCTATGGGAATAGATGCTCCGCTGGCAGTACTGTCGGATAAGCACCATGATCTCTTCGGATATTTCAAACAGCTCTTTGCTCAGGTGACCAATCCGCCTATCGACGCGATCCGCGAAGAGGTCGTCACATCCTCTACGGTCTATATCGGATCAGACGGGAATCTTCTGGAGGAGAGGGAAGAGAACTGCAGGATGCTCAAGGTGGATAATCCGATCCTCACGAATACAGATCTTCTGAAGATTAAGAATATGAAGCGGGAAGGATTCAAGGCGGCAGAGATCCCGATCGTGTACTACAAGAATTCCGGGCTTGAGAAGGCGATTGATTATCTGTTCATAGAGGTGGACCGGGTCATCAGGGAGGGCGCCAATATCTTGATCCTCTCCGACCGCGGCGTGGACGAATACCATGTCGCCATGCCGTCGCTTCTGGCGCTGTCCGGACTGCAGCAGCATCTGGTGCGGACGAAGAAGAGGACTTCCGTGGCGATCATCCTGGAGACGGGAGAACCGCGGGAGGTACATCATTTTGCTACGCTGCTTGGATACGGAGCCTGCGCGGTCAACCCTTACCTTGCCCATGAGTCCATCCGCCTGTTGATCGATACCGATATGCTTAAGAAGGATTACTATGCGGCGGTGGACGATTACAACCATGCGGTGATCAGCGGAATCGTGAAGATCGCGTCGAAGATGGGGATATCAACGATCCAGTCATATCAGGGCGCGAAGATTTTTGAAGCCATTGGACTGAAAGAAGAATTTATCCGGAAATATTTCACCGACACGGTCAGCCGTGTAGGCGGGATCGGCATCGAAGAATTGTCTGAGGACTATGTCGCACGGCATTCTCAGGCCTTTGATCCGCTGGGGCTTGAGGTAGATATGACTCTTGACAGTATCGGTCAGCACAAATCAAAGAGCGGAGGGGAGAGACATCTCTATAACCCGCAGACGATCCATATGCTCCAGCAGTCCACCAGACGGGGAGATTATGAGATGTTCAGGAAATATACGGAGATGGTAAATGCAGAGGGGGAATCCATCAATCTGCGCGGACAGCTTGAGTTCAACTATCCTAAGAAGGGCGTCCCGATCGAAGAAGTAGAGAGTGTGGATTCTATTGTTACACGCTTCAAGACAGGGGCTATGTCTTATGGGTCGATTTCCAAGGAAGCCCACGAGACATTGGCGATCGCTATGAACCGTCTGCACGGCAAATCGAACAGCGGGGAAGGCGGAGAAGAGATCGACCGGCTTGACGGCGAACGGTGTTCGGCTATCAAGCAGGTTGCCTCTGGGCGGTTCGGCGTGACCAGCAGATATCTGGTGAGCGCCAGGGAGATACAGATCAAGATGGCGCAGGGAGCGAAGCCGGGAGAAGGCGGGCATCTTCCGGGAGGGAAAGTATATCCGTGGATTGCCAATACCCGTCATTCTACGCCGGGAGTCAGCCTGATCTCACCGCCGCCGCACCATGATATCTATTCGATCGAGGATCTGGCGCAGCTGATCTATGACTGTAAGAATGCCAACAAGGATGCAAGGATCTCGGTGAAGCTTGTGTCGGAGGCCGGAGTCGGAACGGTTGCCGCCGGTGTGGCAAAAGCCGGAGCCGGATTGATATTGATCTCTGGTTATGACGGTGGGACCGGCGCGGCGCCCAGAAGCTCCATCCATAATGCAGGACTTCCGTGGGAGCTGGGGCTTGCGGAGACTCATCAGACCTTGATCCAGAACGGCCTGAGAGAGCGGGTCAGGATCGAGACGGACGGTAAGCTGATGAGCGGCCGCGACGTGGCGATCGCGGCGATCCTGGGTGCGGAGGAATTCGGCTTTGCGACAGCGCCGCTGGTAACTATGGGCTGTGTTATGATGCGGGTGTGCAACCTGGATACCTGTCCCGTGGGGGTTGCCACTCAGAATCCAGAGCTTCGGAAGCGGTTCACAGGCAAGCCGGAATATGTGATGAACTTCATGCGGTTTATGGCCGAGAATCTTCGGGAATATATGGCGAGGCTTGGAGTGCGTTCTATAGATGAGTTGGTTGGGCGCACGGACCTTCTGAGAGTGAAGGAACATGCGGCGTCTAAGCGGGCGGCCATGCTGGATCTTAGCCGGATCCTGTATAATCCCTATGAGGGAACCAGGGCGGGGGTTACATTCGACCCTAAGAAGGTGTATGATTTCGAGCTTGAGAAGACGCTGGACGAGAGGGTGCTGTTAAAGGAACTGCTTCCGTCGCTTAAGAACGGACAGAAGAGGAGCATCGAGGTGGATGTAACCAATACAGACCGTACCTTTGGTACGATCTTTGGGTCGGAGATCACGAAACGTTATCCGGAAGGACTTGTGGAAGACAGTTATGTGGTGAAATGCAGCGGCGCGGGAGGACAGTCCTTCGGAGCATTTATCCCGAAGGGACTGACCCTGGAGCTTACAGGAGACAGCAACGATTATTTCGGAAAGGGTTTGTCAGGCGGCAAGTTGATCGTCTATCCGCCCCGGGGAGTGAAGTACCGGCATGATGAGAATATTATAATAGGAAATGTGGCGCTCTATGGAGCCACCGGCGGCAAGGCTTTCATTAACGGCGTTGCAGGCGAGCGGTTCGCGGTGCGTAATTCCGGTGTTACCGCGGTGGTAGAGGGCGTGGGAGATCACGGATGCGAATATATGACCGGAGGCCGCGTGGCTGTCCTTGGGAAGATTGGCAAGAACTTTGCCGCCGGTATGAGCGGCGGGGTGGCGTATGTCTTAGACATAAACAGTGACCTGTATATGAATGTGAATAAGCAGATGGTCAATATCGAACGCGTCACATCCAAATTCGACGTCAATGAGCTGAAGCATATGATCGAGGAGCATGTGGCCTGCACGAATTCCGAGATCGGCAAGGAGATCCTTAATGCTTATACGGAATATCTGCCGAAGTTCAAGAAGATCATTCCGGTAGATTATGAGCGGATGCTTAAGACGATCCTTCAGATGGAGGAACAGGGGATGAGCAGCGAGCAGGCGAAGACAGAAGCATTCTATGCCATTAAGGGCGGACGATAGGAGGTGTGGAAGATGGGAAAGGCAACAGGATTTATGGAATATGTAAGGCAGGATAAGGCGGCGGAAGCGCCGAAGGATCGGATCAGGCATTTTAATGAATTCCACACAGCCTTGCCAAGAGAGGAGCAGGAACGCCAGGGCGCCAGATGCATGGCGTGCGGGGTTCCCTTCTGCCAGGCGGGACAGATGATCATGGGAATGGCGAGCGGATGCCCGCTCCACAATCTGGTTCCGGAGTGGAACGACCTGATCTATCAGGGAAATTGGGAGGAAGCCTACTACAGGCTTAAGAAGACCAATAATTTCCCGGAGTTCACCTCAAGGGTGTGCCCGGCGCTTTGTGAGGCGGCATGTACCTGTAATCTGAACGGGGATGCAGTCGCTTCTAAGGCAAATGAATATGGAATCATTGAGTATGCATACGAAAAGGGTTATGCGGCGGCGCGTCCGGTGAAGGTACGTACCGGGAAGAAGGTAGCGGTGATCGGTTCCGGACCGTCCGGACTTGCGGCTGCGGATATGCTGAACCGAAGAGGGCACAGCGTGACCGTATTCGAGCGGGAAGACAAAGCCGGCGGGCTTCTGCGGTACGGAATCCCCAATATGAAGCTTGAGAAACAGATCATTGACCGTAAGCTTGCGGTGATGGAGGAAGAGGGAGTTACCTTTGTCACGGGCTGCAACATAGGTAAGGATAAGAAGGCAGCGGAGCTTAAGAAGGAGTTCGACCGTATCGTGCTCTGCTGCGGAGCGTCGAATCCAAGGGATATCAAGGCGCCGGGAAGGGATGCGAAGGGGATTCATTTCGCGGTAGATTTCCTGAAGTCAACGACGAAGGCGCTGTGGGCCAATCAGATGGAGCTTAAGGAAGGGACTTATATCTCTGCGAAGGGAAAACGTGTGATGGTGATCGGAGGCGGCGATACGGGGAATGATTGTGTCGGTACTGCCATGCGCCATGGCGCGAGATCGATCCTGCAGCTTGAGATGATGCCTAAGGCGCCGGATGAGAGGCTGGATTCGAATCCCTGGCCGGAGTGGCCCAAGGTGTGCAAGACAGACTACGGGCAGGAGGAAGCGGCGGCGGTATTTGGGAAGGATCCAAGAGTCTATCAGACGACGGTCAGGGAATTCAAGAAGGATAAGGCCGGCAATGTCTGTAAGGCAGTGCTTGTGAAATTAGAGCCGAAGAAGGATGAGAAGACGGGCCGCATGGTGATGGCGGAGATCGCCGGAAGCGAGTATACGGTAGATGTAGACCTGGTGCTGATCGCCGCGGGATTCCTGGGGAGCGAGAGTTATGTGACGAAAGCGTTTGGAGTCGGCGTGGACGGACGGACGAATGTGGCGACGGCGTCCGGCGGATATGCCACAAATGTGCAGGATATATTTACTGCCGGGGATATGCACAGGGGGCAGTCACTGGTCGTGTGGGCAATCAGGGAAGGCCGGGAAGCGGCGCGGGAAGTCGATATCAGCCTGATGGGATATACCAATATGAATATACAATAGGAGAAAAAGTTGCTATCTTGCCAACTCTTGCCAACTTATTTGTTACAAAGTTGTTAAAAAATATTGCAAAATTTTGTGGGTTGAGTTATAATTGTTTCCAGATGTAGGGGTAGCTATGTCGAATGAGGGATAAAGGGTATAAAAAATTATAAAGGATGGTTTGATTATGAAGAAATTTGGAGCAAGATTACTGGCAGCAGCAGTTGCCGGCTCACTTATTGTGACACCAGTTATGGCAGCACCATCGATTAACGATCTGAAGGAGGATAAGGCTGAGAAGCAGAGCGAGGTGAATTCTCTGCAGAAGGAACTGACAGATATTATGACGAAGCTTGGAGATCTGGAAGAGGACCTGATCAAGAAGGGTGAAGAGATCACACAGGCAGAGGCGGATCTGACGGTTGCAGAGGAGAAGGAGAAGGAACAGTATGAAGCGATGAAGCTTCGTATTAAATATATGTATGAAGAGGGCAGTTCGATGGCGATCGAGTCATTGGTGTCGGCGGAGGACTTCACAGATCTGGTGAATAAGGCCGAATATGTCCAGAATGTACATAAGTATGACCGTCAGCAGTTACAGGAGTATGCAGAGACCAAGCAGGAGATTGCTGATCTGAAGACGACTCTTGAGGAAGACCAGAAGACGATGGAAGGACTGCAGGACGAATATGAAGCGAAGGAGACTCAGTTAAGTTCAACGATAGAATCGAAGCGCGAAGAGGTTGCCGATCTGGATGCGCAGATCCAGGCGGCTGCGGAAGCTGCGGCAAGAGCGGCTGCGGAAGAGCAGAGACGCCGTGAAGAGGAAGAACGCAGACGTCAGGAGGAAGCGGCACAGAGCAATAACAACACTTCCGGTAATCAGAACCAGAACAACGAAGATAATAACGGCGGGAATGCTTCTAATGACAGTGCATCCGCAGGAAGCACCGGCAGCACAGGAAGCAGCAGTACGGCAGGGAATACCGGCAGCACCGGTAACAGCGGCAGTACGGGAAATACCGCCGGCAGCACGGGAACCAGTACCGGCAGCAGTTCAGGGAGCAGCCTGGATTATGCGGGAGCCGGAGACAGTTCCGTTGCGCAGACAATTGTAAATGCTGCATATGGACAATTGGGAGTTCCATATGTATGGGGAGGCACCACACCGGGAAGCGGTCTTGACTGTTCAGGACTCACCCAGTATTGCCACAGAGTAGCAGGTATCAGTATCGGACGTACGTCACAGGTTCAGGGCGGAGGCGGCAAGGCGGTCAGCAATCCGCAGCCCGGAGATCTGGTATGCTACGGAAGCCATATCGGGATCTATATCGGCGGAGGCCAGATGATCCATGCACCGCACACAGGAGATGTGGTAAAGGTTGCGAACGTATATGGTTCTCCATGGTACAGACGTTATTGGTAGAAGGTCTGTTACAGGGACGGCAGATTGCGGAATGAGTTTCGGGCGGTATTCAAGGGGTAGAATATTAAGAGATTGGCAGGAATGTATATGAGAAGATGGAAAAGTGCTATGTTAGTGACAGCGCTGACGTGCGGACTGGTTGCGACACCGGTTTACGCGGACCCAACCGTGGACGAGTTACAGAAGGATAAAGCGGAAGCTCAAAGTGAGGTAAATTCTCTCCAACAGGAATTGACAGAGCTGATATCGAAGATCAGTGAGTTAGAAGGAGACCTGATCAATAAAGGGCAGGAGATCACACAGGCCGAGATCGATCTTGGCGAGGCCCAGGAGCAGGAAGAAGAACAGTATCATGCGATGAAGCTTAGGATCAAGTTCATGTACGAAGAGGGCGACGCGAGTGTGATCGAGACGCTGTTTTCGGCAGAGAATTTCTCGGACTTGGTCAATAAGGCGGAATATGTTCAGAATGTGCACTCTTACGACAGGAAGATGTTGGAGGAGTATGTGAAGATCAAGCAGCAGGTTCAGGACTTGAAGACAACGTTAGAGACGGAGCTGAGTAATCTTGAGGCGCTGCAGACAGAGTTCGAGGCACAGAAGGATAAATTAGACTATACCATCGAGACGAAGAAGTCCGAGATCTCTAACCTGGATGAACAGCTTCAGATCGCGGTACAAAAAGCCGCGGAAGAACAGAGACGCAGGGAAGAGGCAGAGCGCAGGCGCAGAGAGGAAGAGGAACGTCAGGCGGCAGCAAGACAGAATGAGTCGGCACCAAGTACGAACCGTCCTGCATCCAATCCGGAGAGCGCCAACAATCCGGGAGCGTCTCCGGCACCGTCCAGCACACCAAGTTCCGGCGGTACAACATCCGGTACATCCGGCGGTTCTGTAAGCAAAGGGAACACAGCTACGGCTCAGGCGATCGTGAATGCCGCATACAGCCAGTTAGGAGTTCCGTATGTGTGGGGCGGCTCCACACCGGGAGTAGGGCTTGACTGTTCAGGACTGGTGCAGTATTGTCATTCTGTAGCGGGGATTTCCCTGCCGCACTATTCTGAGTCACAGTATGCCGGCGGCACGAAGGTATCTAGTCCGGAACCGGGAGATATCTGTTGGAAGCCGGGCCATGTGGGAATTTACATCGGTAACGGCCAGATGATCGAGGCTCAGCAGACCGGAACGAACATTATGATCAGCCCGGTACGTGCACAGGGATTCGTCAGGTATTGGTAGCTATTGGCAACAGTTCAGACAGGTCTGCGCATTCACTGCGCCGACCGAGCCATAAAGTAGAGCATGAAAGCATCCGGCTCATCGCGAAGCGATTGTTAATGGCCGGAGGCTTGTAACAGTGAAGGTATCTGAACTGTTACAGTTATTGGCAGTTATTACATACTTAGCATAGAAAAAGCCTTGCATTTGCAAGGCTTTTGTGCTATTATAAACGGGTCGCAAAAATCACGCATTTGTTTGCCTAAGATGGTGCCAAAGCTTGAATATAAGCCGGTTTCAAGGGCTTACACATATGCGGAAGCAAAAAACCAAGACGGAGGAAGAAAAGATGAGCGTTATTTCAATGAAGCAGCTTTTAGAAGCAGGTGTTCATTTCGGACATCAGACAAGAAGATGGAACCCTAAGATGGCTCCTTACATTTACACGGAGAGGAACGGTATCTATATTATCGACCTGCAGAAGTCTGTAGGCAAAGTGGACGAGGCATATCAGGCGGTATCTGATATCGCGGCAGACGGCGGTACGATCCTGTTCGTAGGGACAAAGAAGCAGGCGCAGGATGCGATCAGAACAGAGGCTGAGCGCTGCGGAATGTTCTATGTGAATGAGAGATGGCTTGGAGGAATGCTGACGAACTTCAAGACGATCAAGAGCAGAGTTGCACGTTTGAAAGAGATCGAGAGAATGTCAGAGGACGGCACTTTCGATGTATTGCCTAAGAAGGAAGTTATCCAGCTTAAGAAGGAATGGGAGAAGCTTGAGAGAAACTTAGGCGGAATCAAAGAGATGAAGCAGCTTCCGGATGCAATCTTCGTTGTAGATCCTAAGAAGGAAAGAATCTGTGTACAGGAAGCACATACACTTGGAATTCCGTTGATCGGAATTGCTGATACAAACTGTGATCCAGAGGAACTGGATTATGTGATCCCGGGTAACGACGACGCAATCCGCGCTGTGAAGCTGATCGTATCTAAGATGGCTGATGCCGTTGTAGAGGCGAATCAGGGAATGACCGGTGAAGACGGCGTTTACGAAGAGGATGCTGCCGAGGAAGTTTACGAGAACGAAGCAGACGAGTAAAGACAATACCGCTCATAATACCCCTTTATATAGTATAAAGAGGGGGCATGACTGAGCGGATTGATTAGGAGGAGATAGACATGGCAATTACGGCTGGTATGGTAAAAGAGTTAAGAGAGATGACCGGTGCAGGCATGATGGACTGCAAGAAGGCATTAACTGAGACAGACGGTGATTTTGACAAGGCTGTTGAGTTCCTTCGTGAGAAGGGACTTGCAACTGCCCAGAAGAAGGCGGGAAGAATTGCAGCAGAGGGTATTGTGGCTACAACCATCAAGGGAGACAATAAGGTGGCTGCGATCGTGGAAGTGAATGCTGAGACAGACTTTGTTGCAAAGAATGAAGTATTCCAGACTTATGTTAAGGAAGTAGTTGAACAGGCTGCTGATACAGCTGCTGCAGATATCGAGGCGTTTAAGGCGGAGCCATGGGCGCTTGATACATCTATGACTGTTCAGGACAAGCTGGCGGCAATGATTGCTAAGATCGGCGAGAACATGAACATCAGAAGATTCGAGAAGATTGTGTCTGAGGATGGCATTGTAGTATCTTATATCCATGCAGGAGGTAAGATCGGAGTATTGGTTGAGGCTCAGACTGATAACAATTCCGATACTGTAAAAGAGGCTCTGAAGAATGTGGCTATGCAGATTGCGGCTCTGAATCCGAAGTATGTGTCTACAGATGAAGTTCCAGAGGATTACAAGGAGCATGAGAAAGAGATTCTGATGGCTCAGGCTAAGAATGATCCTAAGAATGCGAACAAGCCGGAGAATATCATTGAGAAGATGATCAGCGGACGTCTTAATAAGGAGCTGAAGGAAGTATGCCTGTTAGAGCAGGAGTATGTAAAGGCTGAGAATAAGGAGACGGTTGCGAAGTATCTGGAGATGGTATCTAAGGAAGTTGGATCGACTGTTGCACTTAAGAGATTCATTCGTTTTGAGACAGGCGAAGGTCTTGAAAAGAAGAATGAAGATTTCGCGGCTGAGGTTGCGGCGCAGATGAATGCATAAGGTGAAGTTTGCCTGATTATTTTGAATGAAGAAACCCTTGTGAATGGTGTGAGGATGCCATTTGCAGGGGTTTTTGGATATATATAAGCTTACTTAACATTGAATTGACTGGGAAAACTTGTTATACTATGAACAGAAGAAAGGGGAACATAGGGAATTCTTGAAAAACGCATAGACATTAAGAAGCAGACAGAAGGAAGGGTCGGAATTGGCGATTACAGTGAAGGATATATTGGAGATTGCGCAGGCGAAGGGATGCACACTTGCAACAGGCGGGGAGAGACTTAACAGGGCAGTCCGTTATGTAGACTGTATGGAGATCCCTGATATGGAAGCGTGGATGCGTCCTAATGTGCTATACATCACGACCGGGTATGCGTACAGCGGGACGAAGGAAGAGATTCTCTCCCTGATCCGAAGCCTGAACGAGGCGAAAGCGGCCGCGCTCGCGATTAAGTCCCGGTTTATCGGAAAGTATCTGAAGGATGCATTGAAGCTGGCGGAGGAGTTCCGGTTTCCGATCATCCTGATGCCGGAGGAGCTTCCGTTTATAGAGTTGAATTATGCGGTGATGGAGGCGCTGGTCAAATCTCAGAATAACCTGATAGACAAGATGAAATCCCGGCTTGCGCGATATAACAGGCGTGAGGCGGATAAGAGGCTTTTCATAGATCTTCTGACCGGCAATGTTACATATGAAGAAGAGAGCAGTCTTCGGATCAGCGAACAGAGATGGCCGAAACCGCCGTACCGGGTCATGCTTCTGGAGGCGGAGACGCTTGGAGAAAGGCTCAAGGAGCTTCCGGAGGAGGAGATGGATGAGCAGTTAGAGAAGATAGAAGGCATTATCAGAGAGGGATTGTCTGCAGAGAAGTGTACAGGGATCGTCTTGTCTAACAACGGAAGCTTCCCATGTATTCTGAAGGCAGATGCGAAGGAGCCTGACCAGGGATGTTTTGAGCGGCTTCAAGAGTATATCTCACAGAAGAGCGGCTGTGAGATGACGGTTGGCGTGTCAGGGCAGGGAGTATCCTATCAGATGTTCCAGGATATCTACCGGGAGGCCAGGGATGCGCTGGAGATCGCCAGGAGCCAGAGAAGCGGGCAGAGGGTTGTGTGTATTGAGAAGGCCGGATATTGGAGGCTTCTTAAGGACATCAGCAAGCAGTCAGTCTGCCGGGAATACGTGTCGGGCAAGCTGGATGCGCTGATCAGATATGATGAAGAGAATGAGAGCAGCCTGCTTGAGACGCTTGAGACATTCGTGAACCATCTGGGAGTAAGGAATATGACTGCAACGAGCCTGTATCTGCACAGGAATACGCTGATGTATCGTATTAAGAAGATCGAGCATCTGACGGGTTATGACCTGTCGGATCCCAATAGTATACTGGAATTATCTCTTGCACTTCATTTAAGGAGATTCATGTAACGGGAAATCAAAAGAGTCCGGCAGAAGGAGTATAACTGTCGAACTCTTTTTCTATACGATTAATGTGAAACGCCGAGAGTCTGAAAATGTTCCATGGAGCCGTAGAGGCTCTGAATCCGTGAGAATTCATCTTCGTCATAGAATTTTAAGCTGCCTTTACCAAAGGCTTTGGCTGCCTCAAGCATGAACCTTGCTGCCTCGTCGAGATCCTCAAGATGGCTTGCGCCGGTCGCACAGCCGGGTACGATCGTCTCGGTGGTGATCGCAACGCCCACAACAGGAGCCTTCGTGGCGGTTGCCGGCTGTAAGATACTGTTAATATGATACAGGTCATTTCCGTAAGGAGTGATGTCCTGCTGAGTCAGCGCGAACACACGGGGAGACTTCCCGGTAGTGATCTGCATGATATCCAGAAGGTCTTCGGATGTGCGCAGGATATAGCCTTCCTTTACGGTCGGGGATATCGCGAATCCTCTTGCATTCATAATGCGGTTTCCTTTGGTAGTATCAACGGACAGAACCGCGTCCAGTTCCGGTGAGAGCTCTTCCGCGTTGACCTGGGACATTTCCACCGGAGAACCCATAAAAGGTACGGGTATGTGCGGCGCCGTAGGGGCGTCCGGGCAGATGTGTGTAGAGATCATCACATCACCGTCCAGGAGATCGCCTTTGTTCTGCATGCTTAAGAGCTTGGCTGCGAGTGCAATGGCGACCAGCGCACCGTCGCCGTCGGATACATACCCAATCCGTTCCGGCCTTGCGCCAAGTCCGCCAAGCCTTCCAAGAAGGCCGATCGTTGGGGCGCTGCCGCCCTTTGACTTCCCAATTACACCGGGAATCAGCACCTTGAGCATATCAGTAGAGCCGTTTGGACCGACAAGGGGATATACCTGGATTTGGGCGTTGGGACGGATCATTTTCAGATAATCTGCGACCCGTTCACCGTCTGCGCGGCTGCTGTCTATGATTTCGTAAGCATCGATCAATTGTTTGAATAACATGTTGCATTCCCTCTTTTCTGTATGGATTTCATATGGTTAGTCTAGCACCAGGTACCTGGAAAGTCGATGCGGTCCATGCCTAAAAAAGTGAGGAACTATTGGGCGTTGTGCACATAAAAGTATACAAGAATCATGTATATTATGCATGGTGCACAAAAAAAGACTTTTTTCTGGTGCAGGGAAAGCGTTGAGGTTAAAATGCGGCAATGCTATACTTGTCAGGAAATGAAAGAATGGAGGGAAAAAACATGAAACAAAGGACAGGTACAGTTAACTGTATGATCGCGGCGCTTGTACTCTGTGTGATCGCAGAATTGATCGGGCCGTTGAAATTCGAAGTAGCGGGGGTTGGTGTTACGATCCTGACGATGATCTGGGTCATCATTATGGGTATCCTGTTATCACCGATGCTGTTAGGGAAGATCATACCGCCGCTGAAAAAATTCATCAGCAGTGCAGAGATCAGGCGGGCGCCGTTTCTTCTATCGCTTGCGCTCTATCCGCTGGGAATTATGTTCGGGATCAATGCGGGGCCGCAGATCGGAATCGTGCTGAAGGCGGGGCCGGCGCTGATCCTGCAGGAAGCTGGTAATATGATGACGATGCTGATCGCCCTGCCGCTTGGGCTGCTGATCGGGCTTGGGCGGAGCGCAGTAGGAGGGACATTCTCTCTTTGCCGTGATACGGCGCTTGGAATCATCGGTGATAAGTACGGTCTGGAATCCAGAGAAGGTATGGGGACGCTTGGAACGTATATCAGCGGAAGCATATTCGGAACATTGTTTTATTCCTTCCTGGCGCCGGTTGGACTGCTGATCGGCTTCCATCCTTATGCACTTGCGATGGCATCGGGAATGGGAAGCGCGTCTATGATGAACGCGGCAACTGCGGCGCTTGTGGATGCGGCACCGGTGATGTACACAGAACAGATCGTAGCATATTCTGCCACAAGCGGACTTTTGACTGCCGTAACCGGCGTATATGTGGAAATGTTTTTATCACTTCCGCTTGCAAACTGGTATTATCGCCGTGTGAACCCGGCGATCGAGGGACTTCGGAGGAAATTATTCAAAGCAGCACCGGACAAGGAGGTTTAGGAAGATGACGAATGCAGTACAGACAGAGAAAGAAACCACGACATTTGAAAATATACTGGAACAGGTCAAGATCGTCATTGTGATCTACGGTATTATTGCAGTGGTCCATATGGTTTCTGTAGGAAGCAAGCTTACAGATCTTGGCAAGGCGACTCTCGTAAGCTTCGTGATGGTAGTAGTCTCCATCATATTGAAAAATGTAGTGAAAAGACCGAATCTTCCGGGATTTGCATGGGCGACGCTGGTGTCGTTTGTGCTGACTGTTCCGGTATCTCCGGTGGGTGATTTTATCGTGACGACATTAGGAGCATATTCGTTCGGACTTGTAGGGATTCCGCTTCTGGCGTTTGCCGGGATCGCGGTAGGGGAGCAGTTGGATGTGTTCAGGAAGCTGAGCTGGAAGATCGTCATTATCTCATTTATAGTTATGGCATCGACGTATTTCGGTTCGGCGCTCATTTCTAATATTGTGTTGGCTTTAAACGGAATGATATAACAGAAAGGCGGAAGAAGAGATGGAATCTATCGAAAGGATCAAACAGGATATTATTGCAGCAGCAGAAGAGAAGAAGGCGGAATTCGAAGAGACGAGCAGCTATATCTTCGCACATCCAGAGCTTTCCTTTGAAGAACACAAGTCGCAGGCGGCGCTCTGTGAGCTTCTTGAGAAGCATGGTTTCCGTGTGACAAGGGGGCTTGGAAGCCTGCCTACGGCCTTTGAAGCGGTCTATGATTCGGGGCTTCCGGGTAAGACGGTGGCGCTCATGGGTGAATACGACTGCCTCCCGGAGATTGGTCACGGATGCGGCCATAATCTGATCGGAACCTCCGCGGCGGGCGCAGGCATCGTACTTAAGGAGACGATGGAGAAATACGGAATCGGCGGTGTGCTAAAGGTTCTTGGGACTCCCGCAGAGGAAAATGGGAGCGGCAAGGCGATCATGGTCCGGGAAGGCGCATTTGAGGGGATTGACGCGGCGCTTCTGATGCATCCCATGGAGACGTCGGTTCCGGACGACATATCATTTGCCTGTGTGGCGATGGAGTTCACCTTCAAGGGAAAGCCTGCCCATGCGGCAGCCTGCCCGTGGGACGGGGCCAATGCGTTAAGCGGCGTGCAGTTAATGTTCCATGCGGTAGATATGATGCGCCTGCATTTCAGAGATTACAGCAGGGTGCATGGGATCATCACAGAAGGCGGCACGGCGCATAATACGGTTTCAGATGAGGCGAAAGCGGTATTCAATATCCGCGCCCTGGATTATGAGTATATGATGAAGCTTGTGGAGATCATCCGTAACTGTGCGAAGGGAGCGGCGACGGCTACGGGGACGAGCGTGGAAGAGAAGCAGCTTGGGGAGATTGTGAAGGATATACGCAATGATAAGAGACTGGTTCAATATGTGCGCAGCAATATGGAGCTGATCGGGGAAGAGTATATTGAACGGGATCTCACACAGGGGATCGGTTCTACGGACGTGGGCAATGTAACCCATGAGATCCCGTCGATCCAGTTCTATGTGAAGCTTAAGGAACATGTGGGAACGCATACGAAGGAATTCGCCCTGGCGGCAGGTGGCGAAGAGGGGAGGAGGAATCTTCATACATCCGTACAGCTTCTAGCGCTTAGCGCCTGCGATGTGCTGATGGAAGAATAAATAAAACTTTACACTGCATTCACCGGTTGATATAATAGAAATATCACAAGGAATGATCAATATAAGGTGTAGGGCCCTGATCGAAGGATTGAGGGCTTTATACCTTTTTGGTGATTCAGACGAAAGAGGAGTGCCATGACTAGAAAAGAGATGAAGACCAGGGCGAGGCAGACAGTGAAGAAGCATTATATGATGCTGGTGATGGTAAGCCTGATTGCAGTATTTCTGGGATTGCAGAATTCGAATTTTGATAATTTTGTGAGGACATATTCTGCGGAAGATGAAGACACGGACACAGCGCCGGAATTGGTGACGGAGCCTGGAGAGGAACCGTCCACAGATCCGGAAGTGAGGGCGGACACCAGAGTGGCGGTGGGAAGCAGAGGGCTTGAGGATGTGCTTGATCAGATCATGTACGGTGATCCCAAGAAGGGAAAGGAGCTCTCGGAAGAGCTTGAGCGGGAGAGGCTTGAGCGATCGGAGAACGGCAGCAGGATATTGGGAGGAAGCCGGGGTGCGTTGTCTAAGATCGTCAACGGAATAACGTCCGGCTCTTTGTTCGTTATGTTCGTATCTGGTATCAATTCTATATCTGGTTCAAAGAATCTGGGAAGCCTGATCCTGATTGTGCTGGCTCTTGTAAGTGTGGTGGGCTTCTATCTGTTGTTCGTCAATACATATACGGTGATCTCGGCGAGGATGTTCCTGGAGAGCAGGCGCTATGAGAAGCTTCCGATCCAGCGTTTTGTATTTCTGCTGCGTGTGAAGAGGTGGATTAAGGTGTCGATGGCGATGCTGCGGTACAGTATCTATGAGTTATTGTGGACTCTGACGATTATTGGTGGTATGATCAAGCACTACTCTTATTCCCAGGTTCCTTATATCCTGGCGGAGAATCCGGATCTTACCGGACGGGAAGCCATAACGCTGTCGAGAAGGATGATGAAGGGGCATAAGTGGGAGTGCTTCTTGCTGGATTGCTCTTTTATCGGATGGGGGATTCTGGGCGCATTTACCCTTGGGCTTTCCGAAGTGCTCTATTCGCTTCCTTACCAATCGGCAGCCTTCTGTGAATATTATGCGGAATTACGCAGACAGGCGAAAGCAGCGGGGATACCGGGTGCAGAGCTTCTTGGCGATAGATATCTGTATGAGAAGGCGTCGGGGGATGTGCTCTGGGAGGCGTATGTGGACGTGCTTGCGTGGGAAGAGGACATGGAGGCCAGTAAGGAGCGGCCCGGAGGAATCCGGAAGGTTCTTGCGGACTGGTTTGGGATACTGCTTGGCAGCTCGGAAGAAGAGCGTGCTTACGAAGAGAGACGGGAGCAGCAGGTTCGGCTTGGTATGCTGAAAGACGCGGCGGAGGGAAGAGTGTACCCCGGAAGACTGTCTCAGTTTCCGGAGGCGATGAAGCAGAGGAGGGTGGATACCTTTCACTATATGCGGCATTATTCGATCTGGTCGCTGGTACTGTTATTCTTCGCATTTTCCTTTATCGGATGGTGCTGGGAGGTGAGCCTTCATCTGGTGCTGGACGGAGTGTTCGTGAACCGCGGCGCGCTCCACGGGCCGTGGCTTCCGATCTATGGTTCGGGCGGGGTTCTGCTCCTTACACTGCTTAACAAGGTGAGGAACAGCCCTGTCAAGGAATTCTTCTGTATCATATTCGTATGCGGGATGGTGGAATACTGGACCTCTTATTATCTGGAAATGGTCTACGACGGGAAGAAATGGTGGGATTACAGCGGATATTTCCTGAACCTGAACGGGAGGATCTGTGCGGAGGGGCTGTTAGTCTTCGGAATCGGAGGGATGATATTCGTCTATATCGCGGCGCCGCTTCTGGATAACCGGATCCGAGTGATCAAAAAGCAGGTCTTAGTATGGAGCTGTCTGCTTCTCCTGGGGCTGTATGCTGCGGATACGGTTTATTCTGCCGGGCATCCCAATGAAGGGGAAGGGATTACGGATTATCAGCAGGGATATTACGAGATACAGGAGGGGTATGTATGCTGGCGGTAATATTGTCTCCACTCTATATACTGGTCCATCTCTATATTGCGAGATGGATGTACCGGTGGGTGAAGAGATGCCTTAGAATCGATTCGCATCAATATTTTAAATGGTTTTGGTTTGCGGCGGTTGTTGTATATCTTCTCTTTGCCGCGGCAATGGGTGTGGGATTCCTTCTTCCAACCGGGCCGGTCAAACGTTTCTTTGTGAGGTCGGGTAATTACTGGCTTGGAATCCTGCTCTATGTGATACTTGCCGTAGTGACGGCAGACATCATTCGTCTGATCCTGAAGAGAAGCAGGCGGATCGATCAGGAAAAACTGGCGGGCCGCAGGGTATTTGCGGTGACGGGGATCTTCTGTGTCCTCGTTGTTACGGTACTCGGCGTATGGGGAGTGGTCAATGCCAGGATTGTCCGCACGACAAGATATGAGACGGTGATTCATAAGGATGCGGGGACCATAGAACAGATGAAGGTCGTTCTGGCGGCTGACCTGCATATGGGCTACAATATCGGGTGTGACCAGATGCAAAGGATGACGGAGCAGATTAATGCAGAGGATCCAGACCTTGTGGTGATAGCCGGGGACATTTTCGACAATGAGTATGAAGCGCTGGAAGACCCGGAAGAATTGATCTCTATTCTTAAGGGGATCAGGAGCAGGTACGGTGTCTATGCCTGTTACGGGAATCATGATATCAAGGAAAGGATCCTGGCGGGATTTACCTTCGGGGGAAATGACCGGAAGAAGCAGAGTGATATCCGGATGGATGAGTTCCTTGAGAAAGCGGGGATTACTTTGCTTAGGGATGAGTCGGTGATGATCGCGGACAGTATCTATCTGTACGGACGTCCGGACAGGCAGCGCCCGGGGCGAGGGATAGATAAGCGGAAGACCCCGGAGGAGATCACAGAGGATATGGATCTGTCGAAGCCTGTATTTGTGATCGATCATCAGCCTAAGGAACTGCAAGAGCTGGCTGATGCGGGGGTAGACCTGGATCTGTGCGGGCATACCCATGACGGTCAGATGTTCCCGGGAAATCTGACCGTCCGGCTGATGTGGGAGAATGCCTGCGGATATCTGAGGAAGGGGGATATGCATAACATCGTGACTTCCGGAGCGGGTGTATTCGGACCGAATATGCGGGTTGGCACGATCTCGGAGATCTGTTCTGTGACCGTGAGGTTCGAGGAGAATTAAATATAAGAAGTTGTTGAAAACAAACATAAGTTCTGGTACAATGATAGAAACGGCAGCCAATAGAAAGGTAATAGAAAGCCCGTTATGCGGGTATACTGATACTGTAACAGGGGAGCAGATTAGGAGTGGTTGTATGGCAGAACATGATCATACGTATATTGCAATTGACCTGAAGTCCTTCTATGCGTCGGTGGAGTGTGTGGAGAGGGGTTTAGATTCCATGACTACGAATCTTGTAGTCGCAGACTTAAGCCGCACAGAGAAGACGATCTGCCTGGCCGTGTCTCCTTCCTTGAAAGCATACGGGATCTCGGGACGCGCAAGGCTGTTTGAGGTGGTGCAGAGGGTAAGAGAGGTCAATGCCAAGAGACAGAGTCTTGCACCAGGGCGTAAGTTTAACGGTTCTTCCTATGATGATACGGAACTTAGGGCATCACCGGAAAAGGCTCTTGATTATATTGTTGCGCCGCCGAGAATGGCGCATTATATAGAATATAGTACGAGAATCTATGAGGTATATCTGAGATACGTGGCGCCGGAGGACTGCCATGTATATTCCATAGATGAGATCATGATGGATGTTACCCATTATCTGAACACGTATCAGATGTCGGCGCGTGAACTGGCCGGACGGATCATACAGGATATCCATTCAACGACAGGGATCACGGCTACGGCGGGAATCGGGACGAATCTCTACCTGTGTAAGGTGGCTATGGATATTGTAGCGAAGCATATCCCGCCGGACAAGAACGGTGTGCGGATCGCAAGCCTGAATGAGAAGAGCTACCGCAGGATCCTGTGGGCGCATCAGCCTATTACGGATTTCTGGCGTGTGGGGAAGGGATATGCGAAGAAGCTCGCGGAGAATGGCATGTTCACCATGGGAGATGTGGCGAGGTGCTCCATAGGGAAGCCCGGGGAATTCTATAACGAGGAGCTGCTGTATCGATTATTCGGGATCAATGCGGAGCTTCTGATCGACCATGCCTGGGGATGGGAGCCTTGTACGATCGGGGATATCAAGGCATATAAGCCCAGTACGAACTGCTTAAGCTCGGGCCAGGTCTTACATTGCCCGTATACCGCCGGGAAGGCAAGACTTGTGGTTCGGGAGATGACGGAGACATTGGTTTTGGATCTGGTTGATAAGCATCTGGTCACAGACCAGATTGTGCTGACGATCGGCTATGACAGAGAGAATCTGTCGGATCCGGATGTGAAGAATTCCTACTTTGGCGAAGTCACGACAGACCGCTATGGGCGGAAGGTTCCAAAGCACGCCCACGGCACGGCGAATCTTGAGAAGCAGACTTCTTCTACGAAGGCGATTGTGAAGGCTGTTCTGGAACTATATGACAGGATCATCAATCCCAAGTTCCTGGTCAGGCGGATCACATTGGGAGCCAATCATGTGGTGGATGAAGACTTGGCAGTCAGCGAACCGGTATTCGAGCAGATGGACCTGTTTACAGATTATGCCGCTTTGCAGCGGGAACAGGAAGCGGAGGAGGCAGAACGGAGCCGGGAGAGAAGCCTGCAGCAGGCGATGCTGGATATCAAGAAGAAGTATGGGAAGAATGCGATCCTGAAAGGAATGAATCTGGCGGAGGGTGCCACAGCGATGGAGCGGAACCGTCAGATCGGCGGCCATCGAGCGTGAAATAAAGCGGCGAGTCAGGCGTTTGCCATAGTACGGTGTAATTAGCGATTAGCGGATGGTGATGAAAAGTGGGGAAAGAAACGCAGAAGTTAAGAACATACAAGAATATACACAAGTATGACGATATGATCCATCTGGCACATCATGTATCCAGAACGCATCCGCCTATGCCTCTCTCGGACCGGGCGGCGCAGTTCGCACCCTTTGCGGCTCTGACTGGTCATCACGAGGCGGTGAAGGAGACTGCAAGGCTGACGGATACAAGGATTGAGCTGGATGAGAATTGCAAGGCTGTGCTTAATGGGAAGCTGCAGAGTATCTATGAGCGTCTGGATAAGGAGCCTTCTGTTTCGATCACTTATTTTGTGCCGGATCTTAAGAAGTCCGGAGGAGCTTACGTGACGATCAGCGGATGTGTGAAGAAGATTAGAGAAGAGGAGCGGAAGGTGATAATGACGGATGGAACGGAGATACCCTTTGATGAGATTACTGAGATTGATGATCAGGATGAAGATATATGGTAACGATGGGTGGAATATTGATACAGATCAGTGAGATTATAGATGTAGAGAGAGGATGGCGTGTATGATGATTTTGCTGGGATTGCTGATCCCATTTATCGGGACGACTGCGGGCGCGGCGTGCGTCTTGTTTATGAGGCATGAATTAAAGCCGCTGATTCAGAAGACGCTTCTGGGATTTGCAGCCGGCGTGATGGTTGCGGCTTCCGTGTGGTCGCTGTTGATCCCGGCGATGGATATGTCGGAGCATATGGGCAGGTTCGCTTTTGTTCCGGCGGCGGTCGGTTTCCTGATTGGGATTGGGTTCCTTCTGACGCTTGACCATGTTGTTCCGCATCTTCATGTGGGAAGTGACGAAGCCGAGGGACCAAGAAGCACTCTGAGCAAGTCTGCGAAGCTGATCCTTGCAGTTACCATTCATAATATACCGGAGGGAATCTCAAGCGGAGCCGTATTTGCGGGGCTTATGACCCATAATGCCAATGTGACGCTTACGGGTGCATTTGCCCTGTCGATCGGGATTGCCATACAGAATCTTCCGGAAGGATTTATCGTGTCGCTTCCGGTCAGAAGCGACGGAGGGAGCAGAGGGAAGGCATTCTTATACGGATCCTTATCCGGAATCGTGGAACCGATCGCGGGAGGGATCACGGTGCTTCTTGCGGCGTATATTACGCCGGCGCTTCCGTATCTTCTGGCGTTTGCGGCGGGTGCAATGATCTATGTGGTAGTGGAGGAACTGGTGCCGGAGTCGGCAGAAGGGGAGCACAGTAATATCGGGACGATAGGATTCGCTGCAGGATTTGTGCTGATGATGATACTGGATGTGGCGCTTGGTTAGAGAGTGGATCTTTTTATCAGAACAGCCGTGCGAGTACAGTAATATCGGAACGATCGGATTTGCTGCCGGGTTTGTGCTGATGATACTGGATGTGTCAGTATGAAAATAGAAAAGGAATTTGGATGATATGAGGATTACACTGATCACAGTGGGAAAGATCAAGGAAAAGTATCTGAGAGATGCCGTTGCGGAATATGTAAAGCGGTTGGGTAAATATTGTAAGCTGGAGATCATAGAGACAGCGGATGAGAAGACACCGGACCATGCCAGTGAGATAATGGAAGACGCGATACGGGCGAAGGAGGCGGAGCGTATCTTGAAACATATCCGGGAGGATGCTTATGTAGTCACGCTCGAGATCCAGGGAAAGCAGCTATCATCAGAGGAACTGGCAGAGAAGATCGAGACGCTTGGGATCCAGGGAAGGAGCCATATCATCTTCATTATCGGCGGATCGATCGGGCTAGGGAGAGAGGTACTTGCAAAGTCGGATTTTGCACTGAGTTTTTCTAAGATGACATTCCCGCATCAGTTGATGCGGGTGATCCTGTTGGAGCAGATCTACAGGAGCTATCGGATCATTCAGAAGGAACCGTATCATAAATAAATTCAGAGAGGAGATGTAACATGCCAGAAATTATTATCATGGGAGAGATGCTTGTTGAGATCATGCGTGAGCAGGAGAATGTAGAATTATACGAACCAGGGATATTCAAAGGTCCGTTCCCAAGCGGCGCTCCGGCGATCTTCATCGATACGGCGGCGAGATTAGGCTGCAGAACGGCGATTATAGGAGGAGTCGGGAGAGATGATTTTGGGAAGAATATTCTAGATCGGCTCAGGAAGGATGGTGTTGACTGCAGCCATGTATTAGAGAGCGGCAAGCGGTCAACGGGGGTTGCTTTTGTTACATATTATACAGACGGTTCCAGAAAATTCATCTTCCATATGGGCAATACGCCGGCGGTGGAGGCGAAGGCGCCCGGTGAAGACGATTTTGACCATGTAAAATATATGCATATCATGGGCTGTTCTCTGATGGCTGACAGTGCGTTTGCACGGGAGATTTTGAAAACAATGCATCTGATGCGCCGGAAGGGAACGAAGATATCTTTTGACCCCAATATCCGGGAAGAATTGCTGACGGATCAGAGTGTGAATGACGTGATCGGAGAGGTTATGGAGAGTACCAGTGTATTTATGCCTGGAGTGAGCGAGCTTCTAAGGATCACCGGTGCTTCGGATATAGATGAGGCGGTCGATAAGTGCTTCGCATATGAAGCCATGGAGATTGTCGCGCTTAAGAATGGTTCGAAGGGAAGCCGGATCTATACAAGGAACGAGGTAATAGAGACGGGCGTCTATCCGGTGGAGCAGGTAGATGCGACGGGAGCCGGGGACTGTTTTGACGGAGCGTTCATTGCCGGGCTGGTGAAGGGGAAGAGCCTTAAGGAGGCGGCACAGATGGGGGCGGCGGCAGGAGCATTGAACGCGGCCGCATTCGGGCCGATGGAAGGGCAGATCAGTGTAGACAGTGTGAAGGCGATGATCGAGAGGAATATATATGGAGGCGGATATACTTAAGAGATTTTCTTTTTTTCAGAATGTAATGCCGGATACGGTCGACGGCTTATGGAAGGCAGGCAGGGTAACGGAGGTATCTAAGGGCAGCGTCCTGTTCCGTGCCAAAGAGCAGGTGGATTCCGTATATTTTCAACTGTCGGGAAAGTCCATGCTCTATAATCTTACCCACACAGGGCAGCGCAAGATCGTGTTTATATTCGGGAAGGGGATCTTGCTGAACGATCATGTCATCAATATACATGAATCTTCTCTTTACTGTGAGACGATAGAGAAGAGCAGGATCTTCATCATTCCCGTACAGGTATTTGTAAGCTGGATGGAGCAGGATTTTGCACTGGTGAAGGAAGCGATGGTCATGCAGGAGTGGAAGATGTGGCGTCTGGGGCATCAGCTCAAGAATACGACCGGAAGCATATACATGGAGAGGAAGCTTGCGGCGAAGCTTTGGAAGCTGGCCAGGGATTTTGGCAGGGAGACGCCTGCAGGGCTTGAGATCGACATCAATATGTCCGTGACCTTCCTTGCGGATATGCTGGGGGCGCCAAGAGAGACGACCTCTAGGCTCTGCAGGACGCTTGTGGAATATGGGCTGATCCGGATGGAGAAGAAGCGGATATTTATAGCAGACCCGCAGAAGATGTCACAGTTTTATAAAACCGGGGAGATTTAACGGATAGGTAAAATATAACAAAAAATATGGATGATTTTAGAAATTCTGTGATAAATGTCACAGAATTTTTTTCGTGTTGTTGATAAAATATTGTCAATAAATACACGAAAAATATCAAAAGAAAGGAGCTGCTATGGGATACCAATTAGAAAGAGCAGAGGCAGATGCCCTGTTTGCAGTCTGGGCAAAGCGTTACGATATCTTTGCGCCGGTATTAATGGAAGGAGAGGGCTGCTTCTCGGATACAGATATTATCCGCTACGGCAAGATCCTGGTCCTTAACGAGATCGTATGGGATAAGAAATCGGACTATTCTTTTAAGGAGGTACTGCTTCATATCAATGAGACATTGTTTTATTTTACAGAAGATCAGACCATGGTTCCCCAAGGGCCGCAGAAGGATATCCTGATCTTCCTGCGTGCCTGCGACCTGCATGCGGTGAAACGTTTAGACGAGATCTATCTGAGGAATGGATTCGAGGATTATTATTATGCGAGGATCAGGGAGCGGGCGAGATTCATATTGATGGGCTGTGAGACGACTTGCGCGTCAGGGTTCTGCGTCAGTATGGGGACGAACCGGACAGAGGATTATGATGCGTATCTGAAAATAGAAGGAGACCTGGTGTATGCGGATGTCAAATGGGAAGAATTGGAGGCAGATGTGAAGCAGGCAGCCGGGGTACAGGAGACGGAAGTAGTTCCGGATGCAGCGGAGGATAACCAGGAGAAGGTGACGCTGCCTGAGAAGTTATCCAACGACAGCTTCAAAAAAGAGCTCTGGAAGGAATACGGGGACCGATGCATTGGATGCGGACGCTGTAATTTCGTCTGTCCTACCTGCACCTGCTTCACCATGCAGGATATCTTCTACAAGGATAATCCCAAGGCAGGGGAGAGAAGGCGGGTGTGGGCTTCCTGCCAGGTGGACGGTTATACCGATATGGCGGGAAATATTGCGTTCCGCAAGACGCAGGGGGAGCGGATGCGTTTCAAGGTGATGCATAAGATCTATGATTACGGGAAGCGGTTCGGTTATCCTATGTGCGTAGGCTGCGGGCGTTGTGACGACGTCTGCCCGGAATACATCTCTTATTCTAATTGCATCAACCGCTTGGCAAAGGAGGAGCAGTGATATGAAGAATGAATATATTCCGCAGTTGTCAACCATCAGGGAAGTGATCAGGCATACAGATCTTGAATATACCTTCCGCATGGAATTTGACGGGGAGACGAAGCCGGGGCAGTTCTTTGAGGTATCGATCCCCAAGTACGGCGAGGCTCCGATCTCTGTCAGCGGGATCGGCGACGGGACGGTGGATTTCACCATCCGCAGGGTGGGGAAGGTGACCAATGAGATCTTCGAGAACTATGCGGGGGATCGGCTCTTTATCCGGGGCCCCTATGGAAACGGATTCGACATTGATACATATAAGGGAAAGGAACTGGTCGTGATCGCCGGGGGAACCGGGCTGTCACCGGTGCGCGGCGTGGTGGACTATTTTGCGCATCATACGGAAGAAGCGAAGAGCACGACCTTGATCGCCGGCTTCAAATCGCCGAAGGATGTGCTGTTCAGAGATGATTTTGCATACTGGAATGACCGTATCCATGTGATACAGACGGTGGATCAGGCGCCGGAAGGATATGAAGGGCCGGTGGGAATGGTTACGAAATACGTGCCGGAATTGAAGTTTGAGAATATAGACGATGCGGCATTCATCTGTGTCGGTCCTCCGGTCATGATCAAATTCACGGTGATGGAGATCCTGAAACTCGGAGTGAAGGAAGAGCAGATCTGGATCTCCAATGAGCGGAAGATGTGCTGCGGCCTTGGGAAATGCGGGCACTGTAAGATGGGGTCTACCTATATCTGCCTGGACGGCCCGGTGTTCAACTATGCAGACGGCAAAGAGCTGATCGATTAGGAGGTGTCAGAATGGGACTGGATGTTAATACAAAGAAATTAAAGAAGAACGCCTTCCGGGTGTCGAAGGTCCGGGGGATCGGGGCTTCACGGATCCGTGTGCCGGGCGGCTACCTGAATGCAAAGGTGTTGGGGATGGTACAGGAGATCGCGGAGGAATACGGGAACGGCTATGTCCATCTGACGACCAGACAGGGGTTCGAGATCGAGGGGATCCGGTATGAGGATATGGATGCGATCAATGAGAAGCTGCAGCCGATTATTGAGATGCTGGAGATCAACCAGACGGATCCTAAGACCGGCTATCCGGCTTCCGGCACCAGGAATATCAGTGCGTGCATCGGCAACAATGTCTGTCCGTTTGCCAATTATAATACGGCAGAGCTGGCAAGGAGGATCGAGAAGGCAGTATTTCCCAATGATCTGCATTTTAAGATTGCCTGCACAGGATGCTCGAATGACTGTGCCAAAGCGAGGATGCATGATTTCGGGATTATCGGCATGACTATGCCTCAGTATGATCCGACGAGGTGTGTGAACTGCCAGGCATGCGTCAAGGGATGTAAGAAGCTGTCGGTCAGCGCTCTTCGGGCGGAGAACTATAAGATCGTGCGGGATGAGGAGAAATGTATCGGATGCGGCGTCTGTATCACCAAATGTCCGACCAGGGCTCTGACCAGGAGTAAGAAGAAGTATTATAAGCTTACCATTATGGGAAGAACCGGTAAGAGAAATCCACGCCTGGGAGAGGATTTCCTGGTATGGGCGGATGAAGATAACATCATCAGGATCATCCTGAATACCTATAAGTTCGTGGAAGAATATATTTCCCCGGATGCTCCGGCAAGGAAAGAACATATCGGGTATATCATTGACCGTGTGGGGTTCGAGGAATATAAGAAGTGGGCTCTTGACGGGGTGGAACTGATGCCGGAGACACAGATGAAGCATTGTGTCTATTGGGACGGGATTCATTTTGACCGCTAAAGGAGAGTGAGGAGGTAGCAATGAAGAAGATACAATCGGTATGTAATTACTGTGCCATCGACTGTAATCTGGACTTTTATGTGGAGGATAACAGGGTGGTAAAGACGGTTCCGACAAAGGGTTACCCGGTGAACGACGGGTTCTGCTGTATCAAGGGGCTGTCTCTGGATAAGCAGCAGAAGACGGTGAAGCCTAAAAGCCTCCCTAAGATCCGGCAGGAGGATGGAAGCTTCCGGGAGGTGTCCTGGGACGAAGGCTTCCGTCATGTGGCGGATAAACTTAAGGAATTACAGGAGAAATACGGGACAGAGAGTGTGGCAGGTATCAGTACAGGGCAGTTGACGATGGAAGAATTCGCTCTGTTCGGGCATGTGATGCGTGACCACCTGAAAGCGAATGTGGACGGGAATACGAGACTGTGTATGGCGACGGCAGTAGTGGCGCATAAACAGAGCTATGGTTTCGATGCGCCGGGATATACGCTGAAGGATCTGGAATTGTCGGATACCATCATCTTCATCGGAGCCAATCCGGTGGTGGCGCATCCGATCCTGTGGGGAAGAGTCAGGCAGAATCAGATCCCGGGGCGCAAGGTGATCGTTCTGGATCCAAGAGAGTCGGAGACGGCAATGAATGCAGATTACTGGTATGGCCTGAGATGGAGAAGCGACTTGCTGCTTTTGTATACCGTCGCCAATCTGCTGATCGAGAAGGACTATCTGGATCATACCTTTATCGAGGAACACACGGAGCATTTTGAAGAGTTCAGAGAGTTCGTCAGAAGCTATACGCTGGAACGAGGGGTGGAAGGAACTGGACTTAGCAAGGAACAGATCTTAGAGCTGACAGAGCTGATCCATAACGGCAAGCGGGTGTCCTTCTGGTGGACGATGGGTGTGAACCAGGGATATGAAGCGGTAAGGACGGCCCAGGCTGTTATCAATCTGGCGTTGATGACGGGTAACATCGGCAAGCCCGGGACCGGAGCCAATTCTATCACCGGGCAGTGCAATGCCATGGGATCAAGATCCTACAGCAATACGGCGGTATTCTATGGAGGCGGTGATTTCACGAATCCTGCAAGAAGAGAGCGGATCGCAGAAGTATTGGGGGTGAAGACGAGCCAGCTAGCCGAGAAGCCTACCAAGACCTATAACCAGATCATCGAGGGGATCAATGCGGGAGAGATCAAGGGGCTGTGGATCCTCTGTACAAACCCCAGGCACAGTTGGACGAATAACGAGACCTTTGCATCGGCGGCGAAGAAGCTTGAGCTCTTCGTGGTACAGGATATCTATGACAGTATTGAGAGCGCAGAAGACTGTACTGTATTCTTCCCGGTGGTTCCGGGGCTTAAGAAGGAAGGGACCTATATCAATCTGGAGCGGCGGCTCTCCGGTATGCGTCCGGTGCTGGAAAGAGGGGAGAATGAGATCTCCGATTATGAGGCGATCCTTGGCGTTGGGAGAGCGCTTGGTATGGGAGAGGAATTGAAAGGCTGGGAGACTCCAAAGGACTGCTTCAACCTGATGCGGGAATGCTCAAGGAATATGCCCTGCGACATAACCGGAGTGACCTGGGAGGCGTTGGAGAACTCGCACGGGATCCAGTGGCCTTATCCGGAGGGAAGAGAGGAAGAACTGTCGGCCGAAGAGAGAAGGCTCTATGAGGACGGACAATTCTTTACTCCGTCTAAGAAGGCTCAGTTTGTATTCGAAGAGGTGAGAGAGAATCCTCTCCCGCAGACAGAGGAATTCCCCTATATATTGAATACCGGGCGGGGGAGCGTAGGTCAGTGGCATACCCAGAGCAGAACGAAGGAAGTGAAGTTCGTGGAGGATGTGTCTGTCAAGAGAGCTTATCTCTACATGAATACGGAACTTGCGAATGATAAGGGGATCAAAGAGCTTAATAAGATACGGGTCTATTCTGTGAACGGGCAGGACGCGGTGTTCGAGGTGAAGCTAACGGATCATGTGCAGTATGAAGAGTTGTATGCACCGATCCATTATATTGAATGTAACAAGCTGACTCCGTCGGTATATGACACGTATTCCAAGGAACCGTCATATAAGGCGACGCCGGTAAGATTCGAGAAATGTCAGGAGGATTCTTATGTATCGTATTAAAATCGACCGAAGCAGATGCATCGGCTGTCTGACTTGTGTGACGGCGTGCGTGGTCAGCCACGAGACAGAGAGCGGGGATGCGAGGAACAGGGTAACCATAGACAGTGAGACGAAACCGGCGCCGATCTTCTGCCGGCACTGCGAACGGCCGGAGTGCACCTATACCTGCATGACAGGAGCCATGAAGAAGAATCCGGCCACGGGATATGTAGAGTATGATAAGGAACAATGTGCAAGCTGCTATATGTGTATCATGTCCTGTCCTTACGGAGTGCTCAAGCATGACAGTATCAGGAAGACAGAGATCATGAAATGTAATATGTGTGTACATCGAAGCGAGGACGGGACAGGGAACCCCATGTGTGTGGAGAAATGTCCGATGCAGGCGATCACGGTAGAGGAGGTGTAAGGATGCGTTATGTAGTGATTGGTTCTTCGGCGGCAGGGATCAATGCGGTAAGGGAACTAAGGAAGATTGATCAGGACAGCCGGATCATCCTGATCTCGAAGGATAAGAGCATCTATTCCCGCTGTATCCTGCACCATTATCTTGGCGGGGAGAGGAGCCTTGACAGACTGTGCTTTGCAGAGAAGGATTTCGAGAGCGTCTACCGGATAGACTGGATGAAGGGAAGAGAATGTACGGCGGTGAAGCCTGAAGAGAAGCAGGTGGTGTTAGACGGGGGCGAAACGGTAGATTATGATAAGCTCCTGATCGCCACAGGCTCCCACACCTTCGTCCCGCCGGTAAAGAACTTAAAGGAAGCGAAGAATGTGACGGGGTTCCGCAATATTGAGGATATGGAAGTCTTAAAGACGGCGGCAGAGAATTGCAGGAATATCGTTCTGATGGGTTCCGGTCTGGTAGGGCTTGACTGTGCGTCAGGTTTCCTTGCGCTGGGAGTGCCGGTGACTCTGGTGGAGATGGCCGGTTGGCTTCTGTCGAGGCAGCTTGACGAGCGTGCGGCATCGACGTATCAGAAGGCTTATGAGGCGAAGGGGGTACGGCAGTATTACGGAGTCGGGATGTCAGAGGTGGTCCTTGACGGGCAGCAGAATATCACCGAGGCAGTTCTCACGGACGGAACGAGGATTCCCTGTGATTTCGTTGTGGTGACTGCCGGAGTCCGTTCGAATGTGGAGTTCCTTGAAGGCTCCGGTATAGAGCTGAGCAAGTTCGGGCTGGTGTATGACGAGACGGGAAGAACCAGCGACCCGGACATCTACGGCGCGGGAGATGTGTCAGGGACCAGTCCTATCTGGCCGGCGGCAGTGAAAGAAGGGATCGTAGCGGCAAGCAATATGGCGGGCGTGCCAAGGAAGATGACGGATTTCTTCGCCAGCAAATCGACCATGAATTTCCTGGGTATCCCGACGATGTCTCTGGGAGATGTGAATCCGGAAGCGGCGCGGGACGGATATACCGTGGAGATGATGGATACGGGAGATACATATAAGAAGATCATACATAAGGGCGGTAAGATCACCGGAGCGATCCTGCAGGGAGATCTGGCGTACGGAGGGATTCTGCAGCAGTTGATCGCCAGGCACATTGATATTACCAGGGTGAAGAAGCCGGTATTCGATATTGATTATTCCGATTTCTTCCGTGAAAAAGAGAATTTTGAATTCTATTATGAAGATGAGTGAGGTTATCTATGGAGAGATTAGAGAGGATGCCGGTGCCGGTGCTGCCTACATTCGTAGGAGCGATGACACTTGGCAATGTATATGCGGGGATGAATTATGTGTGGGTCCGCCATCTGACAATGTGGGCGGCAACGGTGATCCTGCTTCTGTATATTGTGAAGCTGATCAAATATACGGAAGTGTGTAAGAAAGAATATATGACGGTCGTACCATGCAGTCTGTATGCGGGATTTTCCATGGTGATGATGATACTTGGAAGTTATTATTTCGATTATGTCCCTGCGTTTGGGAAAGGGCTGTGGACGGCGGGGCTTTTCATCCATGCGGTGCATATCCTGGTATTTACTTACCGCAACGTGATGAAGGCAAGGGATATCAACACCTTCGTGCCAAGCTGGTTTGTGACTTATAACGGGATCATGGTGAGCTGTGTCACGGGAGGCGCAATGAACGCGGGAGGTATCCTGAAGGTTGTGGTATATTATGGGATCGCGGTCTATTTTATCCTGATCCCGATCATGGTATGGAGGTTGCTTAAGGTGGAAGTCAAACCGCCGGTCTATCATACTATGGCAGTAGTTCTGGCGCCCTGCAGCCTGTGCCTGGTGAGTTATCTGAATGTGATCCAAAGCCCGAATCAGGCGGTGGTCTATCTGCTCTATGTGTGCGTGGCCGTTTCCCTTCTTTTTATCATCGTGAAGCTTCCAAGATTCTTCTCCTTTAGCTTCGCGCCAGGATTCGCGGGCATGACCTTCCCCATGGCGATCGGTGTGGTGGCGACGAATAAGATGTCCGGATATCTTACAGGGATCGGGGAAGAAGCGCTGGCGGCTATGACCGGTCAACTGGCGGGGATGCAGATTTATCTTACGACTATGATCATCGGGTTTGTGCTGCTTAATTTCCTGATGATGGCGATCAAGACAGAGTAAAAAATATACCAGTCTTTGCATTTGATGCGGGACTGGTATTTTACTGCTTGATATTTTCACGAAGTTAGAGGATAATAGAAGTATAGAAGTAAACAGGCATATATGACAGGAGGGTCAAATGGAACGCAGAGATAAGACGAATTATTATCTGGACCTTGCAGAGATGGTTTCTCAGAGATGTACCTGCTTGAGGCGCCATTATGGAGCGGTGATCGTGAAGAATGACGAGGTCATATCTACGGGATATGTAGGCGCGCCCCGGGGGCGGAAGAACTGTACGGATATTGGGGAATGCGTCCGCAAGAAGATGGGTGTGCCAAGAGGCGAACGATATGAACTGTGCCGGAGCGTCCATGCTGAGGCGAACGCGATCATCAGCGCTTCCAGGGACAAGATGATCGGAAGCTCCATGTATCTGACCGGGATAGAGGTGGATACGGGAAATTATATAGCGAATGCCAACAGTTGTTCGATGTGTAAGCGGCTGATCATCAATGCCGGGATCAAGAAGGTATATATCCGTGATACGAAGGAGAGTTACCATATGGTCCTTGTGAGCGACTGGGTGGAGAATGATGAATCGATCGAAGGAGTATTTGGATATTAAGTGTTTGAGATAAGGAGAACAGATATGTTGAGTGAGATGTTAGGAATGGTGGGAGCGTTCATCCCCATCGTGTTGGTAGTGGTTCTGGTCTTTATCATTCTGGTAACCGGGTACGTGAAGGCGTCGCCGGATACCGCATACATAATTTCCGGCCTGCGCAGGCAGCCCAAGGTATTGATCGGTAAGGCGGGGATTAAGATTCCGTTTCTTGAGAAGAAGGATGAGCTGAACCTGCAGTTGATCCCCATCGATGTCAAGACCTCCAGCGCGGTGCCTACGGCGGATTATATCAATATCCGTGTGGATGCTGCGGTCAATGTCAAGATCAGCGACAACCCGGAGCGTCTGGCGCTTGCGGCGCAGAATTTCCTGAACCGGCAGACGGATTATATCGCCCAGGTATCAAGGGAAGTGTTAGAGGGTAACATGCGTGAGATCGTTGGCAAGATGAACCTGGAAGAGATGGTGTCCGACCGGCAGAAGTTCGCCAATCTGGTGAAGGAGAATGCGGAGCCGGACCTTGCGGCCATGGGGCTTGATATTGTCAGCTTCAATGTGCAGAATTTTGAGGACGGGAACGGTGTGATCGAGAATCTTGGTGTGGATAACATCGTGAAGATCCAGAAGAACGCGGCGATCTCAAGGGCCGAGAGTGAGAAGGAGATCGCGCGTGCACAGGCGATGGCGAGAAAAGAGGCCAATGACGCACAGGTGGGCTCTGATCTTGAGATTGCCAATGCCAAGGCGCGGGCGCAGAAAGAGAAGGCGGTGGTGCAGGCGGAGGCGAACCGGGAATCCAAAGAAGCCGAGATCAATGCGGCTACGCTGATCGCGCAGAAGGAGAATGACCTGGAGATCCGCAAGGCAGAGCTTCAGAAGGATGCGGACACCAAGAAGGCGATCGCGGACGCGGCTTATCAGATCCAGCAGGAGACAGAGAGGAAGACGGTGGAGGTGGCGACGGCGGATGCCAACCTGGCGCGTCAGGAGAAGGCGATCGCACTGCAGGAGAAGGAAGTAGAGCTGACGGAGCGCACATTGGAAGCCGAGATCAAGAAGCAGGCCGACGCAGACAAGTACGCGAAGCAGCAGGCGTCAGATGCCAGATTGTACGAGATGCAGAGGAATTCTGAGGCGCAGCTCTTCGAGCGTCAGAAGAACGCGGAGGCGGAGAAGTTCGAGCGGGAGAAGGAAGCGGAGGCTATGCGCGCGACGGCGGAAGCCCAGAAGTACGCCATGGAACAGGAAGCCGAGGGTATCCGAAGCAAGGGTCTTGCGGAGGCAGACGCGATCAAGGCGAAAGCTCTTGCGGAGGCGGAAGGTATCGAGAAGAAGGCGGAAGCGATGAAGATGATGGGCGAGGCGGCGATCCTTGAGATGTACTTCAAGGCGATGCCGGAGATTGCGAGGAATATCGCAGAGCCGCTTGCCAAGGTGGATAAGATCACGATGTACGGGGACGGCAATACATCGAAGCTGGTGAAGGATATCGTGGGGACTTTTACACAGGTATCGGACGGACTCAAGGAGTCTACCGGTGTGGATGTTCAGGCTGTCCTGGCGGGATTCTTAGGCGGGAAGCTTGCCGAGAAAGATATGAGTAAGACAGTAGTTGTTCAGCCGGCGGCCGAAGAGAAAGGTGGAGACGAAGCTTAGTATGAATCTATTAATGAAACAGTCAGAAGAGGAACCGCAGCATGAGCATGAGCACGTGCAGGAGACGGGTAAGGTTAAGAGGATATTAAGAGAGTGCTTTCAGATGATCGTGATTCCGGTCGCGCTTGCGTTATTCTGCGGTAAGGTGCTGATCGTGAATGCGAATATTCCGTCCGGTTCCATGGAGAATACGATCCATCCCGGGGACAGGGTGATCGGGTCGCGCCTGGCTTATTTAAGCCAGGATCCGCAGCGGACGGATATCATTATATTCCGGTTTCCCGATGATGAATCGCAGGTATTCATCAAGCGGATCATCGGGCTTCCGGGCGAGGAGATCCAGATTGTGGCCGGAGCGGTCTATATAGACGGAGCGCAGGCGCCGCTTGAGGAGGAGTATCTCAAAGAGATTCCCCAGGGGAGTTTCGGTCCCTATGTGGTTCCGGAGGATTCTTATTTTGTGATGGGAGACAATCGGAATAATTCTCATGATTCTAGATTCTGGGAGAATCATTTTGTGTCCAGGGACGAGATATTGGCGAAGGCCTGGTTCCAGTATTATCCAAGGATCGGGCTGGTAGATTAGAAGTACAGTAGAGAACTAAGAGAGGAAGAAAGAAGTGAAATACATTCGGAGAGTCTGCTGTGGGCTGGTTATCTTTCTCACGGCAAATATACCATTAATGAAGATGATATTTCCGAGGCTTGGGGGCATTGCTTTAATGCTCCTTTTGGTTTTCGGGACGGCCGTAATCAATATCGTTCCGGCTGCTTCCCACCGGAGGCTTCCGGGGAAACGGCTTAAGATCTGTGCGGATGGATGTGAGCTTCTGATATATTTTCTGATATCGGTAAGCGCATCGGTGATCTGCCTGCTTGTTACGCTGCCGATGTTATTTCCGGAGGATAAGATGATGTGGCTTGGGAATCTGGCCTGCGTGGTTCTAGTGGAAGCGGCTGTATTCTGGAGCGGGATCATCCGTGTATATCTGACGTCCGCCCAGATCGGGATCAAGTGGCGGACGATCGGGCTGGCGTGCGGCTGGATTCCGGTCGTGCATCTGATCGTTCTCCTTAAGATCATCCGTATGGCTTCTGACGAGTGGGAGTTCGAGAGCGGGAAGATTATGCAGGCTCAGGAGAGGAAGGATGAGATGCTCTGCCGGACCAGGTATCCGATCCTGATGGTGCATGGAGTATTTTTCCGGGATTTTAAGTATTTTAACTACTGGGGGCGGATCCCTAAGGAGCTGGAGAAGCACGGGGCGACGATATTCTATGGGAACCATCAGTCGGCGGCAGTTGCGGACAGCGGGGCCGAGCTTGCGGACCGCATCCGGGAGATCATAGCGGAGACCGGCTGCGGGAAGCTTAATATCATCGCGCACTCTAAGGGCGGGCTGGATTCCAGATATGCGGTCAGCCGTCTCGGAGTGGAGGAATACGTCGCGTCGATTACCACGGTCAATACACCGCATAGAGGCTGCATCTTCGCGGATTATCTGCTGGGGAAGATCCCGGAGGCGGCAAAAGACAAGGTTGCGCAGAGTTATAATTCTGCTCTGAAGGTGCTGGGGGATGAGAATCCGGATTTTATAGCGGCGGTCACGGACCTTACGGCGTCGGCCTGTAAGGAGTTCAATCAGAAGGTGCCTGACAAGCCCGGGATCTACTATCAGAGCGTGGGATCGAAGCTTAATGTGGCGTCGGGAGGGCAGTTCCCGCTTAATTTCTCCCATCAGCTTGTGAAATATTTTGACGGGCCCAATGACGGGCTGGTTGCGGAGAGTTCATTTCCATGGGGAGAGGACTATACATTCCTTACGACAAGCGGGAAGCGCGGGATCTCCCACGGCGATATGATCGATCTGAACCGGGAGAATATTAAGGACTTTGATGTGAGAGAATATTATGTGGGTCTGGTAAATGGTCTGAAGGAGAAGGGGTTATAGGATATGTACCTAAAATGTAGTCACTGAATATTAATAATAAGAGACTATTTTTAGGAGGACCATGGATGGAAGGCCAATTAGTATGGAAAGACGAGTACAATATTGGTGTAGACATCATTGATAAAGAGCATGAAAGGCTTTTTAAGATCATCAACAAATTATTCAGATTCAGCGACGTGAAAAATAAGAGCCAGTGGGCTTGCCAGGAGGGGATCAAATTCTTCAAGGATCATGCGGTGAAGCACTTTGCAGAGGAAGAAGAGTATATGGAGTCTGTCGGTTATGAGAGACTGGAGGTTCACAGGCATATTCATGAGGAATTCCGCGTCAGGACGATCCCGGCGTTGGAGTTAGAACTGGAGCAGACCGATTACAGTGCGGATTCCGTAGATCATTTCCTTGGCGTCTGCGCCGGATGGCTGATCGGGCATACGCTGATGGAAGACCGGGCGATTGCCGGGAAGGGCAGAAGCAGGTGGATGAAGCTGCTTCAGGGTAAGGAGCAGGAAGCGATGAAGAAGGTCATCCTCCAGTTGATGTATGACCTGTTCCGTCTGGAGGCGTCGGTGATCAGCGAGACATACGGCGGAGAGAGATTCGGGAGGGGGATATACCACCGTCTGGTCTACGGTACAGACCAGGAGGAGGAGAGATGGGAGATATTCATGGTATTTGAGGAGAAGCTCTTGATCAATACGGTTGGAAAAGCTATGGGGATCAAGACGAATAAGCTCAATACCACGCTGATGAATGCTGCCAGGTATACGGCGCGCCAGTTTGTGGAGTGCGTCAAGGAGCATCTGCCGGATATGGAAGGGTATGAGTTAAAGGAAGAGAACCTTCTTACCTATGAACAGTTCCAGAAGGTGTTCGGGCATGAGAAATTGCATGTCAGCCTTCTGATTGATACAGGAGAAGGATACTTCTCCTACTGCGCGGCCGCCAAGATGCAGCCCAAAGAGATAGATGCAGCCCCGATCCATACGGGCAATGCGATAGCCGAGGTTGAGAAATATCTCATGAAGAGGGAGGTTCACCATAAGAAGAAGGTGCTGGTGGTGGATGATTCTGTTACGATCAGACAGGGGATCCGAAAGCTCCTGGAACATGATTATGACGTGACGCTTGCGCCGTCCGGCACGGCTGCGCTTCGGAGCATGATCCTGGACCGTCCGGATCTGGTGCTGCTGGATTATGAGATGCCGGTCTGTGACGGACAGCAGGTATTGGAAATGACGCGTTCGGAGGATGCGCTGGCGGATATCCCGATCATATTCCTGACGGGGAAGGCAGACCCGGAGACGGTTAAGAAATTAGTATCCTTAAAACCGGACGGATATCTGGTCAAATATTTAAAGCCTGCACAGATCAAGCAGAAGATAGACGCTTATTTTGACAACAAGTGACGGGAGATATTATGGCGACGATATTGATAGCAGAAGATGAGAAGGAAATGCAGGAGATCCTTGTGGAGCATATGGAGCGCGGCGGCCATAGCTGTATCACGGCAGACGACGGGAGGGAGGCGGTCATGCTCCTTAATAATCATGCTGTGGATCTGGCAGTCCTGGACATTATGATGCCGTATCTGAATGGCTTCGCGGTCTGCCGGCTTGCCAGGGAGAAGTATAACCTGCCGATTCTGATCCTGACGGCGAAGAGCGATGAGGATGATAAGCTTAAGGGCTATGAATATGGTGCGGACGACTATGTGACGAAGCCGTTCAGTCCCAGGATATTACTTGCGAAGGTCAACGCGCTGCTTCGGCGTGCGGGAAACAGTGCAGGGGATGCCCTGCAGGCAGGGAATCTGCTGCTGTATCCGGCTTCGCGCCAGGTGATCGCGGACGGTATGGAAGCGGAGCTTACGCATAAGGAATTCGAGATCTTATTGTTATTTATGCAGAATAAGAATCAGGTATTCTCCCGGGAACAGATCTTGAACCGTATCTGGGGCTATGATTATGAAGGCAATACACGCACAGTTGATACGCATATCAAGACATTGCGGCAGAAGCTTGGAGCGGAAGGGCGCCACATCGTTACCCTGATTCGTTCCGGCTACAAATTCGAGGAGTAAGGTATGAAGAAGAGAGTATTCTATGATCTCAAAACGGTACGGAGTAAGACGATGGCACTGTCCAAGCTGGCGGGCGGTGCCATCGTATTGTTTTATCTTGTAACGGAAGAATTGCCGGTCAGCCGGGATATCGGATTCTGGATCTGGTTTCTGCTTCTGGTCGTGGTGATCCTGGCAGTGGATTTCCTGCTTGGGGAGCTGATCTCCAAGCCGCTTGGCCGTATCAATGACACGGCAGGGCAGATGGCAAGGCTTGATCACTCGGCGTACTGCAGCGTCCATTCCAATGATGAGTTCGGTGAGCTGTCGCAGAGCTTGAATACCATGTTTTCCAACCTGCAGGGGACGCTTAAGAAACTGGAGGAAGCAAACAGGAGACTTCAGGAGGATGTGGAACAGGAGCGTATACTGCTTGCGCAGAGAAAGGAGCTGACGGACAGCCTGTCGCATGAGCTGAAGACTCCGCTTGGGCTGATCCGGGCATATGCGGAAGAGCTTGGTGAGGAGAGGGACCCGGAGAAGAAACAGCGTTATATTGATTCTATCCTGAATGCAACAGAACGTATGGATCATATGATCGTCTCGCTTCTGGATCTGTCGGCGCTGGAATCCGGGGCGTCGGCGCTTGCAAGGGAGAGGTTTGAATTCATAGAAATGGTTGAGACAGCAGCAGGGCGTCTGCTGCTTGATATGCCTAAGACGGATTATCATCTCCACTATGAGCTTCCGGAAGAGGAGGTGTATGTGCTGGCGGACAGACAGCGGATCGAGCAGGTGTTGAACAACCTGATCGGGAATGCGAAGAAGTATGTTCGGACGGGAGGAGAGATCAGGCTTAGAGTAAGCCTTGAAAGGGAGTCTGTGCGGTTCGAAGTCTATAACGACTGTACGCCGTTAAATGAACAGGAGCTTGTGAAGATATGGGACAAATTCTACCGCGGTCCGGATAACAGATGCAAAGGGTCCGGTCTTGGGCTTGCAGTCGTCTCGCAGATCTTGTCCATGTACCAGGTTGATTATGGTGTGCGCAGCGCCGAAAAGGGGATGGAATTCTACTTCTGTTTTCCAAGGTGCGCGGCGTAGATCTTTCACATGGATTTCACATGGACTGCACTTCGATTTCATTTCCCGGATATAAACTGATACCAGTCAAGATACAAGAAAGGAGAGTTGGATATGTTCTTAGGCTTGGAATGGTATTGGTGGCTGGTCATTGCTGCGGTATTGGCTGTTTCGCTTCCGCTGAAGGTGAAATTCATGAAATGGTGGGGGATAAGGCAGAAAGAGAAGAGGAACCGTCAGCGTGGGAAATGGGGTGACGAGGAATGATCGAGGTAAAGAATCTGACCTTTTCCTACGGCAAAGACAGGCAGGCGCTTCACGGCCTGGATTTCACGGTGGAGGACGGGGAGATCTTCGGGTTCCTGGGGCCAAACGGCTCCGGGAAGTCGACGACCCAGAAGATCCTTACAGGGATCCTGACCGGATATGGGGGACGGGTATCCTTATTCGGACAGGATATGGGGGCGGCGCATACGCAGGAATTGCTGGAGAAGATCGGGGTTTTGTTCGAATTCCCGTATCTGTATACGAACTTAAGCGCTGTTGATAACCTGAGGTATTTTGCGTCTTTCTATCCGCGGGAGCGGGTGCGGGATGTGATGGAACTGTTAGATAAGCTAGAGTTCAAGAAGGATTATCTGAAGAAACCGGTCTCTTCTTACTCGAAGGGAATGCGCCAGAGAGTCAGTATGGCGCGCGCCCTGCTTAACAGTCCCAGGCTCTTATTCCTGGACGAGCCGATCAGCGGCTTAGACCCCTCCGGTGCGGTTCTGTTCCGAAGGATCATCGAGGAAGAACGCCGAAACGGGACGACGGTGTTCCTGACGACCCACAATATGATGGATGCAGATCTGTTGTGCGACCGGGTGGCATTCATCTCGAACGGAAATATCGCGGCTCTTGATACGCCGCAGAATCTCAAGAAGCAGAACTGTATGGATTCTAAGGAGCCGACGCTTGAGGAGGTATTCATCCAGTACACAGGAAGGGGGCTTGAGGAGTGAAGGGGAATCTTGTTACATTTCTCAGGAAAGACTTCCGGCTGTGTGTGTCCGGCAAATTCTTCCTGCTGGCTCTGGGGTCGCTGATCTTATATTCCAGTTATATCAATTTGGTCTATGTGAAGCTTGACCAGGAGATCTTCCCGGTCTACCGCTATGATCCGGGGAAGGTACAAGGGGAATGTGCGGCAGGTGTTACGGATGTTGGAAGCTTAGAAGAACTGGAGGCGGCCTGTGAGGACGGATATTCCGTAGGGCTTCATATCACCGGTGATCCGGGTTCCGGCAGGAAGCCAGAGATCATGATGGTATCCTGCGGCGTAGAGAGTCTCGACCATATCCGGGAGGCGTATGCAAGAGCGCTGCTTTTCCCGGAGGATAGGGAGGATGGTCCAAAGAGGGATTCCCGGGATGCTTTGGGGCAGGCCGGGATCATCGGAACAAATACCAGGGAGATGAAGAGCCGAAGGGAGATCACCGCGGAATTCTTATTCTTCGAACTGGCTGCGGTAGGCTTCCTGGGGTTAGCTTCGATGCTCTTTAAAGAGAAGCAGATGGGAGTCATCCGGGTCCATGCGGTCATTCCGGTATCCCGGGTTCTGTTTATCTTATCGAAATTGGTGTTGATTCTATTGTCGGACCTTCTGTTTGCCGCGTTACTGACGGTGATCAATCTGGGGATGAAGGAAGGCTTAAGAGTGCTGCCGGGTGTTCTGATGCAGGCGGGAATCTTATCTCTTGTGATGGCGTTGATCGGATTCCTCTGTGCGGTGGTGCTGCCGGACTTTAAGCAGTTTTCCCTTATCTATCTGGTACTTGCGGTTTTTATCACCACTCCGGTCTTCCTGGTAGTGCAGACGGGCGTGGAGATGGACTGGATGCGGTTTCATCCGATGTACCATCTCTTTACGGCGATGAAGAATGCGTATTTTCAGATATCTTCGGCGCAAGGCATTTACTATGGGGTCTGTGCGGCAGCGGTCGTTCTGCTGTTTATGGCCGCCCAGTGGGGGCTTGACCGGGAGATGAAGAAGGAGGGATGATGCAGATGAACTGGACAGGGTTAAAATATCAGCTCAAGGCGCTGCGGCGTGACAAGCTGTGTGTTCTTACCTTTTTGCTGCCGATCCTTGCCGGGATCGCCGTCAATCTGATGGGGGATATGGATTTCTCTGCTATGGCAGAGCCTTCCTTTGGAATCGTCCGGGACGGCCTGACAGGGGAGATGGAAGACTGGCTTCGTACCAATGGAACCGTGGAGATCTATGACAGCAGGGAGGAGCTGGAAGAGGCGGTGAAGGAGCCTGCCACGCAGACGGTCGGCGTGCTGGCCAAGGACGGGGAGATGAAGACGATACGCTCCGGAGATGAGTTTACCATGTACGCAAAGATCGCTGACAGGCTGCCCAGGCTGTATGAGCAGAGGGAGATGACAGCGCAGTATGACTTGAAGGTACTTCCGGCGGGCGGCGGGAGTGATATCATGAAACCGCTGCTGACCGTGATCGTCATGATTACGGCCATGTTCATGGGGTGCACCTTCAATGCGATGAACATCTTAAGTGAGAAGGAGGACGGGATCGAGTATGTCAATGAGATCCTGCCCATGACAAGAGGGCAGTACGTGAGACAGAAGATCGCGGTCGGGTTCGTTGGAGGAACGGTTTCGACTGTGATCACGGCTCTGATCTGTATGCGGATTGCGGCTGCGCAGATCTTGCCGCTCCTTCTTCTGGTTGTTCTGTCGGCATTCGTTGCGGCATTGGCGGGATTGTTCATTGCGCGGTTTTCCGGCGGGCTGATGGTGGGAATCGTATATATTAAGATTATAATGATCCTGTTCCTGGCGCCGCCGATTCTGTTCTATATGTTGGTTCCTGCGGACAGTGTATGGTACGGGGTGAGCTATCTGTTCCCGTCCGGTGCGACCTTCTATGGACTGATGGGACTGATGGATGGAAGGACGGATATGGTCAGAGAGGTGGCGGCGCTGGCGGGACACGGGGCAGTGTGGTCAGCGGTATATGTGATGATGGGGAGGAGGCATAGGAAGAAAGTGCAGGAGGGATAAGACCTCCTGCTTTTTATGGTAGAAAACAAGGAGGTTCCGGCACATTACTTTCCTTAATGTTGCTTAGAGCAAACGTAATAACTGCACAAGCTCATGCGGCTCATCTGAGTTTGATGTGGTCTGTCTGGTGTCAAACTGTGAAAAGCGGTTGTTCGGGAGTGTAAAATAAAGTGTGTAAGTTAGAAATACAACAAATCTAACTGCGCACTTTATTTTTCTGTATAAAGTGTGCTACACTCAAAGAAAGGATGAAGAAAAGGATGGGTACAGCACTAATGGCACGAAGGAACAAACAGAACACAAGAGGGGCCGCAATCGCACAGGCAATCATGGAGGAATACCAGCCACAGACAAGGGAAGAGATGCAGGATGCCATCAAAGACATCTTCGGCCCCATGTTTGAGTCCATGCTCCAGGGGGAGATGGACTCCCATCTGGGATATGGCAGCAACGAGCGCGGGGAAAAGAATACCACGAACAGGCGTAATGGTTATTCCCATAAGTCTGTCAATACTGCATATGGGAAGATGGACGTTTCCGTCCCCAGG
>CANTDX010000008.1 GCA_947652615.1 uncultured Dorea sp. | reverse complement strand
TTATGGATGGGACGAAGGAGTCGGTGGAGACTGTTTTGCATACTCACGCAAGGCATGGTACTACTTCTATGCTGCCGACCACATTGAGCAGTAGCAAGGAGAAGGTGGCAAGGGCGCTTCTGACCATTGAACAGGTACAGAGATCATGGACGGCAGGGCCGAGGATATTAGGTGCGCATGTAGAGGGGAATTTCTTTTCGCAAGTCCAGGCCGGTGCGCAGGATCCGGAATATATTTTTCCTCCGACGAAGGAGAATACAGACCCGATTCTTTCCGGAGTGTCTAACATCAGAAGGATATCCTGTGCCCCGGAGGTGGAATCCGCTCTGGCATTTGCAAGGGAGATGTCGGGGAGAGGAATCCTGATGTCGGCGGCTCATACGGATGCGTCTTATGAAGAGATGGAGCAAGGAGCAGAGAATGGATTTTCTCATATGACGCATTTGTTCAACGGCTGTTCGATCGTACATAGTCCGAATTACTATTGCCGTGCAGGGGCGGCGGAATCCGCTCTTGTCCTGGAGAATATGGCAGTGGAGCTGATTGCGGATGGAAGGCATATTCCTAAGGAGCTATTGAAGCTCGTTTATCGTATCAAAGGAGCAGAAAGAATCAATCTCTGTACGGACGCCATGTGCGCGGCAGATATGCCGGAGGGGGAATATAAGCTAGGGGCGCTGGATGTTGTCATTCAAGATCAGGTTGCCGTCTTAAAAGACGGGACATCTTTCGCAGGAAGTATCTGTACAGGTGACCGTGCAGTGCGTACCATGTATCAGAATGCAGAGATTCCGATCTATGAGGCTGTCAAGATGATGACCGCTACACCGGCGAAGCTGATCCATGTATATGAAGAATTAGGTTCGATCACCGTGGGGAAATATGCAGATCTGAACCTGTTTGATGAAGATGTGAGGATACAGTATACCATGATCAACGGAGAGGAATATCAGAATTATTTGTAAATATTATGGAGGATGATATGAGACAGACTTACATGCTTGAGGATGTGAAGTCGGGGATTCAGGTTTCTGTATTGCCGGAATATGGCGGTATGATATCCGGAATATCCTGCAAAGGAAAGGAGATACTGTATCTGAATGAATCAGAGGTAGAGGCATCTCCGGTTACAGCAGGGGGAATTCCGATTCTATTTCCTTTTTCTGGTAAGACGAGGGAAGATAGCTACAGGCTTGGCGGTCATACATACTATATGCCGATGCATGGGCTTGTGAAGAATTCATGCTTTGCCGTAGAGGAATACAGGGATAAAGAGATTGTGTTGTATATGGATAGTAATGCAGCAACCATTCAGAGGAATTATCCTTTCGACTATAGATTGAGGGTCAGATATCAGGTGGAGGGCAATTCGGTCTTGATAGAGGCGGATATTACGAATTGTTCGGAGCAGAGAATGCCTCATTGTATAGGTTGGCATCCATATTTTAAGACTACAGATAGAGAGAAAGTGTCTTTCAGGCATTTTATGGATATCCACTACAATTATACAGACGAGAAGGACGAAGAGACGATTCGGAACATTGATCTGTCCGAGAACTGGGATGATGTGTTTACATCCCCGTATAAGGCAGAGTTTACGCTGAAGAATGAGGCGGATGGATACGAAGTCCGATGTGTGACGGCACCGGAATACAGATCGCTTGTAGTATACAACGGGAAGGAGGGCAGCACTTGTATCGAGCCTTGGTGCGGCATTCCCAATTCAATTAATCTGTTGAGAATGGTGGAGTGGGTAGAACCCAAAGAAACCAGATCCTATCAGTGGGAGATTCAGATTACACTGCTTTAATATGCATAAAAGGAGGAGAATTATGCCGAATAAAAAACAGCTATATGAATGGTGCCGCATCCCTGTAGAAGAATTGGAACATAAAAAGGTAAAGATTCCATTCCGGATCGTAGAAGATTCAGAAGAGATGGGGAAAATGATGGCAGAGGAACTTTTGACGGAGATTGAGCAGGCAGGAAGAGAAGGGAGGATGTATCGGGCAATCCTGCCATGCGGTCCAAGCTGCTGGTATTGGCCTTTTACAGAGACGGTGAATGAACGCCGCATTTCGCTGAAGCATCTTGAAGTGTTCCATATGGACGAATGTCTGGACTGGGAAGGTGAGGAACTGGATGTGAACGATCCGTATAATTTCAGAGGATGCATGCAGAGGTGGTTCTATGATCCGGTGGATGAGGAATTGGCTGTTAAAGAGGAGAATCGCCATTTTTTGAATCCGAAGGACGCAGACAGGATCAGAGAGCTGCTTTGCAGTACGCCTATTGATATAACATACGGCGGATGGGGGCAGGATGGGCATATTGCGTATAACCAGGCAAGGCGTCATCCATTTTCTCATATTTCTCTGCAGGAGCTCAGAGACTCGACGATCCGCATCCAGGAGAATAATCTGGATACCATTATAACATTAGGACAGAGGAGTTTCGGCGCGGCATATCAGTTCGTACCGCCTATGTCTATTACATTAGGACTTAGGGAATGTTTTCAGGCGAAGAAGATCAGGCTGTTCAGCGATACGGGTTCCTGGAAGCAGACTGCGTTTCGAGTAGCTTTGTTCGGGGAACCGGACGCAGAATATCCGATCACTCTCCTGCAGGAGCATCCGGATGCAATGATAACAGCTACCCGGGAGACTGCATCACATCCGATCGCAGAACATCCGGAGTGGAGATTCAAAGAAATAACAAGATAGGGAGGAAATCACATGGCAAACATAGGATTTGTAGGACTTGGCAATATTGGGAAAGGTATCTGCAAGAATCTGATCGAAGCGGGGAATGCACTTACCGTATTTGACGTGAATGAAAGTGCGATGGAACGATTTGCCGGACGGGCTGTGCTGGCAAAGGATCTTAGAGAAGTATGCAGTAACAGTGAATATATCTTTCTTTCGCTGCCCAATTCTCAGGTTGTAGAAAATGCGGTAGATATATTTATCAAAGAAGGGGTAGAGCATAAGATTATCATTGATACGTCCACCAGCTATCCGGTATCTACCAGACAGTTATATGAGAAGGTGAAGGCAAACGGCGGTAATCTGATAGACGCACCTCTGATGACAGGACCGCAGGAGGCGGAGGAGGGGACTCTTGATATCGTGATCGGCGGGGATAAGGAAGTTGTGGATTCTCTTTCATTCCTGTTTGAGAGTTATTGTAAGAGCTACCGCTATGTGGGAGGCATCGGCAACGGCCATCTGGCAAAACTGGCGATTAATTTCTGCGGGCTATCCGAAGCGCTCTTGTTTGCACAGCTATATCCGGTTATGGCCAAATTCGGTTTTAAGCAGGAAGAACTATATGACATATTGAACTGCGAGACTCTTGATAACTGGGTATTCCAGTTCTACAGTGACAAGTACGTGAAGAAGGATTACCGTCTGGATTTTGCCTTAGCTTTGGGACTTAAGGATCTAAGCTATGTAAAAAGGCTTTTTGAGGAGCTGAATATACCGGGATTTATGCTGGACGGGGCATTAGACATGTGCCGCGTGGCTCTGAAAGCGCAAAAACCAGGAGAGACATTAGATTTCAGCTATCCGTGCCAGACCATGTATGAATTTGCAGGCGTAGACTAAGAGGAGAGCAAAGATACGGAAAGGGAGCATCGTGGGAGATCATATTTTAGAATTAAGAGATATTACGAAATTATACCCGGGTGTCAAAGCATTAGACCACGTAAGTATTTCATTCCGGCGCGGAGAAGTCCATGCCCTGGTCGGGGAGAACGGTGCAGGAAAGTCAACATTGATCAAAACGGTCTCCGGTGCTATTGAGCCGACGGAAGGGCGTATCTGTGTGGAAGGCAGAGAATTTGAGGCTTTAACGCCTGCACTGTCCAGAGAAAATGGAATTGCGATTGTGTATCAGGAATTTACCCTAGTCCCGGTGCTTACGGCTGCCGAGAATATTTTTCTTGGAGAATTCTTGCGTAAAGGGATTTTTAGCTGCCAGAAAGAGATGTCGGAGCTTGCTAAAAAGTTGTTCCAGAGATTAAATATCCAGATGGATCCGGATGTGAAAGTTGAGGAACTGACGACGGGATACCAACAGATCGTGGAGATTGCAAAAGCAGTGTCGAAGAATGCGAAGATCCTGATCATGGACGAGCCTTCCGCCCCCTTGACTAACCGTGAAGTGGAGGCTATGTTTCGGATTGTTGAGACATTAAAAGCAGAGGGGGTAACGGTAATCTATATTTCACACAGGCTGGAGGAGATCTTCCGTCTGGCGGACCGGGTGAGTGTATTGCGGGACGGACAGTATATTGCGACGAAGGAGATTCAGGATACCGATAAGGACGATCTGGTCCGTCTGATGGTAGGGCGGACATTGAAGGAGACCTATCCCGAACGTGATTTTACACAGGAGGAGACGGTTCTAGAAGTGAAAAACCTGACTGGAAACGGTGTTAAGAATATTTCTTTTTCATTGAAGAGAGGAGAAATATTAGGATTCGGCGGGCTGGTCGGCGCAGGAAGGACAGAATTGGCGGCGCTTTTGTTTGGAAGTGCGAAGATAAAGAGCGGGGAGATCACATTAAGAGGTAAGAGATTCGATCCAAACAGCCCTAATGCGGCGATACGAAACGGAATATGCCTTGTTCCGGAGGATAGGAAGCAGCAAGGACTGATCTTAGAGATGACGGTGCAGGAGAACCTGACTATGGCGGTGAGAAAGAAGCTCTCCAAAGGCGGCATGATACGTGAGAGCGACAGCAGAGAATTTTCCGAAAAATATGTGAAAGACCTTACGATCAGAACCCCGGGCATCTATCAGCGAGTGAAGAATCTAAGCGGAGGAAACCAGCAAAAGGTAGTTTTGGGGAAATGGCTGGGCGTAGATCCTGAAATCTTGATTTTTGACGAGCCGACAAGGGGAATCGACGTCGGAGCCAAGCAGGAGATCTACAAGATCATGACAGAACTTGTCCGGCAGGGCAAATCAATTATCATGATATCCTCGGATATGGAGGAACTTCTGGGAATGTCGGACCGGATGGTCATGCTCAGCAAAGGAAGACAGACCGGTGTACTGGAAAAGGAAGAATTTACGCAGGAACGTGTGCTGAATTATATTTCGGAGGTGGTGGAAGATGAATAGAAAATTGAATATGGAGAAAATCAGCGGTTACGGCGTATTCTTTGTCCTGGTTGGGATGCTTGTGTTATTTAGCTTTATTGCACCCCACTTCCTGGAGGTTAATAATTTCTTCAATGTGTCGAGACAGATCTGTACTCTTGGAATCGTGTCGGTAGGGATGACGGTTGTCATGATTACAGGCGGAATCGACTTGTCGGTGGGATATCAGATATCACTGATCAACGTGACTTGTGCCTGGCTTATGGTAAATGCGGGTGTAGGAACGGTTCCGGCAATATTGATCGGCCTTCTGATGGGGACGGGGATCGGGCTGCTCAACGGGATCATCATTGTCAAGTCAGGAGTGGCGCCGTTGATCGTGACACTGGCTATTATGAATACCCTGAATGGGATCAGTTATATTATTTCAAAAGGAATTCCCATCTTCGGGTTTCCGAAGAATTTCTCCGTATTCGGACAGGGGAATTTCTTAGGGATACCGATCTCGCTGATTATAATGGTGATCGTATTTGTTTTAGGGGCAATCCTGTTAAAGCGGGTCTATATCGGGAAATATTTCTATGCCATCGGGAGTAATGAGGAGGCGGCGAAGCTTTCCGGTATATCGGTGGGACGTCTAAAGATACTGGCTTATACTCTCTGCGGTCTTCTGTCGGGAGTGGGAGCGATCCTGTTATTATCCAGGACGAATTCCGGTCTTTCCTCCAATGGGGCGGGATTTGAATTCAATGTGATCACTGCGTGTGTATTGGGCGGGGTCAGTTCAAACGGAGGAAAGGGAACCATATTCGGCGCCCTGGTTGGCGTGCTGATCGTGGGGTTCTTAGATAACGGACTTCTTCTGATGGATGTGAACCAATATACGCAGCTTGTAGTGAAAGGGCTCTTGATGTTGATTGCAGTTATTTATGACACTCAGATGAGAAAAAAGAGCGAAGTAGTAAAGAAGGTAAAATCAATCAATGCGAACAATGAAGTATAGTATACGAGGAGGAAAAGCGAATGAAAAAAAGATTAACAGCGGTTTTATTGGTTATGGCCATGGTATTGGGGATCGCAGCGTGCAGCAAAGGCGGCGGTGACGCACAGTCTACAGACGGGAGCAAAGAAGATACGGCAGGGAGCGGCACAGATACACAGAGTGATTCCGGTGATGTATACAGGGTCGGAATGGCAGTCTATAATTTGTCCAATCCGGTGTGGTCGGAGCTGGTAGAGGAGGCACAGAGATATGGGAAAGAGAAGAATCTGGAAGTGACATACGCGGATGCGGGACAGGATTCTACGAAACAGATATCCCAGATTGAGAACTTTATCCAGAGCGGGATGGATGCGATCATTATTCTTGCGATAGACGTAGAGGCGGTAGAACCGCTTGCGAAGAAAGCGATGGATGAGGGGATCTATGTGATTGACTATTGCAGGGGACTTAAGAATGCACATACCTCTCTGGAATTAGACCCGGTAAAAACAGGGCGCGCATTGGCGGAAATGGCAAAAGAATGGCTGGATGAAAATATGAAACTGTCCGGTGAATTCAAGTGGGGCCTGTTGGATATTCAGACAGTGGAATTAGGCGTACAGGAAGGAGCAGCCTGCGAGGAGGCAATGGAAGAGCTTATGCCGAATGGAAAGCTGGTGGCGAATGCAAGTACGCTGACTGTGGATGAGGGAATGAAGAATACGGAGAGTATTCTGCAGGCGAATCCAGATCTGCGGGTAATGTTAGGCTTAAGCGCCGGTTCAGGTGTAGGCGGAAACGAAGCTATGAAGGCGGCGGCAGGGAGCGAGGATGCATATAAGGATTATGCACTGTTCTCTATTGATGCAACGGAGCAGGAGGTTCTTGCGATCATGAACAACGAAGTTCTCAAAGGTTCCATAAGTCTTGGAAGTGGGAAGGTGCATGCACAGATGGTGATTGATTATGCAGATTCTCTCCTTAACGGTCGCGAGGTAGAAAGGAAAAATTATATGCCGATCGAAGCGATCACAAGTGAGAATGTTCAGGAATTCTACGACAACACCTATAAAAAATAACGCATGAATGGATAACTCAGACAAAGGGGAACAGGGAAATGATGGATTTGAATTTACTTTATCAATGGTGCAGCATTCCAATGGAAGAACTTGTTACACATCCTGCCCTGAAGGTACGCCTGCGCATCGTGGAGGATGCGCAGGAGATGGGCAGGGTGATGGCGAAGGATCTGGCGGATGAGATCTGGAAAGCAGCCAGGGAACAACGGACTTTCCGCCTGATCGTGCCGTGTGGTCCGAAGGAGTGGTATGAACCGTTTGCGGAGATGATAAATGAGGAACGGATCGCCATGAAACATGTGATCTGTTATCATATGGACGAAAATCTCGACTGGGAAGCCAGGCTGCTGCCAGAAAATGATCCGAACAACTTCCACACTTTTATGGAAGAGTATTTTTACGGGGCGGTAAGAGAAGAGCTTCGTATACCAGAAGAGAACCGATATTATCTGACACCGGATAATGTGAGCCAGATGAGCAGGGAAATCCTGAATCATAGTATAGATTATACACTGGGCGGATGGGGACAGGACGGACATGTAGCTTTCAATCAGGCGCGGAGGAATCCTTATGCAGTCGTGACGGCGGATGATATCCGTAATTCCAGGGCACGTGTACAGGAAAATAACTGGGATACCATACTTGCGCTTGCGCACAGGAGCATGGGGGCAGCATGGCAGTTTATGCCACCCATGTCAGTAACCCTGGGGGTGAAGGAATGCTTTTCGGCAAAGAAAATAAGAGTCTATTCTGCAACCGGGGCGTGGAAGCAGACGGCTCTTAGAATTGCCCTGTTTTCTGATGTGACAGAAGAGTTTCCGATGACACTCTTGCAGGAGCATCCGGATGCATTGATCACAGCGACCAGAGAAACGGCGCGTCACCCGATCGCAGAGCATCCGGAGTGGGAATTCAGGGGAGTAGATAAGAGGATTGGACTGGAAAGTGATGGATGATAGGATGGTTAATGCAAAATACAATAAAATCGTGGGAACAGGGGGTATCGGAAAAGGTATGTTGTTCCACAGTGATGAGATGGCCACGCTTGGAAGGAGTGAATCTCGTCTGGTGAGATTAAGCGGGGCGAAGGATTATTGTAAACAGCATATCGTACTACATTATGCGGCGGCTTTGCTGAGAGGGCAGACAACCATATATCCTATCGGCTATGTGGGATGTGACGAAGTCGGGCATAGACTGATTGATCAGATGGAAAGAAGCGGCATGAATGTAAGATTCGTGGGGAAGAGTAAGACAGAATCCACGATGATCAGCATTTGTCTGCAGTATCCGGATAAAGAGGGATGTAATTTTACGGCAAAGAATAATGCGGCCCTGCATGTGACGCCTGAATACATAGAGAATTGTATGAATTGTCTGGATATTGACGAGAAGACGATTGTGGCGGTGATCCCGGAGGTGCCTGTTGAGAGCCGGTTAGCAATGCTTGCCTATGGTAAGGAGAAGGGAGCCTATTGTGTATTGTCGGTACCGGCAGCAGAAGCGGGAGAATTCATCCGGCAGAAAGCATTCTCCTGTTGTGACTTACTTGCGGTGAATGAAGAGGAGGCAGCATCCATATTAGGAGAAGAGCCGGAACAGAGGGAATTGGCCAAACGGCTGTATCACAAGTTAGTAAGAGAAAATCCGAATATAGAATTATTAATGACTTGCGGCAAACAGGGCGCTTATTCAGCCACGAAATCCCTGATTGAGCATATTCCTCCGCTGCCTTCGAGAACTGTGAACACCACAGGAGCAGGAGACGCATTCCTTGGTGGCACTCTTGCCGGGATAGCGATGGGGCTTATGCTGCAGAAGGGGAGGGAAGATACTGCATTTGGTGAAACAAGGCTTTCGAGTGCGGCAGAATTGGGAACTCTCTGTGCAGGGATGGCAGTAGAGAGTGAGGACAGTATTGCATCTCATGTGGGGTATGAGACGGTATGCCGGAAGATATTAGACGAGGGGATGGAGAGTGAAGCATGGTTTATAAAATGAGATTTGTCCAAAGCTATGATAAGAGAGATGAAGCTGCCTTCCTGGCCCTGGAGAAGAGATTTATAGAATTAGAAGAAAAAACGGAGAATCTGAAAAAGGGGCGCAGATATGTGTCCGTCATGGGAAGGGAAGCGGTCAACACCATGATATGGGAAGCGGAATATGATTCTATGGAGGAAGCGGTTCGTGCATTAAAGGCGATACAGGAGAATCCGGAACATGATGCGCTTCTGGAAAAGCAGGTGTGTTTTATGCGGGATTCTTATGTGGAATTGTATCAGCAGATAGGGTAAAAAACATAATAATTGCGGCGGTGAAATGAAAGTGATATAATAATTGCAATAAATGCGAACGGCATATTCTCTAAGGAGGTCTTATGAGTAAGGACAGTATACCCGAGGCGAAGGGCGGCACGCCCGAAGCATTGGGAGAATCAAATAAAATATTGATATTAAACTGCCTTAGGACAAGGGGAACGATGTCAAGGGCAGACTTATGCAGGCTCTTAGGTATGAGTTTCCCGGCGGTTTCATCCAATGTAAAGAGTCTGATCGATATCGGATATGTGGTGGAGGTCGGCGAAGGGGACAATTCCCTGGGACGTAAATCCACATTGCTGTCTTATCATGCGGAACGAGGATATGTGCTGGGAGTCGACCTTGGAAGATTCCGTATCCGCGTGATGTTTGCGGATCTTCTTGGCAGAGAGTTGTCGAGTCTTGAGAGGCCGACGAACACAAAAGACGGCGGGACAGGGGTTGCCGATGAACTTAAGGAGATGCTCTTAGATGTCGTTGCGGCCAGCGGAAAAGACAAAGCCTCCATTTTAAGTATCTGTATCGGCGTTCCGGGAGTCCTTTCAGAAGATAGTGTCACTTTGGCGCCTTTTTTACCGCCCATCGATCTGACCCAGATCAGAACGAAGATCAGGGAAGAATTTGCGGCGCCTGTCATCATTGAGAATAGCATCAATCTGGGGGCGCTTGGAGAGATGTGGCATGGAGCCGGCAGAGAGCTTAAGAATTTTGCGTTGATCAACTACGGAGTCGGCGTTGGGGCTGCATTTATTATCAATGGTGAATTATATCCGGGAGCACACCGGGCTTCGGGAGAGATTGGTTTCATGGTAGGGGATCCGTCTAAGCTTCGGGCAGAATTTGACGAGGTCGGGGTGTTGGAGAATACGATATCCAGAGATAAGATCCAGAACTATATCATGCGGCCTGATTTTCAGGATGAGATCAATAAGTTGATTGAGAAATATAAGAAAAACGATGTCTATGCGAAGCTCATTCTGGACGAGATCTTCTTATATGTGGGGATTTCACTGATCAATATTTCGGCTGTATTAGATTTGGAGGCAGTTATCATATCCGGCGGACTGGGGAATAGCATCGGCAGATTATTTTCCAAGAAGTGGGGCGAGATGCTTGCAGTTCATGTACCATATCCTCCAAGGCTGGTATTTTCTGAACTGGAGAATCAGGAGGGGGTTCTAGGCGCGATACATGTGGCGCTGGAAGCGGTTTACAGGGAACCGCTTAAGGTTTAAACATAAGAGACTCTTTTGTAACTGGTTCTTGAAAACAGAAGGTGAGACTTTGAATATAGCAATTGTCGATGATGAGAAGATCATCAGGGAACAGACCAACAACTTCATACACCGGCATTACCCGGACTGCGCACTGCGGTCATACGCCGCAGGAGAAGACCTGCTTGCCGCTCATATGCAGTTCGATATCATTTTCCTGGATATCAAGATGGAAGGTGTAAACGGGATCGAGACGGCAAGGGAGCTTCGGCGGCAGCAGGCGGACACGGTACTGATCTTCATCACAGGGATGAAAGAGTACGTGTTTGAGGCCTTTGACGTGTCGGCCTTCCACTACCTGCTGAAGCCGATCGATGAGGGGAAGCTTCTGGAGGTCCTTGACCGGGCGGTCAGGGAAGTGGAGAAGAGGAAGGATGGGCGGCACAGGCAGCTCTTTGTCCGGACGAAGGGAAGGAGTCTTACCATAGATCAGAGCGATATCTTATACATCGAGAGCAAGGCGAAGAAGGCGGAGATCCATACGAGAAAAGAGACGATTGAGATCTATGCCTCCATGAATGAGCTTGAGGAGCAGTTGGGTGAGAGCTTCTACCGGTGTCACCGGGGGTATCTTGTCAATATGGCGTACATCGCAGAGTACGGCGCAGACAGTATCAGCCTTGCCGGCGGAGAGACAGTCTATCTGACCAAGAAGAAGCACAGTGAATTCGTGAAAACTTATATGTGGTACTTACAGAACGGAGGAGTGTCCTGTGTCTAAAGGATACTCCTCCGTGTCTTTTTCTTCGATAAGATGATTCCGCTCCCGGCAAGACCCATTACAAACATCCACTGCCGGATACCGTTTACGTCTCCGGTCTGCGGGCTTTTGCTGTTGGCTGCCACGGTTATCGTAACCGTGTCCTTTTTGCCGCCGGAATCGGGTGTGTAATTGTCAGGATCTTTGGACGGTTGTTGTGTTCCGGGTTGTGTCGGTGTGTTGCTATTTCCCGGATTTGACGGATTCCCCTGTTCTGGATTTCCCGGCTCTGTGGTTCCCTGTCCGGGGTTCCCCGGATTCGGATCAGCCGGGGGCTTATCTGTGTTGCCCGGCTCATCGCCGTTATCCGTATTTACAGATTTCCAGGCGACGGCGATGGGGGACAGACCGTGGACGGTGAACCTAAGCCCTTCTTCGGTCTTCATAACTTCGGGCGCTTCCACTTCTCCCGGCTTGTATCCGTTCATCTCATGTGTAAACATATGAGTGATGAAGAAATCATACTCTGTGCTGTTGGTTCCCTGGGGATAGGGCAATGTCACAGGCAGTCCTTCCGGCGGGAAATTCTCCGGCGTTGCAATTTCCCAGGTCTTTCCGCCGTCTAGGCTGATCTGAAGCCAGACGTCGTAGAGCGCTATATTTTCTTCGGGATATCCCAGACTTTCCACTGCTGTGCGGGAAAGCACTTGTTTAATCTTCTCCTCGGTATCCATTCCGGCTGCGACCAATGCTTTCGGGATGTCTTTGATCCCTTCTGTGATATCAATACGCGTCTCTTCTTCCGCGATGACAGATACTGTTAATTCTCGGATGACGCTGTGCGTTGACGCATCATAACCTTCCACGTCTGTATAATCATAATTGGTGTCATCTACTTTCAGCATGGCTTTATAGCCTGGTTCCGTGCTGCTGACGGTTTCGTCCGGTGTGATCCACTCCCAGCCCCGGGGCAGAAGGATGGAAGACAGCGGCGCGCCCTGTGCGGCACTTAAGTTTTCCGGAAGAGTGATCTTGGCCGGGGGAGCTTTCGTTATCTCGAATTCCTTTTCAGCCGGAGCGGATGAAACATAGTGACTATCCTCTGCCACGAATACTGCCGCCTTATATTTCCCGGCGTTCACAGGGGCGTTTGTTAATGCTTTCCAGTCATCTGCAGTCTTCTGATACCATGTGCAGCACAGTTCACCCTGGCTTCCGCTAATCGCGACATCCGCCCTGTTGATCGCCGCAGGCTGTCCGTCATACATCTTGGTTAGATTGGAAGAATCCTTGAATGTGACCGTGCTGTCCTTCTTGCTGATCACAAATTCTACAGGAGCGCTCTCAAGGCCCGAATAATCTTCCGTCTCTGCAACAATGGCTTTCACATACCAGGTGCCGGGTTCTGTCGGTATCTCGGCGCTGTAGGAATTGCTGTCGGAAGCTGTGCCGTAGAGATACTGCACTTCTCCGAATAGCGCTTCTGCGTGGGGAGTTGACGGAGCATCACCATATTTCCAGCCGGGCAGTGTGGTAAGTTCCGTAATCCACTGGTTGGTCCAGATGAAATGCAGAGTTACCTTCATGGACTTACTATTACCGCAGTCGTAGGTGTATGTGACATCCTCATCAAACGGAATATTTGTCAGGATCCTGCTGTCGGCGGAAAACTGCGCGTTTGTTAGATCCGATATCTTGGATGGATCCAGCTTCGGATCTGCTGCGCCCAGATCATAAGTATTCTGGTTTTCTGCCATAGGGATTGTGTTATACTGCTCACAATCTGAGAATGTTTTCACACTGTCTGGAACGATCAGGCTTTTTAAATGGTTGCCTGTGCAATTAAAGGTACCTATACTAGTATTCTTGCTTACATCCAACCTCTCTAACTGATTATTATGGCACCATAATATACTCAAAGATGGATTCGCGCTCACATCAATCTCTTTTAACTGATTATCGTTGCAGTAGAAATACTGTAGGTTAGGGTTATTGGATACACGCAGTGTTTGCAGTTGGTTTTTCCCGGTATTAAAATGCCATAATAAGGTTTTATCTGTGACGTCTATCTCTGTCAGTTGATTATTACTGCAAAGCAGTTCATGGAGCTTATTGTCCCCGGTGATATTCAATTCTGCCAGCTGATTATCCGAACACACCAAATAGGACAGGTTCGGGCAGTCACTGACATCCAGGGATGTAAGTTGGTTCTTTTGAATGGAAAGGCTTGTCAAGTTAGAGAAACCTTTGATCTGGATCTCTGTCAGTTGATTGTTTTCGCAGCTCAGTCCTGACAGTGAAGGATTTCCGCTGATATCTAATGCAGTTAATTGATTGTACCCGCATCGCAGATCTTTTAAAACTGTGTTTTGATTAAGATTCAGAGTAGTAAGCTGATTACGGTTGCAATATAGAGTTTTTAGGTTAGGATTGCCGGCTGTATCCAGAGTGGTAAGCTGATTATTATGACACCACAGATCTTGAAGCTGTCCATTGCTGCTAAGGTCCAGCTCTGTCAATTTGCATCCATCACAGTATAATGTTTGCAGCTCTGTACAGTTCTTCACATTTAGTGTTGTCAGATTCCAGGTATTTGTGCAGTTCAGATACTGAAGCTTAGTGTTTTTGCTCACATCTATAGACTTCAGATACGTGCCGTTACAGTACAGTGTCGTCAGATTCTTGAAATGCTCGATACCCGCAAGGCTTTCGGCGTTTAAGCTGCTGTCTTGCATATTCAATACGGTAACCAGTTCGAGCTCGTCGGCGGTAAATTTGTTCTGGTCTTTATGGAATTTCAACATGTTCGGATCAGTCCGCAGGTATTCCCGGAAGCCAGCATCCGGGAAATTCTCTTCATTGATCTCCACATCCGTTATCTGTGAGCACAATGCAGTCGCCATGGTCATTTCCGATATACCGTAGAATACTATGGCAGGCAGTACGATCATCAGGATACGTTTTAAGATTTGTTTCTGCGTATTCATGATTTCTTATCCTTTCATAATAATGTAAATGCCGTTGCATCAACCATAAGGTTGATATCTTGCGGGCACTTCGTTTTCTTTCAACATTATAAAATAAATCTCAGTCATGATCCCGGCATTGATGTGAATCGCATCTTTTTGGTGTGAAATGTCACGGCAGCATTTTATTCCCAAAAACAGTCGTTTTATTCCATTTGATCAATACAAACGGATCACTCTGCCGATATTAATAGTAAGAAACTCTTTTGAAAGTGAGGAGTATCCTGTGTCGAAACCGATGGAATTCTATTTTTCTTTTATGCAGTTTGTATTATTCCTGGCTCAGGGATATGATCTGCAGTATTTTTACGGAAGCTTTCTGGAGTGCCGGACGAAGGGACGGCGCGGCGGTGTCTTAACGGCGGCGTCCTATACGCTGCTTCGGACTCTGCTCTATGTAATCTGGCCGGCAGAGTATGAGAGCCGGGCCGTGATCGGGAAGCAGGCGGTGTCGCTTGGTATTCTTATAGTTCTGGCGTTCTTCTTATATCAGGCGCGCCATGCGATCACATGCTTCCTTGTGGTTACCTTCCAGGCTGTGACCGGCGTCAGCGTCTATCTGGCGGTTATACTGATGGACTGGCCGTCAGGCCTGTTATTCTCTCTGTGTAACTGGTGCCTGAAGACAGGAGCAGTCACGAAGATGGAAACCTTCCGCCTTCTGTCGGAGATCAGTGTGGCAGGGATGCATTTTCTCCAGATTGCGATTGCGGTTCTGCTGATCCGGGGTTCACTTAAGCGCATCGTGAGGGATTACCGGGAGAAGGATATTGATATGCCAAGGCCCCAGCTCTTGTTCATCCTGATTCCCGCGTTGTCGGCATTGCTTCTGTGTACCTTGCTGCGGGTGACGCTGGTCATAGTAGAAGAGAATTCCCAGATATTCCTCTACCACAGATATCCGGTCCTGATGGCTGTGATTCCGGCGATTCTCCTGCTGTCTCTGGCGTCGGTCATCTATGGGGTCAAGTCCTTCCAGGATATCCTGAAGCTTAGCAGGGAGAAGAACAGCCGGATCGTTCTGGAGAAACAGGTGGAAGGCCTTAAGGAGCATATCGGAGAGATTGAACGGCTCCATTCCGGGATTCGGAGTATGAAGCACGATATGAGGAATACTCTGGCTGTCGTTTCGCAATTAGCTTCGGCGAGCGAGGGGCAGGGGACGGAGGAGCTTAAGAGGTATCTGGCCGAGATCGATCAGACCATGGATCAGATGGAGCCTGCATTCCGGACGGGGAATGCGGTTGTGGACGCCCTTCTTAATATGAAATATCACGAGATCATCCGCAGCATACCGGAGCTTGAACTGGACGCCAGGGAGCTACTCTTTCCGGAGGGGCTGCATATCCGAAGCTATGATATCGGTATGATTCTTGGAAATGCGCTAGACAATGCCTTGGAAGCCTGCGTGAAGCTTAAGAAGGAAGATGCGTCGGCAAAAACATATATCCGGCTTACATCTTTGGTCAGGGGGCAGTTATTGCTTTTGAAGGTTGAGAATAGTTTTGACGGCAGTGTGAGGCAGAAGCCGCAGGCGGAATTCCCGGTAAGCGATAAGGACGGCAAGGAGATGCATGGAATCGGGATGATGAATATCAAGAGCGCGGCAGAGAAATACCAGGGAACGGTGGACTGGAAAGTGAAGGGCCGGACATTTATCCTGGCGGTAATGTTACGGAATGATATTATAATGAAGGGAGAAGAGCAAGATGAAGGCAGTATTGAACACAATTGAGGATTTAAGATCCGGACATTTCAAGAATTCATACGGGGTGGAGGGGATGCTGGTCACCGGCAGATCGGACTATAAGAAGATCATCGATGTGTCCGATGAGATGAAGGAGCATGTTCTTCAGAATGTGAAGCAGGCATATTATAAGTATAACGGGATGTCGGGAGATAATGCCGCGGAGGAAAGAGCCTACCAGGGAACCTTGAATGAATATTACAAGACGCTTGATAGAGAGGACCGGCTGTCAGCATGCTGGACGCTTGGACAGTTGGGGCTTAAGCTGTCAAGAGAGGTATCCAGTGCGATCAGGGAGAAGGTGCCGGGGTGGACGGCCGGGAAGCCGATACCTGAAGGGCTGCTTGATGAGATCTTCGCAAGTGACCGTATTGCAGAGATCATGGCAGAGAAGCCGGGCGAAACGGAAGGGACTGCGAAGGATTCAGAGCTCCTTAAGGAGAATCAGTTTGATGAATTGCAGATTGGCGCTGACCAGGCGGAAGGTAAGGAGGAAGACAAGAAGCCTTCGGGCAAGGTTGCTTTTAACCAGGGGAAGCGGGCAAGACAGCTTGCTTCCGCGAAGACGCCGGAACAGGTGCAGATGGTCATAAGCCTCCTGAAAAAGGATTTATCAGACTGTGAGAATGGTCTTGCCAACGATATGTGCGACGAAAATGAGGTCAGGAAGGTAAAGGCGATGCTCGCGAAGGCGCAGGAGCGCATGGGGCAGGTGTCTCAGAATACAGATGATGAGAAGCAGGAGGGAGACAATAGTTTTCTGATCAATATGCTGATGTAAAGAGGCGGTATAGATGCTTGGTATAGATAATTTTAATAAAATATTGACATAATAGAAAAAAATTGTTATAATAAAAATATAACAAAAATGCATTCGGAATCAAGGAGTTTGTCGACCTTTCACAAAGGCCGCAGGCTCCTTTTTTTGAAAAATTACATATAATATCACCCCTTTTTTGTTTCATGGAGGATGTATGCTAAGTCCTTGCAATCTTGAGCCGATACTGTTGAGAAATATAAGAAGAGGAGGGAAGAGGCAACCAAGAGAGATAGAGAAACAGGCGGTACGGCATCGCAAGTAAAAAGGAATATGAATGACAGAAAGAAAAATCAAGACCTGGTGTTCGAATTGAATGGAGGGATGCCGCGGATGGCACAGGCGTCAGATGCGTTGGGCGGCTCTCCGGCATGGGTTGCGACTATTTTTGCGAAGACGCCGGTGGTGGTTGCAGCGCTTGTTGCGATCTTGCTGAATCTGCTCCTGCCAAAGGACAAAAAGTAAGAGTATTGGAATATAATAAAAAGTGGGCGAGGAGCCGTAGAAGGATGTAATACATTTTTGAAGATGTACATCCTGTTTTTTATTTTTGGGAACTTTTTTGCGAGAAAGGAAAGTGTAATGAATAAACGTAAAGATGTTTTAGCGAAAGTAACTGGCAGGGCGGTCTATGCCAATGATATCGAATTGCCGCAGATGGTATACGCCAAGGTTGTCCGCAGTACGGTGCCGAATGGGATCATCCGTTCGATCGACAGCAAGGAGGCGTCCCGGATGCCGGGAGTTATACGGATCATTACGGCTGAGGATATCCCCGGCATCCCGTCGCTGCCAAGAGAGCGGCCCGTTCTGTGTCCCGGGAGGGTGCGTTATATCGGTGACGGCGTTGCGCTGGTAGCGGCGGAAAGCCTCTCTGCTGCGGAAGATGCGGCAGAGAAGGTCAGAGTCGAATATGAAGAGCTCCCGGCTCTTCTGGATGCAACGAAGGCATTGGAACCGGATGCTCCCCAGGTTCATGAGACGGGAAACCGCATCGCGAGGTATATTACCCGGCGGGGAGATGCCGAGAAAGCATTGGCCGAGGCTCCTTGCGTGATCAGCCGCAGTTATACGACTCCGCGGGTACAGCATGTGTGTATTGAGACGGAGGCGGCGGTGGCTTCCTATGATCCTGCCACAGGGGAAACGCTGGTGCGCTGTCCGGTGAACAGTCCGTTTCCCATCAGAAAGGTAGTTGCGGAGACGCTGGGATGTCCGCTTACGGATGTGCGTGTCGTGCTGACGACTATAGGCGCATCTTTCGGAGGGAAGAATTATGATATTGCAATGGCATCCGCCCGGGCGGCATTGGTAAGCCGCCTGCTGGGACGTCCGTGCAAAGTGGTTTTGAATCGGGAGGAATCTATTATAGAAGGCACGAAGCGTCACCCGCTTTTTGCAGATTATAAGGTTGGGTTCGATGAAGAGGGCAGATTGCTTGCGATGAAGATCCGGCTGACATTGGACGGGGGCGCTTATACCAGTAAGACATTCCCGGTCACCAGCCGTATGGCGATCGAGGCTTCCGGCCCTTACCGTGTCCCTGCTATCGATACGGAAGCGGTAAGCGTATATACGAATCAGGTCTATTCGGATGCGCTGAGGGGCTTTGGTTCCCCGCAGGTAGACTACTGCTCAGAGATGTTGATCGATGAGATAGCAGGATATCTGGGGAAAGACCCGATTGAGGTCAGGAAGCTGAATATGCTGGAAAATGGAAAACCCTCCGCATTCGGTCAGATCATGGAGGATGTTACCCTCCCCGAGTGTCTGGAAGCATTGGAAGATGCGGTGGATTTCCCGGCGCGGCGCGAAAGGATCCGGCAATATAATGATACACACCAACGAAGCAAGAAGGGATTAGGGATATCGCTGCTTCACAGAGGGGAATCCTTCGGGGCGGCAGGCCAGGGGATCGATACTGCCAGCGGAATGGTTTCTATTCAGGCGGACGGGAGCGTATCGGTCTGTTCCAGTATCGCGGAGGTAGGCCAGGGAGGCAGTACGATGGTGGTGCAGATCGTCCACGAGGCTTTGGGAATCCCCCATGAAAAGATTCGTTACAGCGGAGTGGACACGACCTTCCTTACGGATGCGGGACCGACGGTGGCGACCCGGGGAACGGTGTTCTCCGGCGGCGCGATCTACCGGGCGGCAGATGAATTGCGCGGGAAACTGATCGCTTATGCGGAGAAGTATCTGCATACCCGGGAAGTAGAGTTTAAGGACAATAAGATCATTGCGGCCGGTCAGCCGGACAATGAAGTTTCGCTTCAGCAGGTGATCGGCGATGTGTTCGCGGCGAGCGATCATCTGAATGCCCTTGGATATTATGCGGCCCCGCCCCTGGAATATGATAAGAGCTGCGGTGTCGGCGACGCATATCTCTCCTATGTATACGGGGCTGCGGCTGCGGAGGTAACGGTGGATACGCGGACAGGATTCGTAAGCGTCGATGAATTCTTCGCTGTGCACGACGTAGGACATGCCTTTGACAAGGCGGAAGCAGAAGGGCAGATCCGGGGCGGTGTGAGCATGGGGGTAGGTTATGCCGTTATGGAAGAGGTGGAGCTTCATAAAGGACAGATCATGAATCGTAATCTGGACGGTTATCTGATCCCTACATCACTTGACATGCCGAAGACGACGCCGATCGTATTGGAGATTCCGGGAAGATATGGACCGCTTGGTGCAAAGGGGCTGGGAGAACCGGCGACCTGTGCGGTTGCGCCTGCGATCGTGAACGCGATCGCGGACGCAACGGGACGCAGAATCAGGAACCTGCCTGCGAATCTGGAGCAGGTGGCGTTAGGACACAGTATCAAAAAACGGTAATTTGCGGGATAGAAATGCCCTGTGCGGTTTGGAACAAGGAACTGCACAGGGCATATTTTGATGATTGTTTTTGGAAAATATGTATAGTACAATAAAACAATACCATGAAATGAGGAGGAAAGCATATGTCCCTGCAATTCATATTCGGGCCGTCAGGCTCCGGCAAATCATATCACCTGTATCATCATATCATCGAGGAATCTATGCGCTGCCCGAAGCAGAATTACATCGTCCTTGTGCCCGAGCAGTTTACCATGCAGACGCAGAAGGACCTGGTTACCATGCATCCAAGGAAAGGGATCATGAACATCGACGTCCTAAGCTTTGCAAGGCTCGCTTACCGCGTATTCGAAGAGATCGGCGGGGAGATGCTTCCCGTACTTGACGATGAGGGGAAGAATCTGATCCTTCGCAAGCTTGCGGGGGATTACGAGGATGAGCTGTGTATCCTGAAGGGGAATATGAAGAAGCTTGGCTATATCAGCGAGGTCAAGTCCGTCATCTCCGAATTCACCCAGTATGATATCGGACAGGAGGAGTTAGAGAAGGTGATGGAGACCATCGGCGAGGATTCCAGGCTGTACTACAAATTAAAGGATATCGGGGTCCTGTACCGGGGATTTACGGAGTATCTTGAGAAGAAATATATCACGAAGGAGGAACTTCTGGATGTATTGAACCGTATGGTGGGGCAGTCGGAAATTTTGAGGAACAGCACCGTTGTTCTGGACGGGTTTACAGGCTTTACGCCGGTGCAGAACCGGTTGATTCTTAAGCTTATGCGAAGATGCCGCAAGGTTATGGTGACGGTGACTATGGATGAGAGGGAGAATCCGTATGTGTACCGCCACCCATATCAGTTATTTGCGCTCAGCAAGCATATGGTGACTACACTGGTTTCTCTGGCGAGAGAGAGCCGAATTGAGATAGAAGAACCAATCTGCAGATACGAAGAGCCGGTATATCGGTTCCGCGGTAACGAAGCGCTTGCGTTCTTGGAGAAGAACCTGTTCCGCTACGGAGCCGGAACATTTGACAAGGAAACAGACGCGTTGAGCATCCACGCCGCCAGGAATCCCAGGGAGGAAGCGCTGGCCGCGGCGGGGGAGATCCGGCGTCTGGTGCGCGAAGAGGGGATGCGTTACCGGGAGATCGGCGTGATCGTAAGCAATATGGATGTGTACGGAGATTATCTTGAGCGGGCGTTTGATCTGTATGAGATACCGGCATTCATGGATCACAAGAGGAGTGTGCTTTTGAATTCCTTCGTAGAATATATCCGGAGCCTTCTCAATATGGCAGAGCAGAACTTCACCTATGAGAGTGTGTTCCGTTTCCTTCGGACGAATCTTGCCGGCTTTACCTTCGAAGAAGTGGATGAACTGGAGAATTATGTCCTGGGCCTTGGCATCAAGGGATATAAGAGATGGCAGGAGAGATGGGTACGTCTCATTAAGGGTATGAGTGCGAAGGATCTGGAGCGCATGAATCATTTCCGGGTATTGCTGGTGGAGAAGGCAGATCCGCTGATGTTCGTGCTAAAGCAGAGGCAGAAGACGGTCAGGGATATCACGCTTGCAGTATATGAGTTCATGGTCAGAGAGGAGCTTCAGGTAAGGCTTAAGAGGCAGGAAGAAGAATTCCAGGCGATGGGGGAGCTTGCCCTTGCCAAAGAATATGCTCAGGTGTACCGGATTGTTGTGGAGTTATTCGATAAGTTTGTGGAGCTTCTGGGAGATGAGCGGGTTGGTCTTGAGGAATACTGCCGCCTTCTGGACGCGGGGCTTGAGGAGGCGCGGGTGGGCGTGATCCCGCCGGGGACAGATCAGGTGGTAGCTGGAGATGTGGAGCGGACCAGGCTTAAGGACATCCGTGCGTTATTCTTTCTTGGAGCCAATGATTCGCAGCTTCCGGGGGCGCTGCTTCGCACAGGATTGCTGTCCGAGCGGGACCGGGAGCATTTCCAGAAGGAGAAGCTGGCGCTGGCGCCGGGCGGGAAGGAGAGAGCGTATATCCAGAAATTCTACCTCTATTCGAACCTGACCAAACCCTCGGAGAAGGTTAAGATCTACTATAGTAAGGTGTCCGCGGAGGGCAAGAGCATCCGTCCGGCATATCTGATACAGGATTTAAGGAGGATGTATCCGCTGCTTTCTGTTGTGGACGAGGAGGAGAAGACGCTTAAGAAGCGGGAGCTGACAGAGAAGATGGGGCTTGAGTATCTGATCCAGGGGCTCAGAAGTCTTGATAACGGCATGGATGATGTGTGGAAGGAGCTGTATAGCTGGTATAAGAAGAGCGAAAATTGGAAGGAGAAGGTGGAAGAGCTGCTTGCGGCAGGGTATTACCGCCGGCCGGCGGATGGTCTGACCCAGGCTGTGGCAAGGAGGCTCTACGGGGAGGATTTTGAGGACAGTATTACCAGGATGGAGCGGTTTGCGGTCTGTGCGTTTGCACATTTCCTGACGTACGGCCTTGGGCTCAGAGAGAGGCAGCAGTATGAGTTTCAGGCGGTGGATCTGGGTAACGTGTGTCACAGCGCCCTGGAGAAATATGCGAAGAAGCTTGAGAAGGACGGCCTTGACTGGACGGTTGTCTCGGAGGATGCCAGAAGGCAGTATATAGAAGAGAGCGTGGAGGAAGCCGTCACGGATTACGGGAATGCGATCCTCTATAGTTCTGCCCGGGATGAATATCTGATCGTTCGTATGAAACGGATGCTTGAGCGGACGGTGTGGGCGCTGACTAAGCAGCTTGAGGCGGGGGATTTCCGTCCGTCTGCCAATGAGATCCGTTTCGCGAACGGGAAGATCGACCGGATCGATACTTATGAAGAGGGGGAGAAGGTCTACGTGAAGGTGGTGGACTATAAGACTGGGAGTAAGGCTTTCGATGTGGTCTCCTTGTATCATGGACTGCAGCTGCAGTTGATGGTTTATATGGATGCGGCAGTCAGCCTTGAGGAGCAGCTTTATCCTGACCGTGAGGTGGTTCCGGCAGGAGTGTTCTATTATCGGATCCACGATCCGTTGGTGGATAAGAAGAAGGAAGGGGGGGAAGAGGAAGCCATCTTGAAAGAGCTTAAACCGGACGGGCTGATCAATCTTAAGGACGATGTGCTCCTGCATATGGATCGCTGCCAGAGCGGGGAGTCTCTTGCGGTTCCGGTCAAATATAATAAGAACGGTAGCCTTGCCAAGAACTCGAAGGCAGTACCAGAGGAGGAGTTTCAGCTAATGATGCGGCATGCGGCAAGGAAGGTTAAGGAAGCACATCGGGGAATTCTTGAGGGGAGGACGGAAGTTTCCCCTTACCGGAAGGGGCAGGAGACGGGCTGTGATTACTGTCAGTACCGGCATATCTGCGGATTTGATATGAAGATTCCGGGATATGAATACCGGGATATCGGGAAGATGAGCAAGGAAGAAGCGGTTGCGGCAATGATGGCAGAAGAGGGGAGGAGTAAGTGATGGGCGTAGCATGGACGAAAGAACAGCGGCAGGTCATCGAATTAAGAGACAGGAATATCCTGGTGTCGGCGGCGGCAGGTTCCGGGAAGACGGCAGTTCTGGTGGAGCGCATCATTGCGATGCTGACTTCAGGGACCCATCCTGTGGATGTGGATCATCTGCTGATCGTAACATTTACAGAGGCGGCGGCGGCAGAGATGAAGGAGCGTATCCGCAATGCCATAGAGCGTAAGCTTGAGGAGGAACCGGATAACGAACACTTAAAGCAGCAGGCGACGCTGATCCACAATGCCCGGATCACCACGATCCACAGCTTCTGTCTGTCTGTGGTCAGGGATCATTTTCATGCCATCGATATTGATCCGGGCTTCCGTGTGGGCGAAGAGGGTGAATTGAAGCTGCTTAGGCAGGATGTGCTAAGAGAGGTATTGGAGGAGAAGTATCAGCAGAAAGAGCAGTGTTTTCTTGATTTTACCCTTGCATACGGAAGTGGGAGGAATGATAAGAAGATCGAAGAGCTGATCCTTAAGATCTATGAATACTCCCGGAGCTATCCGGATGCCGATAGATGGATCCGGGATTGTGTGAGGTCTTATCAGATCGATACGCTTGAAGAGCTTAAGGCAAGCGATTCTATACGGCTGATCATGAAGAACACGGCGGGATATCTTAAGGAAGCGGCAGAGCTTATAGAGGCCGGGATCGCCCTCTGCCAGGAAGCGGACGGACCTGCGGTTTATGAAACGGCGCTCTTTAAGGATCAGCAGATTATAGAGAAGCTGATATCTGTCAGTGATTTTGAGGAAATGTGCAGGGCGGCGGCTAAGATTTCCTGGGTGCGGCTTGCGGCAAACCGGGATAAGACGGTATCGGAGGAGAAAGTGGCCGGGGTTAAGGCAATACGGGATGAAGTGAAGGGGATCGTGAAAGATCTGGCGGAGCAGTATTTCTATCAGGATGCGGAAGGGATGCTTCTGGATATCCAGGCGTGCCGTCCGGCGATGGAAGAGCTTGCCGGATTGGTGCAGGCGTTCTCACAGAGATTCGAGGAGAAGAAGCGCGCCCGGAATATGATAGATTTCTCCGATATGGAGCAGTATGCGCTCAGGATCCTGACAGAAAGAGGCGAAGACGGGGAAGGCTTTGTACCGTCTGCGGCGGCGAAGGAATACCAGGAACAGTTTCAGGAGATCATGATCGATGAATACCAGGACAGCAACCTGATACAAGAGACGATCCTTACCAGTATCTCTACGGTATCTAAGGGGCGCTATAATATCTTCATGGTGGGGGATGTGAAGCAGAGTATCTACCGGTTCCGCCTGTCAAGGCCGGAGCTTTTCATGGAGAAGTTTCATACATATGCGCTGCCGGAGGAAGATAAACCGGGAGATGAGACCGGTTCCGGCGCCTTGGAGTCTGAGAAGGCTGCGCCGGCAGAACAGCGTATTGACCTGCATAAGAACTTCCGCAGCAGACGGGAGGTTCTTGACAGTGTGAATCATATCTTCCGGCAGATCATGACCCGTGAGCTTGGCGGGATCGCCTATGACGACCAGGCGGCGCTGTACGTGGGGGCGGATTATAAAGAAGGTGAGAATCTTGAGACGGAGGTGCTGATCATTGACAGCGATGTGAATGAGCAGGAGGAAGCCGCCCGGAATCCGGAGGGAGGGAAGACTTCCGGAGGGATCGGCGAACGGGAATTGGAAGCCAGGGCGATCGCTGCCCGGATCCGGGAACTTAGGTCGCATCATCAGGTGATCGACAAGAAGACGGGAGAGTTCCGGCCGGTCCGCTATTCGGATATCGTGATCCTCACAAGGAGTGTGGAAGGCTTCGCCGATCTATTTACCGAGGTGCTGAACCGGGAAGGAATTCCGGCTTACGCGGGAACGCGGGAAGGATATTTTGCGACACAGGAGATCGGGGTGCTGCTTGACTATCTGCGGGTTCTTGATAACCAAAGGCAGGATATCCCGTTGGCAGCGGTACTGGCCTCATCCTTTGGCGGATTGACGGAAGAAGAGCTGGCGGTGATCAGGGCAGAGTACAGGGGGCTTCCCTTCTGTCAGGCTGTTTTAAGCTACCGCGCAGAGGGGAAGGATCCGGCGGTCCGGGGGAAATTGGAAGCTTGTCTGGGACAGATAGACAGGTTTCGGAGGATCGTTCCCTATACGCCGATGCACGAGCTTCTGTGGAAGATCTTGGAAGAGACGGGATACGGGGACCTGACTGCCGCCATGCCGGGCGGCCGGCAGAGGAAGGCGAACCTGGATATGCTGGTGGAGAAAGCGAGGAGTTTCGAGGCGGCCAGCTATAAGGGGCTGTTTCATTTCGTGCGCTATATCGAGCAGCTTCAGAAGTATAATGTGGACTACGGAGAGGCAAGCATAGAGGATGAGCAGTCGGATACCGTGCGCATCATGACCATCCACAAGAGCAAAGGACTGGAATTCCCGGTTGTATTCGCTTCGGGAATGGGGAAACGCTTCAATATGCAGGATGCGAGAAGCAGCGTCATCCTCCACTCCAGGATGGGAGCGGGGCTGGATGCCATTGATATTGAGAAGAGAACCAAGAGTCCCAGTATTATCAAGAAAGCCATGCAGAAGGAAGAGGTGCTGGACAGTCTTGGGGAAGAGCTGCGGGTGCTGTATGTAGCATTTACCAGGGCGAAGGAGAAATTGATCATTACAGGGACCATATCGAATCTGGAGAAAAAATGGGCCGGATATGAGATGGTAAGGAACCGCAAGGAGGAAGCGCTGTCATTTGGGCGGCTGAGTAAAGCGGTCACATACTGGGACTGGATTCTTCCTGCGCTTATGAGGGTGAAGGAAGACGTACCGATCGTAAGGAAAGTTCTGACTTTCGAGGATATCGTGCGGGAAGAGGTGACGGAGGAGACGGCAGGCAGGCTTCACCGGGCGGCTCTGGAAAATTGGGATTCGGACAGAGTCTATGATACGGAGATGAATCAGAGTATCGAAAGGCAGTTTGCCTATCGTTACCCTTATGAGGACAGCAGGAATCAGAAGCTTAAGTTTACGGTGTCTGAGCTTAAGAAACGGATCTATTTATTGGAATCCTTAGGGGAGGAATCCTTGGAAAACGGTGAGACGCCTTACGAGGAGCCGGATGTAGTGCCGCTGATCCCGAGATTCCTGCAGGAAGAGGAAGAGCTTACCGGCGCCTCAAGAGGTACAGCGTACCACAGGCTGATGGAGCTTCTTGACTTCTCTCTGGAATATGACGCGGATGATCTGAGCGCCGCGGCAGAGGCATTCAAAGAAGCAGGAAAGATGAGCCGGGAGATGGCGGACTGTATCCGGACAGAGGATATCCTTCGCTTTCTTAAGAGCTCTGCAGGCCAAAGGATGAAGGAGGCGGCGAAGAAGGGGAAGCTATGGAAGGAGCAGCCCTTTGTCCTTGGCGTGGATGCAAGGGAGATCTATCCTGAGGAACAGGAGGGAGAGCTGATCCTGGTACAGGGGATCATCGACGTGTATTTTGAAGAGGAGGACGGTCTTGTGGTGCTGGATTACAAGACGGATAAGGTCTTCCGGGCAGAAGAACTGGCGGAGAAATATCATGCCCAGCTTGATTATTATGGAAAGGCGTTGGAACAGATGACAGAGAAGAAGATAAAGGAGAAGATCATCTATTCATTTACGATCGGACAGGAGATAGGGGTGTAAGGCGTATCATGGACGGAACCGCACCGCCGTCAGTCGGCGGTGCGCTGTTCGCCGGCGGAAGTCAGAGTGGAGTAGAAGACCACCCCCATGATAATCACGCCGCCGGCAAGCTCTCTTAAGCCGGGGATCTCGTGAAGGACGATAAGCGCCGCCAGGATTCCGTATACAGATTCCAGGCTTGATATGATGCCTGCTGTCTGCACCTTCACGTGCTTAAGGCCGCTGATGAACAGGGAGTGGGATCCTGCTGTGAACGCGATGCCAAGGATCACAAGGCCTATGATATCTCTGGCGGAGAATACCGGAAGCAGGAGGAACAGCGCCGGGAACAGTACGACGGCTGCGGTTCCCTGTTCGTATAAGGACACCAGGGTTCCGGGATACTGATCCGAGAATCTTCGGTTCATCAGCGACAGGAGCGCGTAGGTCAGGCTTCCGATCATTCCCCAGATCACGCCCTGGGTCATGGAATTATCAAGGTGGAACTCAGGTACGATCAGCATCACTCCGGCCAGCATGATGAACGCGCAGATTACATTTGATTTCTTTAATTGCTCATGGTAGAGCCATGGTTCTAGAAAGGTTACAAACAACGGATAGGTGGAGAAGGTCAGGGTGCCGACCGCCACGGTTGCAACCTGTATGGACTGCATGAATGTACTCCAGTGAACGGCCAGCAGGATTCCTGCCGCTGCCATGAGCAGATAATCTTTTCGGCATTTCAATGTTACGGACTGTCTCCGTGATTTCAGTAATATAAATAAGAATATAGAAGAGAAGACGACTCTTCCCCAGGCGATCACGATCGCGGGTTGATTGACTAATTTGGCGAACAGGCCTGATAAGCCGAATCCCAGTACGGCGATATGTACGGATAGCAGGCTCTTCTTTTGTTGGTTCATGATGTATGCCTCCTGTGATTGTAGTTGGTTCCAATTAATATGATACCAAATTTTTCTTTTTATACAATATGGGTTGACAAACTATATTATACAGAATATAATATGTGTATGAAAATAATATTGTATAAATAAATATTATTATATCCCAAGTAAAGGAGTGAGAATATGGTATTTAACACCGGAGCGGCTCTCCTTGATGCGATCGTCTTAGCGGTCGTGTCCCGGGAGAAAGAAGGAACCTATGGATATAAGATCACTCAGGATGTCAGGACGACCATCGAAGTATCCGAATCCACCCTGTATCCCGTACTGAGAAGGCTCCAGAAGGATGAATGCCTGGAAGTGTACGACAGGCAGATCGACGGACGGAACCGGCGTTATTATAAGGTGACGGCAAGAGGCATGGCGCAGTTGGATCTGTACCGGAGGGAATGGAAGAGCTATTCGATTAAGATCAATGAATTGTTTAAGGGAGGAGTGGCTGTATGAACCGCATAGAATTTATGACAGAATTAGCCGCATTGTTACAGGATGTTCCGGCAGAGGAACGAAGAGATGCAATGAAGTTTTATAATGATTATTTTGATGATGCAGGGGAAGAGAATGAGCAGCAGGTAATCGCTGAGCTTGGCGATCCTGCGCAGGTGGCGGCAACGATTAAGGCGGATCTTGGAGGTGCCTCCAAGGAACATGGAGAATTCACCGAGAAGGGATATACGGATTCAAGATTCGAGAATAAGGATGTGCCTGTCGGAAGAGAATACAAGGAGAGCGGACAGAAGTCGGAAGGGTATGGATACCGGAACACAGAGCAGAGCCGGAGAGAATATGACTACCATGGATATGGCTATGAGAGAAGCGGCGAACAGACGCCGCCAAGGACGAACGGCGCGCTTAAGATCTTTCTGATCATCATGCTTGTTCTCGTGGCGATTCCGGTCGGTATTCCGGTTGCGGCCGCAATTCTGATTACGATAGCCGCTGTGGGATTCACGATCTTGGTATTGTTCTTCACGCTGGTGATTGCGTCGGTTGCGATCGCGTTCGCAGGTGTGTGTGTATTCATAGCGGGGCTGGTGAGTCTGGCGCCGGAGATCGCGGTCGGTCTGGCGCTGATCGGAACGGGGCTGATCCTTACCGTTGTGGGCGTAGTGCTTACTGTGGCAAGCGTAAGGGTATGTATGATCGTCCTTCCGGGGATATGCAGAGGATTCGTGTGGATCGTAAGCCGGCCGTTTCAGAGAAGGGCGGTGGTGTAGATGAGAAGAGGATGGAAGATATTCTGGATCGTGTGCGGCTCAGCTCTGGCGCTTGGCCTGGTATGCTGCGCGATTGCATTTGGAATGGGGGTTACAACAGGTATGATACATGACCGTTTCCCGTACGGGATCGGATGGCATAACAACGGATGGGGGAGCAGTAAGGAGGATTCCGGGCGGACCGCAGAGAATATCCATAAGACTTTTGACAAAGTGACAGAGATCGATATGGAGATCTTTGCCGGGCAAGTAAGGTTCCAGGAAGGAGAAGGCAGCGAGATCCGGGTGGACACGGATAACTTAAGCCAGAAGTTAGGATTTCGGTGCTATCAGGAAGGCAGTGAGCTTAAGCTTACCAGCAAGAAGAAAATATACGGTGTGAATAATGTAGGCAGAGGGACGATCACGGTTACGCTCCCCAGAGAGACGACATTCAAGGAAATATCCTTAAGTCTGGGTGCAGGAACGCTGTATATCGAGAACATCTACACGAAGGACCTGGCGGTAGAGGTGGGAGCCGGAGAGGCGATCGTAGACGATTTTCTGGCGGACGAAGCAGAGTTTAACTGCGGCGCAGGGACGGTCGAGGCCAGAGGAGACGTCAGAAGCCAGGCAGATCTGAAGTGCGGAGTGGGAAGTATCACGTATACCACGTCCGGTCAGGAGGAAGAATACAACTATGATATCGAATGCGGCATCGGGGAGATCATCTGCGGAGACAGCAGTTATTCAGGACTTGGGAGAGAGCAGAGCATTGATAACGGCGCAGCTAAAGAGATCAAGATTGAAGGCGGCGTAGGTTCTGTGATCATAGAATTTGAGTAGGAGGAGAAATATATGGAACCAAGGAAATTATATCGTTCAAGAGAAAACCGTATGATCTGCGGAGTATGCGGAGGCATAGCAGAATATTTTAACATAGACGCGACATTGATCAGGCTGGTGCTGGCGATCTTCGGTTTTACCGGAACCGGGATCTTCGTCTATATCGTTGCGGCTATCATCATTCCGGACGCGCCGGGCAGATATTAGATTAAGATGTATATTCCCCTTCACTCCTGTTAATACTTAGTGAAAGAACCGTATATGGGATATCGTCCTGCGGTTCTAAAAGAGTGAAAGGGGAATATCCATGGCAGGTAAAAAGAATAAGCCGATCCGGCTTGACGAGCTGACACAGGAAGAAAAATTAAAATACGAGATTGCTGAAGAATTAGGCCTTCTTGACAAGGTGATGGAGGAAGGATGGAGATCCCTCTCTTCAAAGGAAACCGGAAGGATCGGAGGGCTGATGACGAAGAAGAAGAAGGAACTGAGTCAAGGTCCAGACGCAAAGTAAAAGTGACAAAAATATTACGAATATTAATTAGTATGAACATTTAACGATAAAGGTTGAAATGAAAAGGTCCATTTGCTATAATCGAAAAACTGGAAAATTCATTTACGGGTGAGGATATGGACAGTAAGATTAGCGTTTTGGATATTGGTATAGATAATTGTTCAGCAAAGGAAGCGATGAAGAAGACCATGGAATACATGGGGACGGAGCCTGTGAATATTGTGGAGATGGCTACGGTGGGCGGGCTGATGCAGATGGATAATATGCAGCAGCTCAAGGAAGCTATATGCAGATTTGACCTGATTCTGGCAGGAGATAAGACGATCCTGGAAGCAGCGGATATCACGGACAGGAAGCACCTTCAGGAGACGGAAGGCCGTGTCTTCCTTAGGATGTTCATGAGGTATCTGCATAAGAACCACAAGAGGATCTATCTTCTGGTAGAATCCGAGGCCGAGGGCCAGGCGATCTTCGATTATCTGCAGAAGAATTATTACGGGCTGCAGGTCGTAGGGCTTGCGAAGGTATCTGCCAGTAACCGGGCGGACGATATGCTGGTGAATGACATCAACGGCGGGGAAGTGGATTGTATCCTCGCGGCGCTGGCGTCTCCGCTGCAGGAAGAATTTATTGTGAAGAACAGAAGCCTCCTGGATGCCCGGCTGTGGCTCGGCCTTGGGAAAGAGAACATACCGGTAGGGAAGAACGGCGCGGGACAGGGAAGGATCGCCCAGTTTTTTGTCCGGCATATTTTTAAAAAAGAGATTGAGAAGAGCAAGCGCAGATGATTTTTCGTCACTATGTACATGGCTGTAAATCAAAAGAAATTCTTAAAAATTGAGGAAATCAACAAAAAAGTATGATTTCCTCTTTATTTTTTTGTCTATATATATTAATATAGAGTCTAGCGGTATGCATTTTAACCAGACAGTCCCTTTTTTTGTTGTGAATTATGCATATTGAAATGAGGGGAGGATATAGAATATGATATCTAATCAAATACTTCAGAATACAATTGAAGGCTTGAAAGGAATTACACGGATCGATTTCTGTGTTATGGATACGGATGGCAAGTCTCTTGCGAGTACATTTTCAGAGCAGGCGGATTATGAAGAAGAGGTGGTCTCTTTTGTCGAATCCCCTGCCGACAGTCAGGTGGTTCAGGGATATCAGTTCTTTAAGATCTTTGACGAGCATCAGTTGGAGTATGTACTTCTTGCCAATGGCGGCAGCGATGATGTATACATGGTAGGGAAGATTGCCGCGTTTCAGATCCAGAATCTTCTGATCGCATACAAAGAGAGGTTTGATAAGGATAATTTTATTAAGAATCTCCTGCTTGATAACTTGCTTCTGGTAGATATATATAACCGTGCCAAGAAATTACATATTGACACAGAGGTGAGACGTATTATATATATTATTGAGACAAAGCATGAGAAGGACAGCAATGCTCTTGATAATGTGCGTAATCTTCTGGGTAACCGCGCGAAGGATTTCGTGACGGCGGTCGATGAGAAGAATATCATCATAGTGAAGGAGTTAGAACCAAGCGACGGTCATGCGGAGTTAGAGAGGACGGCCCAGAGTATCTATACCTTGCTTGTGGAGGATGGGGAAGAGGATGTCCTGATCGCATACGGAACGATCGTCAACGATATCAAGGAGGTGTCCAAGTCCTACAAAGAGGCGAAGCTTGCCCTGGATGTGGGTAAGATCTTCTTTGGGGACAGGAATGTGATCGCGTACAGCGCCTTAGGTATCGGGCGGTTGATCTATCAGCTTCCGATCCCGCTGTGTAAGATGTTCATCCGTGAGATCTTCGAGGGGAAGTCGCCGGATGATTTCGACGAAGAGACCCTGACGACGATCAACAAGTTCTTCGAGAATAATCTGAACGTATCAGAGACGTCCAGACAGCTATATATCCATCGTAATACGCTGGTATACCGTCTGGATAAGCTGCAGAAGAGTACCGGCCTGGATCTTCGAGTGTTTGAGGATGCCATTACTTTTAAGATTGCCCTTATGGTTGTAAAGTATATGAAGTATATGGAATCAATGGAGTATTAATGCATTGCAATATCAGGAGGAAAGTATGATCGAATTAAAAGAAGTGACAAAAGAATACTCTAAAGGGATTGCCGCGTTGAACGGCGTGAATCTCAAGGTCGAGCAGGGTGAATTCGTGTTCATCGTGGGCGACAGCGGATCGGGTAAGTCTACATTGATCCATCTTATTATGAAGGAACTGGCGCCTACGTCAGGAACGATTATCGTGAACGGGCAGAACCTTAACCGGATGAAACGCCGGAAGATCCCTATGTACAGGAGGGGGATCGGGGTTGTGTTCCAGGATTTCCGTCTGCTCAAGGACCGGAATATCTATGATAATATTGCGTTTGCCCAGCGTGTCACAGAGACACCGACCAGGATCATCAAGAAGAAGGTCCCGGCAGCGCTGTCGCTTGTGGGTCTGGCTCAGAAGTATAAATCATTTCCGAAGGAATTGTCAGGCGGTGAACAGCAGAGAGTCGCTATTGCCAGGGCTATTGTGAATGAGCCTGCGATCCTGCTTGCGGATGAGCCGACCGGTAATCTGGACCCGACAAATTCATGGGAGATTATGAAGCTTCTTGAAGAGGCGAACGACAGAGGAACGACCGTACTGGTTGTTACACATAACCAGGAGATTGTAAATGCGATGAAGAAGCGGGTCGTTACGATGAAAAAGGGTGTCATCGTAAGCGACGAGAAAAAAGGTGGGTATAAAAATGAGAATTAGTACATTCGGATATTCGATGAAGCAAGGGGTTAAGAACATAGGGAGAAATAAGATGTTCTCCGTGGCGTCTATAGCGACGATGTCAGCCTGTATCTTCCTGTTTGGCCTGTTCTACTCCATTGTAGTGAACTTTAATTACATAGTAGAGAAGGCTGAGGAGGGCGTTGCGATTACCGTGCTCTTCGACGAGGGAACCACGCAGGCTGCAAAGGACAAGATCGGGGAGCAGCTTGCGGATGCGGAAGGCGTCCTTGAAGTCAAATACGTCAGCGCCGAGGTGGCATGGGAGAGATTCAAGGATGATTATTTCGGAGAGGCGGGAGATCTTGCGGATGGATTCAAGACAGACAATCCGCTGGGGAATTCCGATAACTTCGAGGTGTATCTGTCAGATGTTTCCAGGCAGAAGGATATCGTTGAATTCGCGAAGGGGCTTTCGGGAGTCAGGAAGGTGAACCGTTCTGATGTTGTGGCTAAGACTCTGACCAGTGTGAATAAGCTGGTGGGATATGTGTCGGTTACGATCATTGCGATCCTGCTCGCGGTATCCGTATTCCTGATCAGCAATACAGTAACCATGGGTATCACGGTAAGGCGTGAGGAGATTGCGATCATGAAATACATAGGGGCGAAGGATGGTTTCGTCCGAGCGCCTTTCGTGATAGAGGGTCTGATGATCGGTGTAATCGGAGCGCTGATTCCGTTGGTGATGCTGTATTTTATGTATGATAAGGCTGTTTCTTATATAATGACCAAGTTCAGCCTTTTGAACAATATCATAGATTTCCTTCCGGTATTTGATGTCTATAAGACGCTTCTTCCGGTCGGGATCGCGCTTGGAGTAGGAATTGGTTTTATTGGAAGTTTCTTCACGATCCGTAAGCATCTGAAGGTATAATTCAGGTATAATTTGGTAACAGATTACGGGTCAGATCAGTTATAAATAATATGGAGGGGACATATGATATTAAGAAGGAAGGCAGTCAGTCTGCTGCTGATATTGGTACTTTGTCTTGGTCTTGCCTCACAGGCAAGCGCTTCGGAGATCAGTGAGACTGAGAAGGAGGCGGAAGAGCTTGAGAGGAAGAAGGAGGCCGCAGAAGAGGAGAAGAGTGCCTTAGAGGGACAGCTCAGTGCGATCGTCGCCGAGATGGAGGAGACGAAGGCGAAGATCGACGAGAAGGAGACCCAGATCAGTGCGAAAGAAGAAGAACTGATACAGGCGAGGGTCGACGAGAATGACCAGTACGAAAGCATGAAGAAGAGAATCAAGTACATGTATGAGAACGGGAATGCACAGTTTATAGAGATTCTGTGCGAGTCCAAGACAATCAGTGAATTTCTGAACAATGCGGAGTACATTTCGACGATATCTGAATATGACCGGGATATGCTGGTGGAGTTCCAGAGGATCGTCAAGGACGTAGAAGAGCAGGAAGCGCTTCTTAAGAAGGAGTATGAAGAACTCGAGGTCATGCAGAATGACCTGATTGCGAAGCAGGGTGAGTTGAATGACCTTGTGGAGAACAAAGCAGATGAGATCGCACAGCTCAGTGACGATATCGGCGCTACGCAGGAGAAGTTAAAGAAGCTGAAGGAAGCGGCGGCAGAGGCAGAGCGCAAGCAGAAAGAGGCGGCAGCCGCGGCTGCCGCAGCGGCTGCGGCACGTAATTCCAGCGGGAGCGGCGGCGGTTCTGCCGGGGCATCCGTGGTATCGGGCAATGGTATGTTCACCCATCCTTGTCCGGGATACACTTATATATCCAGCGAGTTCGGATGGCGCGCACAGCCGATCCCGGGTGCGAGTACCAACCACAAGGGAATGGATTTTGCGGCCGGAACGGGGACTCCGATCTATGCGGCGGCATCAGGGACGGTCACTTCCGCAAGTTATAGCGGCAACGCGGGTAATCTGATCGTAATCAACCACGGCAATGGCCTGCAGACATATTACATGCACTGCAATTCCATGTATGTCAGCGCGGGACAGACAGTAAGCAAGGGGCAGAATATCGGTGCGGTAGGTTCAACAGGCAATTCATCCGGTCCGCATCTGCATTTCCAGGTTATGCTTAACGGGACGCCGACGAATCCGCGTAACTATCTGTAGTTCAAGCCCATGCTGTGCGGGCAAAGAGAAGATATATGAAGGTAGAGGTCGAATGAAGGATAAGAAGAGTTTTATAAAAGGGGCGCTTTGCGGCGCCCTTGCTGTATTATTGATCGTAGGGCTTGTATCCTGCGGATTGCGGGCAGGAAGTTTCGTTGCCGGCACAGGGAGGCATTCTGCAGACACGGATAAGAAGATGTCTGTATTGAAAGGGCTGATTGATAAGAACTATCTTGGCGAAGTAGACGAAGAGGAGCTTGAAGAAGGAATCTATAAGGGATTCATAAGCGGGCTGTCAGATCCCTACTCTGTCTACTATGACGAAGAGGAGACGAGAATGCTCGTGGAGACCACGGAAGGAGAGTATGACGGAATCGGCGCGGTGCTGAGCCAGGATGTCAAGACGGGGATCGTAACGCTGGTGCAGATCTATGAGGGGTCCCCTGCTATGGAGGCTGGTCTGCAGGACGACGATATCCTTTATAAGGTCGGAGATCTGGAAGTGACAGGCAAGGATCTGACAGAAGTGGTATCCCATATCAAGGGAGAGAAGGGGACGGAAGTTCAACTGACGGTATACCGCGGCGACGACAGGAAAGAGGTCACGGTGACGGCGGTGAGAAATACGATCCAGGCGCAGACGATAAAGTATGAGATGCTGGAGGATCAAATCGGCTATGTGGCGGTCTCGGAATTCGACCTGGTGACCTATGAGCAGTATGAGCAGGCGCTGGAGGACCTTAAGAATCAGGGCATGAAGGGTCTGGTCGTGGATCTTCGGAATAATCCGGGCGGCAACTTAAGCACGGTCTGCGAGATGCTGGATCTTATGCTTCCGGAAGGGCTGATCGTCTACACGGAGGATAAGGACGGCAACAGGCAGGAGACGAAATCTGACGCCGGGCGCCGGTTCGAATTGCCGCTGACAGTCCTGATGAACGGCAACAGCGCCAGTGCATCGGAGATCTATGCGGGAGCGATCCAGGACTACGGGATTGGTACGATCGTGGGGACACAGTCCTATGGCAAGGGCGTCGTACAGCAGATATTCGACTTGAAGGACGGAACCTGTGTGAAGCTTACGATCGCGGAGTATTTCACCCCGAAGGGGAGGAATATCAACGGCAAAGGTATCACCCCGGATGTGGAGATCGAGTACGAGAAGAACGAAGAAGACCCTGAGGCTGATAATCAGCTGGATAAGGCCGTGGAAGTATTGAAAGAGAAGATTGGGTAGAATGAATTGATTCAGAAGGGAATGCATTAGGCATTCCCTTTTTGTATTTGGTGTGATAGAATATAATGAAACTAGAAAGGATGGGGTGTATATGACAATTCTGATTCAGAACGGACATGTAATAGATCCGCTTACCGGAAGAGACGAGATATCGGATGTGTACATTGAGGAAGATAAGATCTGCGAGGTGGCAGAGCACATTGACAGGCAGGCAGACCGGGTGATCGACGCGGAGCATTGTTATGTGTTGCCGGGATTGATCGACCTTCATGTTCATTTCCGGGATCCGGGGCTTGAATACAAGGAGACCCTGGAGACCGGGGGGAGAGCGGCAGTGAAGGGCGGGGTGACGACGGTGTGCGCCATGCCGAACACGAAGCCGGTTATCGATGACATGGAGAAGGTTCTAAGGGTTCATGAGCGTGCGAAGGAAGAATCCTTAACCCACGTGATCCAGCTTGGAGCCGTTACGAAGGGGCAGGAAGGGAAGGAACTGGCAGATATCCGGGGGATGGCTAAGGCAGGCTGCCACGCCGTCAGCGAGGACGGCAAGTCTGTTATGAACGCTTCGCTCTACAGACAGGGGATGAAGACGGCGAAAGAGTGCAAGATATCGGTATTTGCCCACTGCGAAGACCAGACGATGGTAGAAGGGGGAGTTATGAATGCGGATGAGAACGCCGAGCGGCTGGAGCTTCGGGGAATCACGAATGCCGTGGAGGATGTGATCGTCGCGAGAGATATCCTGCTTGCGAAGGAGACTGGGGTGAGGCTCCACCTGTGCCACTGCTCCACGGCAGACAGTGTGAAGCTTCTTCGGATGGCGAAGGAGGAAGGACTTCCGGTGACCGGGGAGGTATGCCCGCATCATTTTATCCTGAGCTCGGATGATATCAGGGAAGACGACGGCAATTATAAGATGAATCCGCCGCTTCGGAGCCGGGCGGATGTGGAGGCTCTCAGGCAGGGCCTGAAAGACGGGGTGATGGATGTGATCGCTACGGATCATGCCCCCCATGCCGGCGAAGAGAAGGACAAGTCTATGAAAGATGCGGCGTTTGGGATCGTAGGGCTTGAGACTTCCGCCGCGCTTACCTATACTTCTCTTGTGAAGACGGGCGTACTGACTGTGATGGATATGGCAGAGAAGATGAGCTATAATCCGGCGAAGATCCTGGGGCTTGAGGATAAGGGCAGTATCTCAGAGGGGAAGACTGCGGATATTACGATCTTCGATCCGAGAAGGACTTATAAGATCGATAAGAATACATTTGTGTCGAAGGGGAAGAACACGCCGTTTGACGGATATGAGGTGACTGGAGAGACGGTATATACTCTGGTGGACGGCAGGGTTGTGTATGAAAGGAGATAAAGCAGATGATCAATCAGTTGACAGCGAATATTAAGAAGACAGGAGCGCCCATCGTCGTAGGGCTTGATCCGATGCTGGATTATGTGCCGGGGCACATACAGAAGAAAGCGTTTGGAGAGTACGGCGAGACCTTGGAGGGGGCGGCGGAGGCGATATGGCAGTTTAACAGGGAGATCGTGGATCAGACTTACGATCTGATCCCGGCGGTGAAGCCGCAGATCGCCATGTATGAGCAGTTCGGGATTCCGGGGCTTATGGCTTTCAAGAAGACGGTGGACTACTGCAGGGAGAAAGGGCTGGTGGTGATCGGCGATGTGAAGAGAGGAGACATCGGCTCTACCTCGGCGGCATATGCGGTGGGGCATCTGGGGCATGTTAAGGTGGGAAGCAGATCTTTCGCGCCTTTTGATGAGGATTTCGCGACGGTGAACCCGTATCTGGGGTCAGATGGGGTGAACCCATTTCTCAAGGTATGTAAGGAGGAGAAGACGGGGATCTTCGTACTGGTCAAGACCTCGAATCCTTCAAGCGGCGAATTCCAGGACCGGCTGGTGGACGGCAGGCCTCTGTATGAACTGGTAGGCGAGAAGGTGGCCGCCTGGGGAGAAAGCCTGATGGGCGAGGAATACAGCTATGTGGGAGCGGTTGTGGGCGCTACCTATCCGGAGATGGGGAAGGTCTTAAGGAAGATCATGCCTAAGGCATATATCCTGGTGCCGGGGTACGGCGCACAGGGCGGGAAAGGCAAGGATCTGGTGCATTTCTTTAATGAGGACGGCCTTGGCGCTATCGTGAATTCCTCCCGCGGAATCATTGCCGCGTACAGACAGGAGAAATACGCAAGATACGGCGAAGAAGCATTCGGGGAAGCCGCAAGGGCTGCGGTAGAGGATATGGCTGCGGATATCAGAGAAGCGCTAAACAATACATTATAACTAGGAGAGAGGCAATGGAGAAGAGAAGGAAAGAGACAGCGGTTGTGGTATCGCAGGAGCAGCTTGCGGACGGGATATACAGTATGTGGATCCGGACTGAGTCTGCGTCAGATGCGGTTCCGGGCCAGTTTATATCTATGTATACCATGGACGCGGGCAAGCTGCTTCCAAGGCCCATCAGTATTTGTGAGATTGATAAGGCGGGTGCGGCGCTACGGGTGGTATACCGTGTGACAGGCGAGAAGACAGGTACGGAGCAATTCTCCAAACTGAGCGCCGGGGATTCGATTCCGATCATCGGGCCGCTGGGGAATGGGTTCCCTATGGAGAAGGCTGCGGGGAAGAAGGCGTTCCTGATCGGCGGCGGTATCGGTGTGCCTCCGATCCTGGAGCTCTCCAAAGAATTGGAATGTGATAAGAAGCAGATCATTGTCGGGTACCGTGATGCCCATACGTTCCTTAGAGAGGAATTCGAGAAGAACGGCGAAGTCTACATTTCCACGGAGGACGGCAGCGTGGGGACGAAGGGGAATGTACTGGACGCCATTGCCGGACATGCGCTTGCGGCGGATATTATCTATGCCTGCGGTCCTGGGCCTATGCTGCGTGCACTCAAGGAATATGCCGATAGAAATAACATTGTATGCTATATATCTCTGGAGGAGAGGATGGCGTGCGGGATCGGAGCATGTCTTGGATGTGTCTGCCGGACGAAGGAGCGGGACAGCCACAGCAATGTGCATAACAGACGGATCTGCAAGGACGGTCCGGTATTCCTGTCGACGGAGGTGGAGATCTGATGAATATGAAGGTTAATATTGCGGGAATAGAGTGGAAGAATCCGGTGACGGTAGCCTCCGGGACATTTGGTTCCGGTGCGGAGTTCGCGGAGTTTATAGATCTTAACAGACTTGGAGCGGTGACTACGAAGGGAGTTGCCAATGTTCCGTGGCCGGGGAATCCTACACCCCGGGTCGCGGAAGTCTATGGAGGGATGATGAATGCCATCGGACTGCAGAATCCGGGGATCGATCTATTCTGTGAGAGAGACATTCCCTTCTTAAGACAGTATGATACGAAGATTATTGTCAACGTCTGCGGGAAATCCGCTGAGGATTACTGCGAGGTTGCAGAACGGCTTGCGGATGAAGCTGTAGATATGCTGGAGATCAATATTTCCTGCCCTAATGTAAAAGAAGGGGGTATCGCGTTCGGACAGAGTCCTAAGTCAGCGGAGGATATTACCAAGGAAGTCAAAAAGTACGCGAAACAGCCGGTGATCATGAAACTCAGTCCCAATGTGACGGATATTGCCGAGATGGCGAAGGCTGTAGAGGCAGGAGGAGCCGACGCGGTATCTCTGATCAACACGCTGACGGGGATGAAGATCGATATCCATCGGCGGACTTTTGCTCTGGCGAACCAGACGGGAGGCGTCTCCGGTCCAGCCATTCACCCAATCGCCGTGCGGATGGTATATCAGGCGTTCCAGGCTGTGAAGGTTCCGATCATCGGTATGGGGGGGATTGCCAGTGCTGAGGATGCGATCGAGATGATGCTCGCGGGGGCCAGCGCCGTATCGGTGGGAACGGCGAATTTCCATAATCCGGCGGTGACGATGGAGATCATCGAGGGGATAGAAGAATACTTAAGGCAGAATCGGATGAATGACGTCCGGGAATTGGTCGGCGCGGTGCACGCAGGAATAAATTGAAAATAGATTTGAGTTATGATAGAATAAAGTCTGTAGATATGGGAGGTTTAGAAGGATGGAATTATATAAGCAGGAATTTATCGAGTTCATGGTAGAATCTGATGTCTTGAAATTCGGAGAATTTACATTGAAGAGCGGGAGGAAGTCGCCGTTCTTCATGAATGCAGGCGCCTATGTGACGGGAACCCAGCTTCGCAGGCTCGGAGAATACTACGCGAGAGCGATCCACGATCACTACGGTCTTGATTTTGACATACTGTTCGGGCCGGCCTATAAGGGAATCCCGCTTTCGGTTGCGGCGGCGATGGCGATCAGCGAATTATATGGGAAGGATATCCGGTACTGTTCGAACCGCAAGGAAGTGAAGGATCACGGTGATACGGGGATCCTCCTGGGAAGTAAGCTTAAGGATGGAGACAGAGTAGTGATCATTGAGGATGTGACGACCTCCGGCAAATCCATCGAAGAGACCTTCCCGATTATCAAGGCCCAGGCAGACGTGGAAGTGAAGGGGCTTATGGTATCGCTGAACCGCATGGAGGTCGGCAAAGGCGGGAAGAAATGCGCGTTAGATGAGATCAAGGATTTGTATGGATTCGGGGCGAATGCGATTGTGACCATGGACGAGGTGGTAGAATATCTTTATAACAGGGAGTGCCGGGGAAGAATTATTATTGATGATACATTAAAAGCTGCAATTGACGCATATTATAAACAGTACGGTGTATAGGAGGAAGGCTTGTATGAATGAAAAGATCTATAAGGCGATGAATTTTGCCGGGATCGCAAGTATTGCGGTAGGTGTTGTCGTGACGATCGTGGGAATCACAGCCGGCATTATTACGATCGTGAGCGGAGCGCGTCTGCTAAAATGGAAAAAAGGACTTACGTTTTAGAAAGGATCCTGCTGTTTGAATTTGAAAGGATATAAGAGAATCCGGTTTTTAGGAAAGATATTATTTGTATTGTATATTGCGTTTATTATATATTTTCTATTATTTTCTGACTGGTATGGGCGGACAGGCGAGATGGAGGAGTACCGTTATAACCTTGTGCTTTTCAGGGAGATCAAGAGATTCTGGAATTACAGGGACCAGGTCGGCATGTTTGCCATGTTTACGAATCTGTTTGGAAATGTGATCATTTTTATGCCGTTTGGTTTCTTTATGCCGATGGCAAGCCGATACAGGAGTTTTTTCACGACGGTCTTCTATAGTTTCGGGCTTAGTCTCTGTGTAGAGACTTTTCAGTTGATCACGAAGGTGGGCAGCTTCGATGTGGACGATCTGCTTTTGAATACCATAGGAGGGCTTGCGGGTTATGTCATATTCGTAATCTGCGCCGCAGTAAGGAGAAGATATGTTAATAGGAAGAAAGATCGTAACAGAAGAAGATAGGGCAAAGGCGCTGGCGAAAGCCAGAGAGAAGCAGAGGAAGAGAATCACGAAGTATGGACAGGCGAAGCCTCGCCATGCGAGGAAAGGGATCTATTCCTGCGGTTATGCTTTTGTGGTTCTTCTTCTGTTGTTTTTAATGGTGTCTATCTCTTTTCGAGAGAAGGGAGAGGTCGGTATGCTCATAGGATTTGTGGGACTGGGGACCATGGCGCTTACCGGAATCGGGATATGGCTGGGTTTGCGCGGCCTTAAGGAGAGAGACAGGAACTACATCACGTGCAAGGTGGGAATCGGCATCAATACGGCGGTATTTCTCGGACTTGCGGTAATATTTATCAGGGGGCTTGTGAGATGATAGATGAGAGATATGAATTAGCGGCGGGACGTATCCGTGATATCAGGACTGAGGAGACGGTGAAGCCTCCCTTCCGGGAGTATTTTCGGAAGATGGCTGATTTTATCGGGATGATCGATGAGGTCAGGACGAAGATCGCAGACGGAACCTGCCGGGAGATGGGAGCGGATGAGCTCGCAGAGTGGAACCGGCGGCTGTATCAGGATATCTTGCCGGAGGCGTATGAGACAAGCTATGCGAACCCATCCTTTGCAGCCCGGAAGTTAGGAGAGGGGTACGGTCAGATCTTAAGCTTCCTGTATACGGAGCTTCGGGGCGCCGTCGCATATGTGTTTGAACAGAAGACAGAGTATCTGGATATTCTGTATGAGCTGCTGATAGAGGTCTATAATCTGTTCGAGGAGGAGACGCCGGAGAATGAGCGGATCAGTCAGATCAGGGATCATATTTACTGGTATGCCAGTGATTACTGTGATGTGTTTGCTGCAGACAGGATCCGTGAACAGGTCGATCCGGAAGGATCCTTTGCTGCGGATATCGTTATGAACAGCGACCTTGAGGATCTGAGGTACCTGTACAGGTTCGGCGAGTATATCAGTGAGAACGAGCTTCGCACGGCACGGCATCTCAGCGGACTTCCGGAGGAAGTGATCCGGAAGATGGCAGATGTCTACACAGAAGGCTTTCGAACAGGATTCGTCAATACAGGGAAGGATCTGTCGAAGAAGGGTGTTGTGGAGATCCGCTATGTGCTTGGGTTCGAGAGGGTGATCCGCAGGGCTATAGAGAATTTTGAGAAAATGGGCCTAAGACCTGTTGTGAACCGTTCTCCGGTCAGCGTGCTGACGAAGCGAGAACACCTGAAGATCGGCTATTACGGGGCGATCGCCAATAAGCAGTATGAGTATGACCATCGCAATGACCAGGCGTTATTCCTGGATAAGAAGTTCGTGGAGCGCAAGCTTGAGGTGATCCAGACCACATATGAGCGCCATAAGGCCCAGGCAGGAAAGATGGCAGGGCCGGCATGTATTGATATGTTCGGTGAAGAGCCGTTTACGCCTGTGCAGAAGGAAGAAGTGATCCGCCTTACGAAGAAGCAGGAGGAACTGCAGCTCCATTTCTTAAGCCGGCAGAGTCAGATCGTCAACCAGTATATCAGGGGTGATGAGAGGAGCTTTACGATCGTTGCCTATCCGCTGCCGGAGATCGGGGAACAGTATGAAGAGATCTTCGACGAGATCATCCGTATCAATACCCTGGATGCGAAGGCCTATGAGCGGGTACAGCAGACGTTGATCGATGCCCTGGATCAGGGTGAATATGTCCATATCCTGGGCGGCAACGGCAACAGGACGGATCTTAAGGTGTATCTGCATAAGCTCGGCAATCCGGAGAAAGAGACGATATTCGAGAACTGCGTGGCGGACGTGAATATACCGGTAGGGGAAGTATTCACTTCTCCGGTACTTGAAGGGACCGGCGGGACACTGCATGTAAGCAAGGTCTACCTGAATGAGCTGCAGTACAGGGATCTTGAGATCACATTTGCCGACGGGATGATCACGGATTACCATTGCGGGAATTTCGAGAAGGAGACGGAGAATAAGGAGTACATTTTCGACAATATCCTCCATAAGCACCCGTCCCTCCCGCTGGGAGAGTTCGCCATCGGGACCAACACCACGGCTTATGTGGCGGCGAGGAAATACGGGATCGAAGAGAAGATGCCGATTCTGATCGCCGAGAAGATGGGCCCGCATTTTGCGGTAGGGGATACCTGCTATAGCTGGAGCGAGGATGTCAGGGTATATAATCCCAACGGGAAGGAGATCATAGCCAAGGATAACGCCGTATCCATTTTGCGCAGAGAAGATGTGTCGAAGGCGTATTATCAGTGCCATACGGATATCACGATCCCGTATGAGGAGCTGGCGCGTATTGCGGTGATTACAAGAGAAGGCGAAGAGATCGTGCTGCTGTCGGAGGGCAGATTCGTATTGCCCGGAACCGAGATTCTCAACGAGCCATTGAAAAATCAAGATAAATAAGGTATCATGAACGCATGAAAATGCATTATAAAATATACACAGAAGAAAGGATGAAGAGGTATGCCAAGAGTAGGAATTGTGATGGGCAGCGACTCAGACCTTAAGGTCATGAGCAAGGCTGCGGCGATGCTGGAGAAATTAGGGATTGATTATGAGATGACGATCATCTCTGCCCACCGTGAGCCGGATGTATTCTTCGAATGGGCGAAGGCCGCAGAGGGAAAGGGGATGAAGGTGATCATCGCAGGAGCCGGGATGGCGGCGCATCTGCCGGGTATGTGCGCGGCGCTGTTTCCAATGCCGGTTATCGGCGTGCCGATGTCAGGCAAGAATCTGGCAGGTGAAGACGCACTGTTTTCTATCGTTCAGATGCCGCCGGGAATCCCGGTTGCAACGGTTGCTATCGACGGAGGTATGAATGCGGCGATCCTTGCAGCGAAGATCCTTGCAACATCTGATGAGGAATTATTGAATAAGCTTAAGGATTATTCCAGGGAGATGAAGGAGACCGTGCAGGGGAAGGCAGCGAAGTTAGATGAGATCGGATACGAGGCGTATCTGGCGCAGTAATTTAGCCGATGATGAGAGTATCGGAAGTTGTTGAAAAGCGAGGTAGAGCATATGGATTATAAGAAAGCCGGAGTGGATATCGAAGCCGGATACAGATCAGTAGAATTGATGAAGAAGCATGTGAAGGAGACGATGCGCCCGGAGGTACTGGGCGGGCTTGGCGGATTTGCAGGAGCATTTGACTTAAGCGGGATCAAGAAGATGGACGAGCCGGTCCTTCTGTCCGGGACAGACGGATGCGGAACCAAGGTGAAGCTTGCGTTCCTGATGGACAAGCATGATACCATCGGCATCGACGCGGTTGCCATGTGTGTCAACGATATCGCATGTTCGGGCGGCGAGCCGTTATTCTTCCTGGATTATATCGCCTGCGGCAAGAATTATCCTGAGAAGATCGCCTCTATCGTAAGCGGCGTGGCGGAGGGCTGCAAGCAGTCCGGCTGTGCTCTGGTAGGCGGCGAGACTGCGGAGCATCCGGGGCTTATGCCGGAGGATGAGTATGACCTGGCGGGATTCGCGGTCGGGGTGGCAGATAAGAAGGAGATCATCAGCGGTGAGAATATCAGACCGGGCGATGTGTTGATCGGCATGGCGTCAAGCGGTGTCCACAGCAATGGTTTCTCGCTTGTGCGCAAGGTATTCGAGATGACGAAGGAATCGCTGGATACATATTATGATGAACTGGGGAAGACGCTTGGCGAGGCGCTGCTTGAGCCTACGAAGATCTACGTCAGGGCGTTGAAGAGTGTGAAGGACAGCGGTGTGACTGTCAAGGGCTGCAGCCATATCACGGGCGGCGGCTTCTATGAGAATATCCCGCGGATGCTGCCAAAGGGCGCAAGGGCGGTGATCGAGAAGGACAGCTATGAGGTTCCTGCGATCTTTGATCTTCTGGCGAAGAAGGGGGATATTGCAGAAGAGATGATGTACAATACCTTCAATATGGGACTCGGAATGGTCATCGCGGTTGATCCGGCCGATGCGGATCAGGCAATGGAGGCGATACGGACGGCAGGTGAGCAGCCATATGTGGTAGGCCGTGTAGAAGCAGGAGATAAAGGAGTTACATTATGCTAGATGTAGTGGTACTTGTATCCGGCGGAGGAACGAATCTACAGGCGATCATTGACGCGGTGGAATCCGGCAGTATTACCAATACCAGGATTACCGGAGTAATCAGCAACAATAAGAATGCCTATGCCCTGTTAAGAGCCAGAGACCATGGGATTGCCAATCGGTGTATCTCGCCGAAGGATTATGCGTCCAGAGAAGAATTTAATGAGAAGTTTATCGAAGCAGTAGATGAATGGAAGCCGGATCTTATCGTACTGGCCGGCTTCCTTGTTGTGATCCCTCCGGCTATGATCTCGAAATACAGGAATCGGATCATCAACATTCATCCGTCTCTGATCCCGTCATTCTGCGGTACTGGGTTCTATGGGCTTAAGGTGCATGAAGCGGCCCTTTCGCGCGGAGTGAAGGTTGTGGGTGCGACCGTGCATTTTGTAGATGAGGGAACGGATACGGGACCCATCATCCTTCAGAAGGCAGTGGAGGTGGAGCCTGATGATACACCGGAGATTCTGCAGAAGCGCGTGATGGAGCAGGCAGAGTGGAAGATACTGCCCCAGGCCATTGATCTGATCGCGAATGGAAAAGTGACAGTACGGTCGGGGAAAGCTATTGTGAGTCAGTAAGGAGAACGAAGATGAAGCATTGGAATAAGGTATTGGTGGCGGCTGCAGTCATCTGCGGAGTAGCGGGTATCGCGACGTCTGCCAGGTTGTTGGTTACAGCGGTGCACAGGTATAGTACACAGAAGCCGTTGGTCAGGGGCGCTGAAGATTATTCGTGGCAGGAAGATGAGTCGGAAGTGGAAGAGATAACAGAGCCTGAAGAAACGGATGGAACGGACGTTGATGATACAGACGGCGTCTCCGGAGAAGAAGACCAGACAATGTACGGTTCACTTGACGGGAATTCTTATACCAACGAGTGGTTCAATTTAAGGATGGAGCTGCCTGAGAATTATATTATGCTGTCCGGAGATGAACTGGGGTATGCGCAGGATATTGCGGCAGATGAGTTCATGACAGAAGAAGGGCAGGAGAGACTTGAGAATGCCCAGGATTATGGGAATGTGCGGTATGTACTGGGGGCGGTAGAAGATTCCGGCAATGTGACGGTCAATATAGGGATTGAGAAGGTCTTCGATAGCATGACGATAGACCAGTATCTGAATCTGATGCAGAAGAGTATAGAGCGGGATATCACAGATAGCCTGGGGCTGACCTTTGAGGGGGTTACGGAAGAGAGTATCGGCGGTGAGACTTACCGCTGTGTCCATGAGAAGATGGTTTACGATGCTTCGGTCGGAGAGATGCATATGGACCAGTATGTGCGTCTGGTGGATGGATATGTGTTTGTGATGTCTGTGGGTTATTCTGCTGAAGCGGCGCCGCAGAAGGACGCGCTTGTGGCGGCGATGCAGAGTTATTGATTGGATATATGACAGGAGGTAGAATATGAAGGTATTAATTGTCGGAAGCGGCGGAAGAGAGCATGCGATCGCGTACTGCGTCTCAAAGAGCGAGAAGGCGGACAAGATCTACTGTACGCCGGGGAATGCAGGGATAGCGGAGTACGCCGAGTGTGCGCCGATCGGCGCGATGGAATTCGATAAGATCGTTGCGTTCGCGAAGGAGAAGGAGATCGATCTTGTGATCGTAGGGATGGATGACCCGTTAGTCGGCGGTCTGGTGGATGAGCTTGAGGCGGCGGGGATCCGCACGTTCGGCCCAAGAAAGAATGCGGCGATCCTGGAGGGGTCCAAGGCATTCTCTAAGGATCTGATGAAGAAATACAACATTCCGACGGCGGCGTATGAGAATTTCACCGATCCGGATAAGGCGCTTGCGTATCTTGAGACGGCGAAGTTCCCGATCGTTCTCAAAGCGGACGGGCTGGCGCTTGGGAAGGGCGTACTGATCTGCAGCACGCTTGAGGAGGCGAAGGAAGGCGTCAAGACCATCATGCTGGATAAGAAATTCGGAGATGCGGGCAATGAGATGGTGATCGAAGAATTCATGACCGGCCGTGAAGTGTCCGTACTCTCCTTCGTGGACGGCAATACGATCAAGACCATGACGTCCGCGCAGGATCACAAGCGTGCAGGGGATGGAGACACCGGGCTTAACACGGGCGGGATGGGAACATTCTCTCCAAGTCCGTTCTATACCAGGGAAGTAGAGGACTTCTGCAACAAATATATTTATCAGGCGACGGTAGATGCTATGAAGGCAGAAGGCAGGCCGTTCAAGGGTGTGATCTTCTTTGGCCTGATGCTGACAAAGGAAGGTCCCAAGGTGTTGGAATACAATGCAAGATTCGGTGATCCGGAGGCGCAGGTGGTGCTGCCAAGGATGAAGAACGACATCATCGAGGTCGTAGAGGCGTGTGTGGACGGCACGCTTGACCAGGTGGATCTGCAGTTCGAAGACAATGCGGCCGTGTGTGTGGTGCTTGCAAGCGAGGGATATCCGGTGGCGTATGATAAGGGACTTCCGATCAGCGGGTTGGAGGAGTTTGGGAAGCATGAAGGGTATTACTGCTTCCATGCCGGGACTAAATTTGACGGAGAGCAGATCGTGACCAACGGAGGCCGAGTGCTAGGAGTTACGGCGAAGGGGAAGGACCTTAAGGAAGCCAGGGCCAATGCCTACGCGGCGACGGAGTGGGTGAAGTTCGATAACAAATACATGCGCCATGATATCGGGAAGGCGATTGATGAGGCGTAAGCGACCCTTTGAGTGTGAGTAATTAGGAGGCTGTTGGGAGCGGTAGGAAGTGTTCCCAACGGCCTCTTGAATTAATAGATTCCCAATTCATTCAGATATTTATCAATCTTCTTCAATCTTTTTTCAATCCCATTAACCTTATGGCTGATCGTATCAAGCAAAGCCTCGGCAACGAACTGCGGTCCGATCAGAGAATTAAAGAACGCGTTGCTGTCAACCGGGACGGTGATCAGTACGGTGGCATACTGGGCGAGAAGCGCGCTTGGCTTATCAGTGATCACAACAATGCTTGCACCGGCCTCCTTGGCCATCTCAGTGGTTACCCGGTCCAGGGAGGAGTATCTGGGGAAACTGAATATGATCAGGCAGTCCTCCTTGGAAATGTTGCACATATGGTCGATCGGGCTTATGGCAGCCGTATTGGTGGACGTCACATGCGGCAGCATATGTTTCAGATATAAGAGAAAATAATCGCCAAGGCAGGAATTACCGCGGGAAGCGGCGATATATTTGCGTTTGCTTGCAATGATGATATCCGCGGCTTTCTCAAAAGTGGTCAGAGCATTTGTGGCAAATAAGGTTTCCAGATTTTGGAGGGCATTCTTGAAATGACGGTTGATGTAATCGGTGCTGCTGTCAAGCTTGGCCCTCTTGGCGATACGCTGTGCAGGGACGGTAATATTGCTGGATATACTGAGCACCTTGTCCTGATATTCCTTCCTCAGTACCTTCTGGAAATCCATGAATCCGCCAAACCCAAGAGTCCGGCTGAAACGGATAACGGATGATTCGCTGACGCCCAGTTTCAGGGCGATCTCTGTAGATGTCATAAAACAGGCGTCCGCCGAGTTGTCAAGGATGTATTTGGCAATCATCTTCTGTGTTTTCGTTAGATTGGCATTGTGGATTAATTCACTTAATTCACTCATGTAGATCGTACCTCCGGTGTTTCTTATGTCTATTAAGATTTAATCATGAATTGAGGAAATATGCAAGCAGAATTGTGAGTACAATTCTTGCAAATGTGTATAATAAAAATGATCTGTGAAAAAAATAACTTATATTGAATATTTTGCTGGCGTATGATAGTATAAATGAAAAGATAAATGAATAATATTATTCGTCAAAATTATTATATGAAAAATATTGTTTAAAAATTTCTGGAAGGCGGACGTTAGGAGGTAAGGAGAATGAAGGTTGGAAGTGTCAAAGAGATCAAGAATAATGAGTTTCGTGTAGGGATGATACCGGATAATGTCAAGGACTATGTGAATGCGGGGCATGAAGTTTATATTGAGAGGGGAGCCGGTATTGGTTCCGGATTCACTGATGCAGAGTATGAGACGGCGGGTGCGAAGCTTATAGACACGGCAAAAGAAGTGTGGGATACTGTGGAGATGATGGTGAAGGTGAAGGAGCCGCTGCCGGAGGAATATCTGTTATTCCATGAGGGTTTGATCCTGTATACCTATCTGCATCTTGCGGCAGACAGACCACAGACGGATGCGCTGCTTAATGCGAAGGTGAAAGGCGTTGCTTATGAGACTTTGATGGATAGGAACGGCGGACTTCCGCTTCTTGCACCTATGAGCCAGATTGCCGGCCGTCTCAGTATCCAGGAAGGCGCGAAGTATCTGGAGAAGATCTATGGCGGGGAAGGTGTCTTACTTGCCGGAGTTCCGGGGACGCCCAAAGCGAACGTAGTGATCCTTGGCGGCGGTTCTGTGGGAACCAATGCCTGCAAGATTGCCGTAGGCATGGGCGCGAATGTCACGATTCTGGATGTCAATCTTCAGAGGCTTGCGTATCTGGATGATATTTTCGGGGCAAGGATCCAGACGTTGGCATCGAATGATGCGAATATAGAGAAGTCTGTGAAGGAAGCGGACCTTGTGATCGGTTCCGTGCTGATCCCGGGGAAAGCCGCGCCAAAGCTATTCAAGAAGAAGTATCTGAAAGAGATGAAGCCGGGCGCTGTGTTCGTGGATGTAGCGGTAGACCAGGGCGGTTGTGGTGAGACGACTCATATGACCTATCATGATGATCCGATCTATATAGAGGATGGTATTGTGCATTACTGCGTGGGGAATATGCCGGGGGCGGTTCCAAGGACCTCGACGATCGCGCTGACGAATGCGACGCTTGGATATGGGCTTCAGATTGCGGGCAAAGGGCTTGAGCAGGCATGCAGGGAGAATGAGGTGATCTATTCTGCGATCAATACTTATGATGGGAAGCTTACCTGTAAGAATGTGGCGGATAGTTTTGAGGGATACAATTATGTGGATGTGAAGAGTGCCGTAAGATAAAATGCGGTAATATCTTGCATTTCATCTGTTGAGCTTCAATACTTTACACATGATATCAGAAAGAAGCTTATAATAGAACCATACTAAAAAAGAGAGTACAGGATTGAAACAGGAGGTATGGTTATGAGTTTTAAGATTGCATTTATCGGAGCAGGAAGCCTTGTATTCGCGAGAACATTATTTACAGACATTATGTCTGTGCCGGAATTGCAGAAGGCTGAGATTGCATTTACAGACATCAATGGTGATAACCTGGAGAAGACGCGGGCGCTCTGCCAGAGGGACTTGGATGCGAATGGGATTCCGGTGAAGATTAAGGCGACTACGGATCGAAGAGAGGCGTTCAAGGATGCGCGCTATATCGTCAACTGCGTGCGTATCGGGGGCTTAGAGGGATTCGAGACGGATGTTGAGATCCCGCTGAAATACGGTGTGGATCAGTGTGTCGGGGATACCTTATGCACAGGCGGTATCATGTATGGACAGAGGGTGATTGCGGCAATGCTTGACTTCTGTAAGGATATCAGGGAAGTGGCGGAGCCGGGGGCGATCATGCTGAACTACTCGAATCCGAATGCGATGGCAACCTGGGCATGCAACAAATACGGCGGAGTGAAGACGATCGGTCTGTGCCACGGAGAGATCCACGGGGAGATGCAGATTGCGGAAGTCTTAGGGATTCCAAGAGACGAACTGGACATCGTATGCGCCGGGATCAACCATCAGACCTGGTATATATCGGTGAAGCATCACGGGGAGGATATGCTGGATAAGATTCTGCCCGGATTCTTGAAGCATGAGAAATTCTCTGAAGAAGAGAAGGTGCGTATTGATGTACTGAAACGGTTTGGCTACTATTCAACAGAGTCGAACGGACATCTCTCTGAATATGTATCCTGGTACAGGAAACGTCCGGATGAGATCAAGGACTGGATCAATCTGGACAACTGGATCAACGGGGAGACTGCCGGCTACCTCCGTGTTACCAGAGAAGAGAGAAACTGGTTCGAGACGGAATTCCCGAAGATCCTTGCAGAAGAGCCGAAGAAATTAGACGGCTCCGAGAGAGGGAAGGAGCATGCTTCTTATATTATCGAATCGCTTGAGACTGGAAGGAAGTACCGCGGACACTTCAATATGATGAACGAGGGGTGTATTACCAACCTGCCGGATGAGTCGGTGGTAGAGGTTCCCTGTTATGTGGACGGCAACGGTATCAGCGTACCGAAGGTAGGAGATCTGCCGCTTGGTTGTGCGGCGGTATGTTCTCAGTCTATATGGGTGCAGAAGCTTGCCGTGGAGGCCGCGGTACACGGGGATGTGAACCTGTTAAAGCAGGCTGCGCTTATGGATCCTTTGACAGGCGCGGTATGCAATCCGCCGGAGATCTGGCAGATGATCGATGAGATGCTGGTAGCTCAGGAGGAATGGCTGCCGCAGTATCAGGAAGCCATTGCCCAGGCGAAGGAGAATCTCGCCAAAGGCGATCTGATCCCGGCGAAGGAAGGATACAAGGGCGCGGTAAGACTGAAGGAAAAATCAGTGGAAGAAGTCGCGGCAGAGCATGAGAAGAGGAAGATTACAGTGTAGATCCGGAATGAGCGAAGTCCGTCAGATGGATATATGGTTCAGGATAGAGAAAGTGACAGTGATTCTGCAAGAAAATCTACCAACCGTTTTTTATAGTCTTCCGGTATAATCTCAGTATCATCTTCATCGGAATTCTCATTTTCTTCATCTACGAAATAGGTCAGGCTGTCCCGGTATATCGAGAGGGAATCGAGGGGCCAGCCTGGCTGTCTTCCGGGAGAGGGCCGGTCGATCATATAGAAGGCGTTCTCCCTTGTGATCGAGGTATTCTCCATATAGGAATAGATTTTCCCCTTATGATAAACTGCGATTCCGTCTAAGTAATATGCCAGTACCTTCCCTCCAAGGGAATGGATCAGTTCGGAATAATAGTTTATCATCTCTTCATCGTCTAATCTTGGCAGCCCGTTCGGAGTCCGGATATTAAGGCCCGGCTGTCTGGGATCGCCCGGCGCCAGTTCATCAAAGTATAACCCGGAATCGTTGCAGATCACAGAATCAAAATATTGCCCGTAAAACCTTGCCTTTAAAACGGCGTTTTCTCTGGGGGTGTGTCCTCGTTCCTCCGGTTCTTTCGTGATATTCAGATCCTTTAAGGTGCAGAATTCTGCCGCGTATCCGGATAAGAGTTGTATGAATCGTTGGATCTTGGAAGGATTCGTTGTTCCGATCAGTATTTTCTTCATTTTGTCCTCCGTTTATTCTCCTGTTACAGAGAAGATTCCTCAATTATAACATTGCGGCTCGCGGGTTACAAGAGATATTCAGACTGGTCTGTTGCTGGTCTGCTGCTGTCCGTTACTGTTCACAGAAATAGTGCTTTACACGGTGAATGCCGATTGATATAATAAAAGTACCAAAGAAAGCAGTATTTTAAAAGTGAGGTGGATGGGGATATGACTGAAAAAGAGTTAATGCAGAAAAATGTTGAGGAATTTGTTCAACTGCAAAGTTATATGTTATTAGCTGATAAAGGCTCAGAGGTATATGAAGCTATGAAAGTAAGATATAATACTCTAAAAGTTATACTTACTTCATCTGGAATTAATTTAACAGAAATTGACAGAATCAAAGAGTAGCGTTTGAAGAAGTGAGGTGAGGATATGCCAAATACAGCCGAGACGATTGAAATCTTAGCAAGGAAACTTGAGAGAGTCCGTATTTTGAATGATTTGAAAGAATGTAAGACGCTTGAAGAGTATCAACAGCTTGTAGAAAAATATGAAGCATTGTGCAATGATGATAAATCTTAACCAAAAAGGTGTAAGGTCTTTTGTAATTGAGGGCTTTACACTTTTTGAATGAATAGGAAGGAGAGCAGCTATGCCGTGAAGGGAACAAAAAGTGTCAGATGGAATACGCTGCAGATAACGGCGGTAGGATTTTTAGGTGTGATTTTTCTCGGCGGGATATTGCTGTATCTTCCGGTCAGCAACACGCAGCCGATTGCGTTCATAGACGCGCTATTTACTTCTGTAACGTCGGTGTGTGTGACAGGACTGGTGACGATCGTGCCGGCGTCTCAATTTACCCTGTTTGGGAAAGTGGTACTGCTTATATTGATCCAGATTGGCGGTCTGGGTGTTATCGCATGTGCAACGATATTTTTCTTCCTGCTTCGAAGGAAGATCACGGTCCGGGAGAGAGTAGTCCTACAGGAAGCCTATGGCGCACAGCGGTTGGGCGGAATTGTCAGGATGGTGAAGAAGGTGATCCTGGGAACCCTCATAGTGGAGGGCGGCGGGGCATTGCTGTATACGCTGCAGTTCGTTCCGGAATATGGCGTAATCAAGGGCATATGGTATTCAGTTTTCCATTCAGTCTCGGCGTTCTGTAATGCGGGGATAGACATCTTAGGGGAGAACAGCCTTGCAGACTATGCGGTGAATCCGGTGGTGAATATTACAACGATACTGCTCATCATATTAAGCGGTATCGGATTTACGGTCTGGTTTGATGTTATTGAGAATACAAAGGAGCTTATCCACAGAGAAGTACCGGGGCGCTGGTGGTTCACGAGACTTAGGCTGCACTCGAAGCTGGCAGTCATGATGACGGTGTCTCTGATCATTGCCGGGACGGTATTCGTATTTGCTGCCGAATATCATAACCCGGAGACGATAGGCGGTATGAGCCTTGGCGAGAAGCTTCTGGCGTCTGTGTTCCAGTCGGTGACTACAAGGACGGCAGGATTCTATACGGTTCCCCAGGGGGCGCTGTATGGGGAGACGAAACTATTCTGCTCGATACTGATGTTTATCGGCGGTTCGCCGGGCGGTACTGCAGGCGGGGTGAAGACGACAACCATTGCCATGTTATTTCTTGCATGTCTTACATTCGTAAGGGGCGGTAATGATACAGAGTGCATGGGCAAGCGGATATCGGTGGCGAATTTCCGTACGGGGTTCTGCGTTGTAATGGTAGCATTTACGGTATTTATCACCGGGACGATTGCGATACTTGTGATCGAACCAGACAGCATTCCAATGGTCAATGTCCTCTATGAGACCGCGTCGGCTGTGGGAACGGTGGGGCTTTCAGCGGATCTGACCCCGCATCTTAGCCGGGCCAGCCAGGTGGTTCTGATGATCATGATGTATATCGGTAGACTGGGACCGCTGTCTCTGGTACTTACATTTGCAGGGAAGACACATCCAAGGGATAAGATTCGAAGGCTTCCCAAGGAACCGATCATGGTCGGATAGGAGTAGATTACAGGAAAAGGAGACATAATTTATGAAGAAACAGTTTGTGGTACTGGGGCTTGGAAGCTTCGGCGCAAGCGTTGCGGTGACTCTGCAGCAGTTAGGGTGTGATGTTGTGGCCGTAGATCAGGATATGGAGCGGATCAATGATATCGCAGATAAGGTCACTTATGCCATGCAGGCGGATATCGGCAATCCGGACCTCTTGCAATCTCTGGGGTCAAGGAATTATGACGGGATTGTTGTGGCTTCATCTGAGAATCTGGAGGGCAGTATACTGGCGACATTGGCGGCGAAAGAGATGGGGATCCCGTATATCCTGTGCAAGGCGCATAATGCAAGATACGCCCAGGTGCTTCGGAAGGTGGGCGCGGATGCGGTGGTTTTCCCGGAGGAAGAGATGGGACGGAAGATCGCGAAGAATCTGCTGTCTGCGAACCTTGCTGACTGGATTGAATTATCGCCGGATTACAGTATTGTAGAGACTGCCGTGCCAAAGCGATGGATCGGCAGGACGCTGAAGGATCTGGATGTCAGAAGAACCTATGGAGTGAATGTTGTCGGGGTGAAGGAAGGAGATCATGTGGAGATTACGCCGGATCCGGACGTGGCGCTGAAGGAAGGGATGATATTGATGCTGATAGGCTCGAATGAGGCGTTGGAGAGGATATAAAAGGAACAGGGTGTATTATTAAATTTTTCTAAAATACGGGAGTTGTCGTGCTGACAATTCCCGTATTTTTAAGGATTATAGAGAATTGTCAACAATTTACAGTGCATTGTTTGTTAGAGTTTTCTTGACCAGTGTGCCGGAAAATGATAAAATTAATCATATTTATTTTTATTTCGGGAGAGATTAACGTTAATGGATTAACGTTATAGGTGATTATCGATGAAATCAATAGGCAGTATACACGGATGCGATGATGCAGTGATCAGGCTTTTGCCGGAGAGTCCTTTCTATGATGCCCAGGAGCGGATGAAGGAGTATCTCCTTTCTGTCGAGGATGACAGGATGCTGTATAATTTCCGGCGGGCTGCGGGCCTTGATACCTGCGGAGCAGTACCGTTGGACGGCTGGGAGAAGTGGGAGAGCCAGATCAAGGGACATACGACGGGGCATTATATGTCGGCATTGGCACTGTGTTATCATGCGGCCGGCGATGAGCGTTTCAGGGAGAAGGCGTTATATATGGTAAAGAGCCTGGCAGAGTGCCAGGACGCGTTTTCGAAGATGGAAGGTGTGGGAGAGGGCTTCTTAAGCGGGTATCTCCCGGACCAGTTTGATCAGTTGGAGGAATACGTGGAGTATCCGACGATCTGGGCGCCGTATTATACGCTGCATAAGATCTTCGCGGGGCTGCTGGATTGTTATACATATGCAGGGGCAAAAGAAGCGCTTGCAGTATCCGAGAGATTGGGACTGTGGGTGTGGAGAAGGCTTTCTAAGCTTACATATCAGCAGCGGACCAGGATGTGGAGCATGTATATCGCCGGTGAATTCGGGGCGATGAACGTTATCATGGCACAGTTGTATATGCTGACAGGCCGGGAAGAATTCATTGACTGTGCGAAGCTGTTTGACAATAAGAAGCTGATCTATCCGTTGGAGCAGAAGAGGGACGAGCTTGACCAGATGCACGCGAACCAGCATATTCCGCAGATGCTTGGCGCACTGGAGATATACAAGGCTGCAGGTGAGAAGCGGTACTATGATATGGCGCGGTTTTTCTGGCAGATCGTCACGGACGGGCATACCTATGCGCCGGGAGGCTGCGGGGAGAGCGAGAAGTTCTTCGCTAAGGACCGGATCGGAGATCTACTTACGAAGAAGACACAGGAGACTTGTGCGTCTTATAACATGCTGAAGCTTACGAAGGAGTTATTCCAGTATGAGCCGAAGAGCCGTTATATGGATTACTATGAGAGGACGGTCCTGAATCATATCCTGGCGTCCCAGGATAAGCGCCCTACGGGGGAGAGCACGTATTTCTTCCCGTTAGAGCCGGGAGCGAAGAGGGAATTCCTGTGGGAGAATAGTTGCTGCCACGGCACCGGTATGGAGAGTCATTTCAAGTACAGGGATGGGATCTATTTCCACCGGGAGGATGAGTTCTATGTGAATCTTTTTATTCCGTCTGTGCTTGAGTGGGCAGAAAGGGATGTCCATATCCGGCAGGAGGCGGTCGGCGGTCATCCGGAGAGGACAAGAATTACCGTGAAGGGTTCTGGAGTCCATACAATCAAGATCCGTCTGCCGAAGTGGACTGTGAACGCCGCAGGTGCGGAAGAGAATGGAGTTCGTGTACGGGGATATGAGATAGAAGAGAATGGCAGGAAGCTTGCCGTAGAACCCGACGAGGACGGTTACCTGGTATTTACAAGGGATTTCTCGGAGGAGATCACGTTTGAACTCACATTTACATTCAGTTTCCGAATCCTTCGGGCAGCGGATATCCCGGAGAGGGCGGCAATTGCCTACGGACCGTTTGTTATGGCGGCATTGTCCGAGGAGAAGGGCTTCTTGAAGCTTCCGTTTACGGAGACGGATATAGAAGAGAAGATGGCGCCGGCGGAAGAGAGGCTTACGTTCATCTGTGAGGGAACGAGGTGGATTCCGTTGTGTATGGTAGACGAAGAAAGCTATCATGTGTATGGAATCTGCGGTGCATGATTGGTAGAACCAGGGAGTTGTATGCGCATCGTATATGAGGACCTGTTAAGCTACATAGAGCTAATATAATAAAAAGGAGGATTCTTTATGAAGAAGAGATTATTAGCCGCATTTTTAGCAATGGCTATGACAGCCGCAATGGTGACCGGCTGCAGTACGCCGGGATCAGGAGGAGGAGACAGCGGAGCAGGTTCAGGATCAGATTCTGACGGCGGAAGCTCCGATGCAGGCGGTAAGAAGAGAGTTACATATACTCTGCGTGAGGATGTTCCGTCTATGGACCCGCAGAACAGTAACTCGATCAGTTCTGCATCTGCCAATATCCATGTACTTGCCTGCCTGACAAGGAATAAGGAAGGCGAAGTAGTGGGCGATGCTGCTGAGACATGGGAAGTATCCGACGACGGTCTGGTATATACCTTCCATCTGCGTGACGGACTGAAATGGAGCGACGGCGAAGACGTTAAGGCTGAGGATTATGTATATGGTATGCAGAGGTTGATGGATCCAGATTTTGCTGCTGATTATGCATTCATCGGATATATATTGAAGAACGGTACTGCTGTCAATAACGGTGAGGTTCCGGTAGAAGAGCTTGGAGTAAAGGCTCTGGATGATAAGACTGTAGAGATCACGCTGGAGCATCCGGCAGTATACTTTGATGCGATGGCTTCTATGTGTGCGTTCGGACCGGCAAGAAAAGACCTTGTTGAAAAGTATGGTGCAGAATATGCGGCAGATCCGGAGAAGGCTGCTTACAACGGACCATTCGTAATGTCTGAGTGGAAGCACGGCGACGAGCTGATCATGACCAAGAACCCGGATTACTGGGATGCTGACAGCATCAAGCTTGACGAGATCTGCATCAAGACCGTACTGGATGCTAAGACAGGTGTGGCGATGTTCGAACAGAACGAGGTTGACATTACCATCGTTCCTTCCGATATGGTTCCTCAGTATGCAGAAGGCGAGCTGAACACAGAGGCATATTTCACAGGCGCGGATGATTATATCATGCTCAACCAGACAGAGGGCAAGGCGTTTGCGAATAAGAACTTAAGATTCGCGATGAACTTTGGCCTGAACAGGAAGGAATACAACACACTTGTGAACTATGATACATATGTACCGGCACAGAGACTTGTCCTTCCAAATGTAACATCAGCAGATACCACATACGGCGAGGCTTATCCGTATGAGCCGTTCCCGCTTGAGAATGATGACGCGAAGGCAAAAGAGTATCTTGATAAGGCAGTAAAGGAGCTTGGAGTATCTTCACCGGCAGATATCCAAGTCACACTTCTTACAACCGATACGGAGAATGCTAAGAAGCAGGCAGAGGTATTAAAGGAGCAGTATGAGAAGAACCTTGGTATCAAGGTAGAGATCGAGCAGGTAACCTACAAAGAGAGACTCCAGAGAGAGCAGGATCTTGATTATGATATGGTAGTTACCGGCTGGGTACCGGATTACTCTGACGCATATTCTTACCTTGAGCTGTGGATCAGCGACGGACAGTACAACCACTCCGGTTACAACAATCCGAAATATGACGAGTATCTTGAGAAGTCTACGACTGAGACAGATGCGAAGACAAGACAGGATCTATTATTTGCGGCTGAGAAGCTTTTCCTTGAAGAAGACGCGGCTTTAGTACCGCTTCAGTTACGCCAGGATACCTATCTTGTGAATCCGAAGATCGAGAACTTCAACGTATACTTCGTTGGATACGACTTTAACCTTGTATATGCAGATTTAGCAGAATAATCGTTAGTGAATTGTAAAGCATGGTTTTAAGCGAGGGGAGCCGTAATACGGTTCCCCTTTTGACAATTTTGATTATTCAGGGAAATTTAAGAGGTGTGGGATAATCAAAATTGTCAAATAATTGCCACAAGACAAGAGAAAGGAGAAACACATGGCAAAATATATAATAAAACGAGTGCTGCTTGCAATCGTGACATTATTCGTACTTGTAAGTATCGTGTTCGTGCTGGTACGTTTGCTGCCGGGTGATCCGTTTTCCAATCCGAAGATGACACCTGAGATCAAGGCGAACTTAGAGGCGTATTACGGCCTTGACAAACCGCTGCCGGTACAGTATGTAACCTATATGAAGAATGTTATCCGCGGTGATCTTGGCTACTCCATGAAGTATGAAGGACGTACGGTCAACCGTATTATCTCCGAATCTTTCCCGTTCTCTGCGGACTTAGGGATCAGGGCGCTGTGTTTTGCGTTCTTTTTCGGAATTATACTGGGGATCATAGCGGCGCTGAACCGCGGGAAGAAGCTGGATTTCTTCTGTATCCTGATCGCGATCATAGGAACGTCCATACCGGACTTCATCATGGGGTCGCTTCTGCAGTATTTCTTCGGGATCAAATGGCAGCTATTGCCGGTTGCGCAGTATACCAGCTTCAAGCATACCATCCTGCCGTCTATTGCTGTGGGATTCTATACCCTGGCATCGGTATCGCGTCTGATGCGCTCCAGTATGCTGGAGGTCGTAACCTCAGATTATACGAAGACGGCCAGGGCAAAGGGACTGTCAGAGTTCCGCGTGACCTTCAAGCACCAGATCCGTAATGCGATCACCCCGATCATTACGATCATGGGTCCTACGGTTGCGGCTGTACTCACGGGTACTTTCGTAATCGAGGCGCTGTTCGCGATTCCGGGTATGGGCAAATATTATGTTGACAGTATTAATATGGCTGATTATACGTTGGTTCTGGGGATGACGATCTTCTACGGCGCATTCCTTGTCATAGCGATCCTGATCGTGGATATCCTGTATGGTATCGTGGATCCGAGAATCCGACTCAGCGGAAAGAAAGCGTAGGTGAAGCGGATATGGCAGAGATAACAAGAGATAAATTTAATATTATTGGAAAGAATGCTAAGAGCATGGAGTCCATTTCCCGCCCAAATATCGGTTATTGGCAGGATGCATGGAGACGAATCCGCAAGAATAAGATCGCGTTCTTCTCCCTGTGCCTGATCGGCCTGTATATACTTATGGCGATATTTGCGCCGATGTTAAGCGGGTTTGACTATGCGACTCAGAGTGTGGAGAAGATGAACCAGCCGCCTTCATCCGTGCATTGGTTCGGTACGGATTCCCTGGGGCGGGATCTCTGGGTACGTGCCTGGATGGGCGCGAGAGTATCCCTTACGATCGGATTCGCGGCAAGTATGATCAATGCTTTCGTCGGTTCAATCATGGGAGGCATCTCCGGCTTCTACGGCGGTAAGGTGGATATGCTGATCCAGCGTATCGTAGATGTATTGTATGGAATTCCAAGCATGATCGTTACGATCCTGCTGATGGTGGTGATCGGTAACGGCGTACACTGTCTGATCATAGCCATGTGTATGGTAGGATGGATCGGGAGCTGCCGTTTCGTCCGGGGTGAAGTGCTCAAGCTCAGAGAGTCGGATTTCGTTGCGGCGGCGAGGATCCTGGGTGTGCCGGATATGGTGATTATCGTGAAGCATATCCTGCCGAATGTCATGGGACTCATTATCACGAATCTTACCATGGCGATCCCAGGAGCCATCTTCCAGGAGGCATTCTTAAGCTATATCGGTCTGGGTATCAAGCCGCCGGGGTGCAGCTGGGGAGTACTGGCCAAAGAGGGTATCGCACAGCTTCGTATCAATCCTTATCAGGTCGTGATCCCGGCAACGCTGATCTGTACGACTATGCTTGCCCTGAACCTGTTGGGCGACGGACTTCGTGATGCATTTGACCCGAAGCTTCGAGGAACAGAATAGGAAAGGAGTAAGAAGATGGAAAATTTATTAGAAGTTAAGAATCTGACATTCTCCTTTCGTACTTATGGAGGTGTCGTAAAGGCAGTCCGTGATGTAAGCTTTGAAGTGCGTCCAGGTGAGATCTTGGGTATCGTAGGAGAGTCGGGCTGCGGGAAGAGTGTTACTTCTTCCTGTATCATGAGACTGAATCCGGAGCCCCCGGGATTCTTCGAGGGCGGCCAGATCTTGTACAAGGGCGACGATGTGCTCAAGATGGATAAGAAGGCGCTCCGTAATATGCGGGGGACGGAGATTGGATTCATCTTCCAAGATCCGATGACATCCCTGAATCCGACCATGAGGATCGGCAAACAGATCGAAGAGGTCTTCGTGGGCAAGAAGGGTATGAGCGCGGCCGAGAAGAAGCAGAAGGCTCTGGAGATCCTGAAATTAGTAGGAATCTCTGACGGAGAGCGCAGATATAAGCAGTATCCGCATGAGTTGTCCGGCGGTATGAAGCAGCGTGTCATGATCGCGATCGCGCTGGTAGGAAGCCCGAGTATCGTTATCGCTGACGAGCCGACTACGTCTCTGGATGTTACCATTGAGGCGCAGATATTGGACCTCTTGAAGAACCTGCAGAAGACGCTGGGAACTTCTATTATCATGATCACCCATGATCTAGGAGTGATTGCGAAGCTCTGTGACCGTGTTCTGGTTATGTACGGAGGAAAGATCGTGGAGAGAGGTACCGCAGACGAGATCTTCTACAACACTTCTCATCCTTATACGAAAGGGCTGATGCAGTCGATCGCGAGGCTGGATACCGCTAAAGGTGAGAAATTAAAACCGATCGAAGGGACACCTCCTGACTTATTCTCCCCTCCGGTCGGATGTCCCTTTGCAGCCCGGTGTGAATATTGTATGGATGTATGTATCGATACACCGCCTGAGACTTATCAGCTCTCTGACGAGCATGCCGCTTGCTGCTGGCTGCAGCATGAGTTTGCACCGGATACCGATATGAAGAAAACCGTGATAAAGAAAGGAGAGGTGAAATAATGGCGAATCAGGAGACGAATCAGCCTCTCGTACAGGTTAATAATCTATGTAAATATTTCCACATCAGCCGCAAGGAGACTTTGAAAGCGGTAGATGATGTGACCTTCCACATTAACAAGGGAGAGACGGTCAGCCTGGTAGGAGAGTCGGGCTGCGGCAAATCCACCACCGGGCGGTGCATGATCCGTCTGTATAATCCCACGAAGGGTGAGGTTATCTACAACGGCAAGAACATCATGAAGCTTAGCGGCGCGGAGAAGAAGGAATTCTGCAGGAAGGTACAGATGATCTTCCAGAATCCGTATTCTTCTCTGAATCCGCGTATGACGGTCAAGGAGATCGTAGGCGAGGGGCTAAAGCAGCATGGGATGTCCCAGAAGGAAGTAGATGCGAAGGTAGAGAAGTTGCTTGAGACGGTAGGCCTTAATAAGGATCACATGTCCCGTTTCCCGCATGAGTTCTCCGGCGGGCAGAGACAGCGAATCGGGATTGCCAGGGCGCTGTCGGTAGATCCGGAGTTCATTATCTGTGATGAGCCGATCTCTGCCCTGGACGTATCCATCCAGGCACAGGTCATCAACATGCTTAAGAACCTTCAGGAGACGATGGGGCTTACCTATCTGTTTATTGCCCATGACTTAAGTGTTGTCAAATATATCTCAGACCGGGTAGTGGTTATGTATCTGGGAACGATCGTGGAAACCGCAGAGACGGAGGAGCTGTTCTCGAATACACAGCATCCGTATACGAAGGCTCTGCTGTCGGCGATTCCGGAGGCAGACCCTAAGAAAGCCAAGGCCAACGAACGTATCCCGATCAAGGGAGAGATTCCAAGTCCGATCAACCCCAAAAACTGCTGCAGGTTCGCGGAGCGGTGCGAGTTCGCGACGGACCGCTGCTTCGGGGAGATGCCGAAGCTTAAGGAGGTTGCTCCGGGACACATGGTAGCGTGTCATTTGGTATAGGTATATACAGCGATCAGAGTGTAGTGTTATGTGAGGAACGTAACGCTACACTCTTTTTTTGTCTAAAATGGACAAAAACTGGATTGATAATCTAAAAAAACTGGATAAATTTTGGGTGAGTTGCTATTTTTTTATTAAATGGGAAAATCAGGTCATTCGTCCTTTTTATTTCGATCAGTGATTTGGTAAAATAAGTATTAAGAGGTGAGGCCCATGGATGTGTTCAGAGAATTGCCGGTAAAAAAGCAGGCATATATGGAGAGGCTGTTTCAGAACTGCACGGAAGAAGTCAAATACTACATGAGCGTAATAGATGTGAAGGAAGGTCAGATTCTAATCGAGGCAGGTGAGAAGTGTGATTATATATACATGATATTATCCGGGAAGGTGACGGGGATTGAATGGCCTATGAATGAGAGGCCTTATTATTTCAAGGACTATGGACCGGGAGATTGCTTTGGAGAGATCGAGTATTTCGCTGATCTTCCATGCTACAGGATTAGTGTGATAACGGCGGCCGACTGCAGGATATTGACCATACCGATCACGTATTATATGGAATGGCTGCAGAGTGATGCGGAGGCGCTCTATCTGCGGACAAAGGAGAATATGCGAAGGTTGATAACTCAGACGGCCGATGCAAGGAGATATCTGTTCTTCGAGAGCGGGGAGCGTCTGATGATGCACCTGATCCGCAAATACGAACAGAAGCAGCCTCTTAGAAAGGTTCTGGAGCTTAAGGAGAGCAGGGAGCAGTTATCCGAGGAGATCGGCTTCTCAGTGAAAACTCTGAACCGTAATATCAAGAAGCTGGAGGGAGAAGAGCTGATCCGGATTCAGAAAGGGAAGATCATGATCGGGGAAGAAGGATATCTTAAGATGAAGCGGCATATTGCATATTGTATTAACGGAGACAGATAAGTGGTGCAAGTAAGGAGGGAATCAGTGATGTATGTAGGAAAGAAGGTAACTCGTGTGGATGCCTATGATAAGGTGATCGGGCGGACGAGGTATACGGATGATCTGTGCGATAAGAGTGCATATATTGCCAGAGTATTGCATTCAACCATTGCTCATGGAAGGGTGGTGTCTATGGACACCTCCGAGGCGGAGAAGATTCCGGGAGTTGTGAAGGTATTTACCTGTTTTGATGTGAAGGAGAAGCATTATTTCCCAACGGCAGGACACCCGTGGTCCACGGATCCGGGGCATCAGGATGTGGCGGACCGTCTGGTCCTGACAGAAGAGGTGCGGTTCTACGGAGACGATATCGGTGCGGTCGTGGCGGAAGATGAGGTCGCTGCGGCCCAGGCGCTTGCTGCCATCAAGGTAGAGTATGAGGAGTATCCCTTTGTACTGGATGTGCAGGAGGCGATGAAGGAGGGGGCGCCTCAGATCCATAAGGATTACCCGGGCAATATCCTGAAACACACAACGATACGCAAGGGGAATTACGAAGAAGCCATCAAGGAGCCGGGACTTACGAAGGTGGAGGGGTGGTATGATACCCCGACGGTGCAGCACTGTCATATCGAGAACTTCATCTGTTATGCCGAGATGGAGGGCGACCGGATCACGGTGACTGCTTCTACCCAGATTCCTCATATCGTCCGCAGGATCGTGGGACAGGCCTTGGGAATTGAATGGGGAAGGGTACGCATTGTCAAACCATACATAGGAGGCGGGTTCGGGAACAAACAGGACGCCCTGTACGAACCGCTGTGCGCATGGCTGTGCATGCAGCTTGGCGGACATCTGGTGAAGCTGGATATTCCAAGGGAGGATACCTTCGTGTCCAACCGTGTGCGACATGCAATCCGAAGCCATATCATATCCTGGGTGCGTCCGGACGGAACTTACGCGGCGCGCAAATTAGAAGCATTCTCCGATCAGGGGGCGTATGCGTCCCACGGACACAGTATCGTAGCGAAGGGGGCGGGCGCATTCCCCCAGTTGTACCCGTGCGACAATGTTGAGGTTGACGCTTATACCGTATTTACCAACAAATCAGTGGCCGGGGCCATGCGCGGCTATGGGATCCCGCAGGCCATGTGGGCGGTGGAATCCCATACGGAAGACGTGGCGGCGCGGATGGGGATGGATCCGGTCGAATTCCGGCGTAAGAATCTGATGCCGGTGGGGTATGTGGATGCATTTTCCAGGAATGAACTGTATGACGATACCTTCAATCAATGTCTTGACAAGGCCATGGAGGCGATTGATTATAAACGGAAATTCAACGAATACCAGAACCAGACCGGGGATATCCGCAGAGGGATCGGCGTATCTGTATTCTGGTATAATACGGCTGTGTGGCCCATTTCCCTGGAGACCTCATCCTGCCGTATGGTCCTGAATCAGGACGGCTCTCTGCAGGTGCAGCTTGGGGAGACGGAGATCGGCCAGGGGGCGGATACCGCCTATACGCAGATGACGGCGGATGTACTGGGAGTTCCGCTTAGAGACGTGCATGTAGTGTCGTGTCAGGATACGGATGTGACGCCGTTTGGAACAGGAGCCTATGCGTCCAGGCAGACCTATACGGCGGGGTTTGCCATCCGGCAGACTGCCATGCTTCTTAAGGAGCGCATCTTAGAATATGCCCGGGAGCTAACGCGTATGCCGCCGTATAACCTGGATATTTCAGAGGGCAATATCGTACGCACCACGGACGGAAGGGTCTTAATGACTCTCGGCGAATTATCCACGGAGGCGCTGTACAGTCTGACTAACAGCCGGCATCTGTCGGCGGAGAGTACCTCACAGATCAAGTCCAACGCGTACTCCTTCGGGTGCACCATCGCGGAGGTAGAGGTGGACATTCCCATGTGTAAGGTGAAGCTTCTTGACATCGTCAATGCCCATGACGCGGGGAAACTGATCAATCCGGCTCTGGCCGAGGCTCAGGTGCATGGAGGCATGAGTATGGGGATCGGGTATGGGATGTCGGAACGGCTGCTCTTCGATGAGAAGACGGGACGTGCGCTCAACAATAATCTGTTGGATTACAAGCTGTCGACGTTCATGGATCATCCAAGGCTTAAGGCGGTGTTCGTGGAGAATGCGGAGCCGACCAGTGCGTTTGGGACTAAGGCATTGGGCGAGCCGCCGGCCTGTTCGGTAGCGCCTGCGATCCGCAATGCGGTCTATCAGGCGACGGGAGTGGGAGTCAACGAGGCGCCTGTGAATCCGCACAATCTGTTCCGGAGGTTTAAAGAGGAAGGGCTGATTTGATGGCAGGCAGGTTCAAAGCTTTCGGCAGAGTGAGGTTAATCTCTGCCATGGGAACAAAACCGGAGCTTTTGAGAGAGGAATCATTCTATAGGGAGGATTAAAATTATGTATGACATAAAGGCACTTTATGAAGCAGAGAGCGTAGAACACGCGGTCCGGCTTCTTATAGAACACCCGGAAGCGCAGATCATTGCAGGCGGGAGCGACGTTCTGGTGCAGATGCGGGAAGGAAAGCGTGCGGGGAAGGAGCTGGTCAGCATCTACGGGCTTGATGAGATGCGCGGGGTAAGCTATGAGGCAGACGGGGCGGTCCGGATCGGATCTCTTACCAGCTTCTCCCATATCACGAGAGATCCGATTATTCAGGAGCATATCAATGTATTAGGAGAGGCGGTTGATCTGGTAGGCGGGCCGCAGATCCGCAACATCGGAACGATCGGCGGGAATACCTGTAACGGCGTGACGTCCGCGGATTCTGCTTCTACACTTCATGCGTGGGATGCGGTGGTGGAGATCACCGGGCCTAATGGGGTAAGGAGGATCCCGATCCATGATTTCTACATCAGGGCGGGGGTCGTAGACCTTAGGCCGGGAGAGGTGCAGACGGCGATCATTATCCCTAAGGTCGCCTATGAGGGCTATCATGGTCACTATATCAAGTATGCTATGAGAAATGCTATGGATATCGCTACAACAGGCTGTTCTGTGAATGTGAAGCTGTCTCCGGATAAGAAGGTGATGGAGGATGTCAGGATCGCCTACGGTGTGGCAGGGCCAGTCCCTATGCGTGCGCCCCGGGCGGAAGCGGCGGCGAAGGGAAGAGCGGTATCGAAGGAGAATGTGAAGACATTTGCCCGGACAGTATTGGAGGATGTCAATCCCCGTGACAGTTGGAGGGCTTCGAAGGAGTTCCGGCAGCATATCGCGGTGGTACTGGCGGAACGGGCGCTGAGGGAGTCCATTCGTCTTGCGGGAGGTGAAGTCGATGAGTAAACAGTACAAATTAGTTTCCTGTACCATCAACGGGAAGCATGTGGAGAAGATGATCGATGTCCGTGCGTCTCTGACGGATATGCTGCGGGATGATTACCGGCTTACGAGTGTGAAGAAGGGCTGTGAGGTCGGAGAATGCGGCGCATGCAATGTGATCATAGACGGGGAGTGTTTTAATTCCTGTATCTATCTGGCTGTATGGGCGGATGGGAAAGAGATCCTGACCTTGGAAGGGCTTGCCGGGCCGAATGGGGAGATCTCGGATATTCAGCAGGCATTTATCGACGAGGCAGCGGTACAGTGCGGGTTCTGCAGCCCGGGATTCATCATGAGTGCGGTGGAGATCTTAGAGGCGAAGAGGGAATTCTCGGATGATGAGATCCGCAAATTAATGTCCGGGCATCTGTGCAGGTGCACGGGATATGAGAATATCTTCCGTGCGGTGAAGAAGACCATGCTTAGAAGGCTTGGGAAGGAGAAAGAGGCGGACGAAGTGTAAGCTGGCAGACGGCAATTTCTTCTCTGCGTTCCCGCAGGCGGTGGGCGATATCTTTAACGGAAAACAGTATGTAGGCAATAGTATGTCTACATACTGTCTAATCTTCAACATCTTCACAGCTTCCGCTTACCGCAGTAAAGCCATACTTCCAGTCAATTGATTCACTTTCTTCTTTGCTCCGCAAATCGCGATTCCAAAATAATTTAAGTCAATTTCTGGTACTTCTTTCATCTTCTCTATAAATTCATCATAAGTCTTGCAGCCCTGCGCCAGATCTGTAAAATCAACAATTGTTAAATCCGGAAAATCCTGTTCATACAATTTCTCACGGATTGTTTTGATCATATCTGCATTGCCTTTCAAAATGGGCACGGGAAATTCAATAATTCCTAAATGCCTGTTCCCGGTTCTGTCGTATACATCAGCACCGACGACTTCCGGCATTTTCTTCCCCAAAGTGATACCCATGATAGCCGCTGTATTTGCGATAATTCCCAACGGCAGATTTTCGTCAATTACCATGACACATTTCTCATTTTGTAAATTCATTTTTTAAGTCCTCCTTTGGATAACAGCGATTTCGCGGTTGCCAAAAACCATTGTAGATCAAAGATTTTCAAAAGTCTTGTAAAATATCTTCATTTTTCGTTAACATGGGTTGTTTGCTTTTTGTCAGGGAGATGGTATAATGTAGCAGGCAGTAGATGAATCATATGAAAGGAGAATTGCTATGCCAATGGTGCCAATCGACAGGAATACTACATCCGATGCAATCCGACGTCAGCTCTTGGATATAATAGCGGAGCAATATGAAGAGGGTATCTATAAGCTTCCGCCGGAACAGCAGATCGCGGACCGTCTTGGTGTGAGTCGGAATACACTGCGGCCGGTATTAAGCCAGATGGCGGGAGAGGGAATCATTTTACGGCGTCACGGACAGGGGACATTTCTTAACCCGGAGGCTCTTGCTGTGTGCGTGAATCTGCAGGAAATGATTGATTTCAGTATGATCATTGAGCGTTGCGGACATTCCCCCAGCCATGATATCTATTCTCTGGAAGAAATGCCGGCCGGAGATATTGCGGCCGAAAAACTTCACATTGCAGACGATGCGCCTGTGTTTCGTATGGAATATTGGTTATACGCAGACGGGATTCCGGCAATCGTTGCAGAGGGATGGTGTGGCAGGGATCTGTTTTATGAGACGCCAGACAGGGATGTCTGGGAAAACAATTATGCTTTTGAGATACTGGAAAGGTATGCCGGTAGAAAAGCGCACAGCGACCGGGTTCGGGTGGAGTCGATGACGACTGAAAAGATGCATGAAGTGTTAGGGCATAAGACAAAGCTGCGGTGTCAGTCGGTTCTTCTGCTAGATTCTATTGCATTTGACAGACAAGGGGAACCGCTTGTCTGGGGACGTGCGTATTTTGATACGAATCTGATTCATTTTGATCTGTTTCGTGTAGATCATGGCGAATAGATTTAAGAAAGAAAGGAGCTTGACAGCCTCTTTTCTTTATGATAAATTAAAGGTGCAACCTTTGAACTTATATACAAATGTGGAGGTATGATATGAGAATTCAACCCAAAGACAGAACAAGGCTTGTTGATGCTGCGATTGGACGCATCCCATGTGATCTTGTTATTAGAAATGCCCGGATTGTGAATGTTTTTACCGGGGAGATTTACCTTGGCGACGTAGGTATCTGCGAAGGATTTATTGCCCATGTGCAATGTGACCCGGACAATACGGGGCGTCCCGAGACTTCCTTAGAGGGATCGAGAGAATATGATGCGAAAGGTGCGTATCTGACCCCGGGATTCATTGATTCACACATCCACATCGAAAGTACGATGATGACGCCGCGGTATTTTGCCAAAGCTGTCATTCCGCATGGTACGACTACCGTTATCACCGATCCCCACGAGATCGGCAATGTGTTTGGGGTGAAAGGTGTTCAGTATATGCATGAGTGCAGTGAAGATCTTCCTATGCGTCAGTTGATCCTGGCGCCGTCTTGTGTACCGTCACTGCCGGGTAAGGAAAACGGTGGGGCAGAATTCGGTGTGGAAGAAATCGCCGAGTTATTTAAGCTTCCCCGTGTAGCAGGTCTTGCGGAGGTTATGGATTATTACGGTGTGATGAATAATGCGCCAAGGATGGTATCATTAGTCGGCAAGTGCCTTGATGAAGAGAAGTTTGCACAGGGACATATGTTCTGCATCTATGGCCGGGAGGTATCCGCCTATGCCTGCGGAGGCCCTATGAGCGATCACGAGTGCATCAGCGCACAGGACGCCCGTGACCGGCTGAGGGCAGGTATCAACGTAGATGCCCGGGAAAGTTCCATTTCCCAGGATATTGACGATATCATTCAGGGGGTCAAGGATTTCAGATATACGGATCTGGTGACATTTGCAACGGATGATACAGAGTCAGATGATATTCTGAAGCGCGGACATGAGAATTATATTGCCGCGAAGGCAATCCGCGCGGGTCTGGATCCGGTTGATGCAATTAAGATTGCAACTATCAATGCGGCCCGTGAGGCAGGGATCAAGGGGATTGGAGCAGTTGCGCCGGGATATGCCGCTGATGTGCTGTTATTTGATGATTTGACGGAGCTTGCTCCTAAGGCAGTATTTTATGCCGGAGAACTGGTGGCAGAGGAAGGGAAACTCTTAGCAGAGATCGAGGATAGAGACTACGAGATCGAATCGGTCAATTCGGTTTCTATTCCAACTCCTGATGCCGGGAAGCTGCAGATCGAAGTGCCTGGCTGTGACGGGAATGTACGGTGCAATATTATCGCATTTGATCCGCAGAAGGGATTCATGACTGATTTTGAGACGGCAGATATACCTGTGAAGGATGGAGTTCTTGATATCTCCGGTGATCCGGACTTGAAGTATGCCGCGGTCATTAACCGTTACGGAGCAGGCACGATCGGACAGGCTGTTGTCAGATCCTACGGGATACAAGAGGGTGCGGTAGCCAGCACGGTCGCACATGACTGCCATAATATCGTCGTGATCTATGATAAGCCTGAGAATGCGGTCATAGCGATCAACCGTCTGAAAGAGAATGCAGGAGGTTATGTCAGCGTGCGTGACGGTGAGATCCTTGCGGAGATGAAACTGCCTGTAGCAGGTCTTATGTCCAATACTCCGATCGATACGATTGCAGCTCAGAGTCATAAGTTCAAAGAATCCCTTGAAATATTAGGGATGAAGGGAGTGGCATTCCCGCTCTTTAATATGGCGATTCTGCCATTGCCTGTTGTACCGGTGGCAAGGCTTACGGATCTTGGTATGATCAATGCGATCACGCAGGAATTCTTGCCGATCGTTGCCAGATGATCTTTCGGCGGAAAATCTTTATAGACAAATTGTAATATATGATGTGAGGTGTCGGCGGATGTACGCCGGCGCCTTTTCGATTTTAAACTGATTGAGAGAAGGCTGACTTTCTGTTATACTTATTTATAGAAAAAAGCTTAGATATAACCCGAACATGACAGATAGATGGAGGGTAAACCATGGAAAGAAACGTGAATATTGTTAGTGATTTGAACGATTGCAAAATGGTTGTCATTAATGATATTATTTTTAAAGGAAGACAAAAAATTGAGTGGATTGAAGTGGAAAAATATTTGAAACATTTTGTTGGACAATCTTTCATCAGTACAGAGACAAATGATAGGATTTACATCGGATCTGATTTTCCAGATGAATTTTCCGGATCAAATTATACGAAAAAATTGAAGGGGACTTTGGCAAAAGCAAAAGCGAATTTAGTGCAAGGGTTGCCGGAATTGGTAGAGATAGCCGCTCAAAAACGGTTTAAAGAGAATCTTAAGGAAAAGCATCATTCAAATGCAAAAAATGGATGGTATCGTTATGATACAAAATTTGCACTTCCTGTTTATAATGAAGTACAGGAAGTGGAGCGGTTTAATATATTTCGAGCCGTGCTTCTGGTTCGTCATGCTCAGGATGGCAAATTATATTTATATGATTTGGTAAATATAAAAAAAGAAACGGGTAAGCCGCTTGAGCAATAGCTGTACGGTAAGAAACTCGTTCCTTCTTTCTATCGTTATTCTATAAGAAATTCGTGAAATTGTCAATATTAAAAATAAAAATATATAGAAAGTGAGGGATTCTATGAATTATTCAGAAATCGAAGGAAAGCAGTATCATATCCAGGTTGGCGAGGGGGACGTGGGCAAGTATGTGATCATGCCGGGAGACCCCAAGCGCTGTGCGAAGATCGCGAAGTATTTTGATGACGCGAAGCTGATGGCGGACAGCCGGGAATATGTCACCTACACGGGGTATCTGGACGGAGTGAAAGTGAGTGTGACGTCCACAGGGATCGGCGGCCCGTCGGCATCCATTGCGATGGAGGAGCTGGTAATGTCGGGGGCCGATACATTTATCCGGATTGGAACCTGCGGCGGCATGCAGACGGATGTGATGAGCGGTGATGTCGTGATCGCAAGCGGAGCGATCCGTATGGAAGGAACCAGCCGGGAGTATGCGCCGATCGAATTCCCGGCGGTAGCGGATATTCGGATCGTCAATGCTCTGACGGATGCAGCCAGGAAGCTGGGAGGGAATTATCATGTAGGGGTGGTACAGTGTAAGGATTCCTTCTATGGACAGCATTCTCCGGAGACCAAACCGGTCAGTTATGAGCTGCTGAACAAGTGGGAAGCATGGAAGAGGCTGGGATGTCTGGCGTCTGAGATGGAATCGGCGGCGTTGTTCGTCGTTGCAAGCAGTCTGCATGTCAGAGTGGGATCTTGCTTCCTTGTGGTGGCGAATCAGGAGAGGGAGAAGGAAGGACTTCCCAACCCGGTCGTTCAGGATACGGATATGGCGGTGCGGGTGGCGGTGGAAGCGCTGCGGACTTTGATCAGAGAGGACAGGAACCGGCTATAGCGAAAGGAAGCGAAGAACATGACAAGAGAACAGATAAAGGAATTGATAACCATTGCGGCAGACCAGCTTAGCTATTCTTATGTGCCCTACTCTCATTTCAGGGTGGGCGCGGCGCTGCTTGCGAAGGACGGTAAGATATATACAGGGTGCAATATTGAAAATGCGGCTTACACTCCAACGAATTGTGCCGAGCGGACGGCGTTTTTCAAGGCGGTCAGCGAGGGTGTCAAGAGCTTTCGGGCGATCTGTGTGGTAGGCGGGCCGGATGGGCGGTTGGAGTCCTATACGCCGCCGTGCGGCGTCTGCCGTCAGGTGATGATGGAGTTCTGTGATCCGGAGGAATTCGAGATCATTTTGGCTGTAGGAACGGAAGATTATAAGATTTATACATTGCAGGAATTGCTGCCTCAGGGATTTGGACCAGAGAATTTGTAGAAGCAGGTGTGAACAATAGCTGGGCAGCAACCGTGAATATGTAAAAGAGGGCTTCTCAAAAATGGTCAATGGATTATAATAATAGTTATAGCCATTGACCATTTTAGTCAGCGAGGTTTTGATATGAATGAGAAATTCTATTTTCTGCCGATTGAGAAACAGCAGCGGATCATCAATGCCGGATTCCGTGTATTCTCCCAGAATACTTATAAGAAGAGCCCCATGCAGGAGATTGCGGATGAGGCGGGAATCAGCAAATCCCTTCTGTTTCACTATTTTCATAATAAGAAGGAGCTGTATCTGTTTTTGTGGGAGAAAGCGGCGGATATTACGGTCGAGTACCTTACCCGGAATCAGTGCTATGAGTGCAGGGACTTGTTCGAGATGATGGAACGCGGGATGTACGCGAAGATCCAGATCATGTGTCAATATCCGGATATAGCTGCGTTTGCCATGAAAGCATTCTATGAGAAGGATCCGGTTGTCTGCGAAGATATCCAGAGAAGCTACCGGAAGCATTTTGACAGGAAGGCGGCGGATGCCCTTGCAGGGCTTGACCCGGAGGATTTTATCCCCGGACTGGATCTTGTGATGATGCATCGCCAGATCTATCTGATGTCTGTGGGATATCTGTGGGAGATATCTCAGCGAGGGGAAGTTCTGGAGGCGAAGACATTGGAAGCGGATTTCTCGAAGATGTTGGCATTCTGGAAGAATGTGTATCAGAGAAAGGAGTCTTAAGAGAGAGAATGGATGCAATAAAGACGAATTCACTTACGAAATATTATGGAAGGTCACGGGGAATCACAGATATGAACCTGACGGTAGAAAAGGGAGATTTCTTCGGATTTATCGGACCAAACGGAGCCGGGAAGAGCACTACGATCCGGACGCTTCTGGGACTGATCGCTCCTACGGGCGGGAGTGCGCAGATCCTTGGATTGGATAGCATTCGGCACAGAGAAGAGATTCTTTCCCGTGTAGGATATATGCCCTCGGAAGCTTCCTTTTACCGCAATATGCGGGTGAAGGATGTGATAAAGTTCTCCGCCGATCTAAGGGGCAGGGATTGCCGTGCGGAAGCGAAGAATCTCTGTGACAGACTGGAATTGGATGTGAATAAGAAGGTGCGGGAGTTGTCTCTTGGCAACCGTAAGAAGGTATCTATCGTCTGTGCGCTGCAGCATGAGCCGGAGGTGTGTATCTTAGATGAGCCGACAAGCGGGCTTGATCCGCTGATGCAGCGGGAATTCTATGCCATACTGGAAGAACGCAACGCCAAAGGCGCGACCATATTCGTCTCCTCGCACATTCTCTCGGAGATCCAGCGGTATTGCCGTCATGCGGCCATCATCCGGGAAGGGCGCCTGTTAGCTTCGGACACTACGGAGAACCTGGGGCATAACGATACCAGGCGGGTGAGGCTTAGAGGCGTCAGCGATTTACCGGAGCTTGACTACATCAAGGATATCCAGATAGACGGGGATTCTATAAGCTTCCTCTACGGCGGAGATCTTAAACTTCTGCTTCGTACTCTGTCCGAGCTGCCGCTTACGGATATCTCCATAACCGAACCGGATCTGGAAGAGATATTCATGCACTACTATACCGAAAAGGAGAATTGAGATGACTCTGATCAAACATGAATTAAGACAGGGAAAAGTAACTTTGATGATATGGACAGCCGTGATCGCATTTATGCTGGCGCTCTGTGTTCTGATCTATCCGGAGATGGAGACGCAGATGGGGGATGTAAGCGCTATGTTTGCCGAGATGGGCAGCTTTTCTGCCGCATTCGGCATGGATCGCTTGAATTTCGGTGAATTCATGGGATTCTTTGGCGTGGAATGCGGGAATGTCCTTGGCCTTGGAGGAGCGTTTTTCTCGGCGCTTCTTGGCATCTCCATCCTGTCGAAGGAGGAGAAGGAACAGACGGCAGAGTTCCTGCTGACGCACCCGGTAAGCAGGAGAAAGGTCGTAGTCAGGAAATATATTTCTATCATACTGCAGATCCTGCTGCTGAATATTGTAGTCGTTGCCGTTACCATACTGTCTGTGCAGGTGATCGGGGAATCAGCGGATACCCGTCCGCTTTTTCTTCTGTTTCTTGCTTACCTGATCCTGCAGGTAGAGATAGCGTCCATCTGCTTTGGGATCTCCGCGTTCCTGAGCCATGGCGGTGCGGGAGTCGGGCTTGGAATGGCGGCGCTCCTCTATTTCCTTAATATCATCGCGAACTTGACGGAAGACGCAGAATTCCTGAAATATATCACGCCGTTTGGCTATACAGAGGGTGCGGATATCATTGCCGAGGAATGTCTGAATATGGAGTATCTGTCTGTGGGGCTGGTGTTCACGGTGATTGGGATCAGTGCGGGGTTCTATCGGTATTGTAAGAAAGATATTCTTTGAGTGTGGCAAGTCGTCTGAGAAGCATCTCATATTCCTGTTCTCTTCCCGTAAACCATGCGGCCGCAATTTCGCCTGTCTGGTTCCAGCCGATCGCTTCTACGGCTTCCAATGCCGCTTCCAACTGCGACAGATTCCCTGGCCGCGCCGTCAGGCATCTTGCGCCGTCCAGTGTGTCATATGCGCGGAATGACTGGTTGAAGTCCATCAGAGGATGCTCTGTATACACGACTTGTCTGCAGCGGAAGCACTGGCAGATTTTGCTTGCAAGGACTTCTCTTTCCACGGCGTCGGCTCCGCCGTCTTTCAGAAGCCGGAATCCCTTCTCTGTTCTAAGCCATGCCTTGGGGAAGCAGCCGTTGGTAGACAGGTCCGGCGCAAGCTGTTGATTCTGAACGGTGATCTGTCTGCTGCGAAGCGAGATATCTACGAAGGTATTGTCCAAATGGTGGTCATACAGGTTGATATCCCTGAAGGTGACCGTATCGCCATGTTCTCTGACCCAGTGGATATCTGTTAGCGATACGCAGCGGTAAGACAGCGCGAACATTGCCCTGTCCCGGTCTGTGACTGCCTGACTGACACCGATGCTGTTCAGGATCTCTTTCGCAAATTGCCGGTCAAGCGTCAGGACACTGGTTGCACACCAGTAATAGAAATTTGTCACATTATTGACCAAGGTGTCGATATCATTCTTGTCCTCTTCCAGGTATAGATTATACGGCATAAATTGCTTATCAAGGATGCGGCAGTGTCCTTGCGTATTAATCTTTGCAGTAATTTTCTCTCCATGCATGATCTCATACATCACCTTCATAGCTTATCACCTCTGCATTTTTTACCAGGCACTTTTTCTGAAAGAATGCAACGCCCAGGGCAACTACATTCTTATAACCATCATGCTTCACCTTTTTGGCATATTGTCGAGGTACATCATATTCATCTATAAGCAGGATTACGGGCTTTTCATGGTATAATTCCATGAGTTGTGTCAGTTTAACCAAGCTGTTTTTAATATCTTTCAGATCTGCTTTTTCTGCGGCTATCCGGTGAAATTGTTCTTTGTCCAGGGGATGGATCCGGTCGCTGTCCATCAGGTAAATGTGCTTTTTATATAATTCTGCAATTACAGATGCAAGCTGTGCATAGGCATCGGTGAAGTTCAGGCCGTCTACGCTTCTGAATGTCAGAAATAATGTGGGATATTGGTTCATCCAGCATTTACAGAGCTCCTTGTTTTCCATAATAGAAAGTCCGGCGAATAAATGTCCGCTGCTCTTTTGAATGTCAAAAAACTCTGACAACATACTCATACCAAGTGTTTTACCAAACCGACGGGGTCTGGTGATCAAGGTTACCTTTGTGCCTTGTGTTTTCAGCAGTTGTCCGATCAACCCGGATTTATCGACAAAATAGCTGCCTTTTCTTCGGATTTCGGCAAAATTCGAGGTTCCGACAGGGATATTTATGGTGTTCATAGATGTCCTCCTTTTATCATAAAGTATAGCAAATAAGTATGAAAGCGACAATAAAATTTTCATATTGCGCGTGAAGAACGACTGCTGCGCTATAACGAATGTGAAATCTATGAAGTTGTGGTGGCGTATAGAGATTCTGCATCGGTGTAAAGAGAGAAAGGGAATTGTCGTCGGCAATTCCCTTTTTGTGAATATTTTCTAATTTTAAAAGCAATTTTTTGTGCAAAAGAGAGAGGATGGACATTTGTCGAACGGTTAGTTCTTGACATATCCGTGAGAGTCATGTATGATACGATTCACATACAGACAGCGCTGTCAAGTATGGATCTAATTCATCTAAGTGAATTTCTTATTGATCAGATTTACATCAATCTGTATGGAAGGTTCTGTTTGATACCTTCCGTTCTTAGAAAACCCATGTGATACCTATTATCGAAGATTATTAAAAAGAGGAGGAAGATTGCCTATGAGTATCAGAATGAACACAGAGGATGTCATTGCCAGAGGACAGGAGATTGGAAGCCATGTGGAGGACGTTACGGCGCTCCAGAATTACTTGAATGACGTTGTGAACCGCCAGCTTCCGGAGTTATGGGAGGGAAGCGGCTATGAAGGGTTCGCCGCCCGGGTGGCGGAGTTGGCGCCCAGCTTCAGCGCGATGCGGGAGCTTATCAGCGCCATCGGTCAGGGAGTTGTGATGAACGCACAGCAGTATGCGGAGTTCGACCGGGCAGCAGGCGCTATGAACCGCGGTTAGGAGGCGGGAGTTGGTCATTACATTTGTGGCAGATAACAAGAAGCTTGATATCATGGTGCAGCCGGAGCAGAAGATAGAAGAGGTATACCAGAGGCTTCAGGGGAACGGCTATTTCTCATCGGTATGTCATGGAAGGCAGCTCAGGGTATATTCACTGCGCCAGAAGGCGTATTTGAATTCTATGCTCAGTTTCCGGGAGGGACACGTCTTCCAGGGAGATATTCTCCTCGTTGAGTGTGAGTTGTATTAGAGACCGGTTGGATAAAGGGGGAAGGAGAGTTGAGGGACAGGATACGAAGAAGCGATATGACGGCGAAGACAGCCTATGATTTCCGGCGGCTGGAGGAGTGCCATCATCTGCTGCTTCCCTGTAAGATCGAAGAAGAGAAGGAAACCATCTGCATGAGCTATGATCTGCGGGGAATGCAGACGTTAGAGGGGATAAAAGAGGCGGAAAGGCCTGTGAGGCTGGCGCTTTTGATCGCGGCGGCAGAACTTGAGGAATTGTATCTGCGATATGAGTTCTCACTTGAGCCTGAGAATCTGTATTATGATATCCTTGGCAGAGTGAGAGTGAAGAGACGTGATTGTATCCTGCCCGGCGGGAAGGACCGGAGGAAGGAATTCTTAAGACAGTTTCAGGCGTTGATCGGGTATGTACTGGATGGAACCAGAACCTATGAGGAGTATCTGTATGGAGAGCCGGAGCTTCTGACTGCAAAGGAGCCGGATGCGGAATTCTTTGAACCGGAGACAGTGCAGGAAGAGAAGAAGCTGCTTGCGGAAGCTTATGAAGGCTGTCTGGAATATGAGAAGAAATGTATGAAGAGGGTGGAGAGAAGAACTTATGAGCGGTTGGTCAGGACATGTACGGCTTCGGTGATCATGCTGGCTCTGCTGATTGCGGCTTTTCTCTATGTCTGACCAATAGGAGTTGGTTTATGAGATATTTGCTTACGGAGACGGGGGATGGTTATTGTGAGGTGCCCCTTAAGGAAGACGGATATAGATATCAGGAGAATATATGGCAGCCTAAGGATAGAGAGCTTGTATTCTGCCTTAGTGGGGAAAGGCACCTGTTTTGGCGGGATGAGAATCTATCCGTCGCTTCCGGGGAAGAAGCCGTGCTTAGGATACCGGCTCTAAAGAGCCGCTTTTATATCAGAGGGATGCGGGTATTCTATGAAGCCGCAGATGAGGATCATCTCTATCGAAACCAGAGGAAGCTTGTGCCGGAAGATTTCCAGATGCACTCCGGTGATGTGCTGTTTCTTAAGAAGCTAAAGCTTGAGGTCTGGGAAGACCAGATCGCCGTCTGGGGTTCTCCGGACGCTTATAAGACCGTGCTTCCAGAGTGTCCGCCCGTACATAGCCCTGAGGGGTTTCCAGTCTGCAAGCGTTCACCAAGGCTGATAAAAAGGCCGTCAACGAAAAAGATCTTGATAGAATTTCCAAAAGAAAGAGAAAGACAGAAGAAGAAAGAGCTCCTTATGACGGTTATGCCTCCGCTTGGTATGGCAGCGGTGACGCTCGTCATCGGTCTGATTGCAGGGCGCGGAGTCTATCTGATCCTCTCGGCGGCAGGCGCGGGGGTGACGGCCCTTTTCTCCGTGATAAAATATACGGACGATAAGCGGGGGCGAAAGGAGCGGAACCAGAAAAGAGAAGAGCAGTACAGAGCGTATCTCTGGGGGAAGAAAAGGGAGATTACACAGGTGTATGAACAGGAACAGGAGATCTATGCTTATCAGTATCCAGATACGGCGAGTCTGTGTGAGATGGCGAGACGGTATGACAGCAGGATCTACGAGAGGATGTATTCGGATAAGGATTTCCTCGCCGTGTCAATCGGGCATTATATGGGCGAACCGGCGTATACGCTGGAAGGGAAGAAGCCGGCATGGGATGCAGATAAGGATCCGCTAGCCGAGCTTGCAGGGAAGATTGTGCGAAGATACTCGCTTGTGGATAGGCCTAAGGAAGTCAATCTTAAGAGAGCACATCTTGGGCTGGCAGGGGCAAAGGACGCCCTGCATCAGCAGCTTAGGATATTGACTGCTCAGCTTGCATTTTTCCACAGCTATCATGACCTTCAGATCATTGCAGTCTATGACCCGATATACGAAGAGGAATTTGCCTGGATGCGCTGGCTTCCTCATCTGCGGCTGCGCTCTGTGAATGTACTTGGCATGGTCAGTTCCCCGCGGGCAAGGGATCTTGTGCTTGGAAGCATGTACCAGATATTGAAGGAGCGGGCAGGAAAGCTTGGAGACGGGAAGAAGGCGGACGGATATCTGCCGCATTATCTGTTCCTGATCGACGAGTCTGCCTGGATACGGAACCATGGAATTATGGAATATCTGTATATGGATGGGAGTGAATTGGGCTTTTCTGTTGTATATACCAGTGATATCCAGGCCAACCTTCCGGAATTCGTCAAAACGATGCTGTCTGTCCAGGATTCTGGGGAAGGGGTGCTGCTGACGGAGGAAGGAGAGTACCTGGAACAGGAATTAAAGCTGTATGACGCCCGGGATGCAGACCTTGAGTGGATGGCAAGAAATCTGGGCGTGTTGGAACATGAACAGAGAAGAACGGGCCAGATTCCCGAACAGGTCACCTTCTTTGAAATGTACGGGATCCGGCGTCCGGAAGAGCTTGCTATAAAAAGCCGGTGGGAGAAAGGGGAATCCTATAAGTCTCTGGCAGTACCTCTGGGAATGCGGTCAAGAGATGATATCCTGTATCTGAATCTTCATGAGAAGGCGCATGGCCCTCACGGCCTGATAGCCGGAACGACTGGTTCCGGCAAATCAGAGCTGATCCAGAGCTATATTCTGTCGTTGGCAGTGAATTTTCACCCGCATGAGGTTGGATTCTTGCTGATCGACTATAAAGGGGGCGGGATGGCAAGCATGTTCCATGAACTTCCGCATCATCTGGGAACGATCACGAACCTGGACGGCCAGGGCAGTGTGAGGGCATTGATCTCGGTGAAGGCGGAACTGTCCCGGAGACAGAGGATATTCGGTAAGTATCAGGTGAACCATATCAACGGATATATGAAGCAGTTCAAGGAAGGAAGGGCGTCTGAACCGATTCCGCACCTTTTTATCATCAGTGATGAGTTTGCGGAACTTAAGAAGGAGCAGCCTGATTTCATGAAGGAGCTGATCTCAGCGGCGCGTATAGGGAGAAGCCTTGGAGTGCACCTGATCCTGGCGACGCAGAAGCCTTCCGGTGTTGTGGATGAGCAGATCTGGAGCAACAGCCGTTTTAAGCTGTGCCTGAAGGTGCAGGAGGAGATGGACAGCAAAGAGGTCTTGAGGACGATGGACGCAGCGAATATTACGATACCTGGAAGAGCCTATCTTAAGGTGGGAAACAACGAGACCTATGAATTGTTCCAGGCGGCGTTAAGTAAAGCGCCGTACAGGGAAGAGATTGGGGAGGATGCAGCCGATGAACGTGTCTATGTGGTAAATGAACTGGGACAGGGAGAACTGGTCAATGAGGATCTAAGCGGCGGGGAAGGGGACTATCGCTTGTGCAGGACACAGCTTGAGGCGGCAGTGGAGCAGATCCGTAAGATTGCAGAAGAGGAGGGCAAAATAGAAGTGAAAAAGCCTTGGATGCCGCCCCTTAAGAGCATGCTCATCAGTCCATATGCGGACAGAGAAGGGCAGAGGAAAGCGAACGGAACAGATAAGGCCCTGTCGGTATGTATCGGGAAGCTGGATATCCCGGAGATGCAGGAGCAAAGAGATATGGAGTATTGTCCTGAAAGGGACGGGAATCTGCTGTTCGTGGCTTCCGCCGGTTTTGGCAAGACGGTATTTCTGACGACTGTGTTGATAAGCTTCGCAGTTTCTTATGATGTGGATAGGGTGAATTTCTATATCGTAGACTGCGGAAATCATGGCTGTATGCCTTTGAAGGAACTGCCGCACACAGCCGAATATATCTCGCTTGATGATGAAGAGCGGTATCAGAAGTTTAAGAAGCTGATTATGGAAGAGATCGCTGCCCGAAAGAAGCTGTTCGCGAAGTCGGCGTGCCCTTCATGGGAGACTTGCCGGGAATTGTCAGAAAGCCCGCTAAAGGCTGTGATCGTTGCGGTGGATCAGCTTGATGTTGTGAAAGAGATGGGGATAGAAGAGGAAGAATTCTTTACGAAGCTGACACGGGACGGTATGGGCCTTGGAATCTATACCGTTGCAGCGGCAGCAAGGATCAGTGCGGTCCGTCAGGCTACTCTGAACAATTTCAAGAATAAGCTGGCAGGATATAATTTTGATGAAAATGAGACTTTCCTGGCCGCGGGGAGAACGGTATACAGACAGACGGAGATCAAAGGACGCGTACTGACCGGCGGCGGTGAGACCGTGCATGAGGCGCAGCTCTATGTTATGGCAGATCGCACAGAGCGTGCATCCTATACCCGGGCATTGAAAGCGCTGATCGATGAGATCCGCAGGAGGTATCCGGGCAGGGAAGCGCCGCATATCCCGGTGCTGCCGCAGGAATTTGGCTCAGGGATGTTACGGGATTATACGAATGACGGGAGCAGCTATCTGGTAGGGCTGGATGCAGAAGAGGTCGTGGGGAAAGGCTTTGGTCAGACGGCGGGTTTGTTCGTGATCATTGGGAATACAGGAACCGGGAAGACGAATATCCTTAAGGTACTCGCGGATCAGGCGGGAGAACTGGGGAAGACATATCTGTTTGATTCGAAGAGCATGGAGCTCTATGCTCTCCGGCAGAATCCCAATACGCTGTATGTGGACGGGGAGAAGGCGTTGGAGCTTTTTACGGAGGAATTGTCGGAGGAACTGAAAAGCAGGAGGAAGATCCTTAAGGAGAGGCTTCAGGCATGTCCGGGGATGCTTCCCAGACAGGTGATCGAAGAGATGCCGTTTTATACGATCCTGATTGATGATCTGGATGATTTCGCGGAATATGTGAATACGGAGCTAGACGGGATAGCGGCAATGATCAAAGAGGGAAGGACGCTTGGAGTTACCTGCATCGTTACCGTACATGCGGCGAAGGTGCGCGGCATCAGCGAGATGGACCGGATGGTGAAGCAGGCGGCGAACGGACTTGTGCTGGGACCGCAGGGGGTCGTACCCATCTTCCCGGTTGCGAGTATGAAGGAATATCCGAAGTTCGGGGACGGACTGCTCTTTAAGAACGGTGTCTATCGGAGAGTCCGCCTTCCAGAGAGCAGATAGGAGGAGAAAGGAAATGGCAGATAGAATCAATATTGATCAGGGCAGGGTTGAAGAGAAAGCAGGACAGATTGGCGGCGCGGCAGCCTATCTTGTGAACGTGCCGTTAACGCCGCAGGATAATAAAACAACTCTTCCTGCCAATGAGAAGGGCAGGGCGGCATACGGAAGGTCCCAGGAGCGGATCGCCGCTCTTGGGAATCTGTTGGATCAGGAAGTGAAGAACATCCGGGGGCTTGGCGCGGCATTTACACAATTTGATGAGATGATGGGGCAGTTGAGTGAAACCGGCAATCGGTATCCGGTCTTATCGGCAAGATGACAGGAGGTGCATGTGATGCAAAGAAGTGATTATCTGAATCCGTCTGAACTGAGGAGTCAGTGCACAGGAGCGGCGAACCGCCTTGAGGAGGATCAAAGGGCGCTTGATACCGTCTGTCAGAGTATTGGCCGGTTTGCAGGAGACAGTGAGATAGAGAGCACAGCGTTTGACACACTCAAGCAGCAGCTTGAGGATTACAGGATTCTTATAGAAGGAATGCAGATTGCCAATGACGCGGATGCGGTGGATTACAGAAGTCTCGGCGATCTTGCGGGCAGTGAGGTGCTGGATGGAGAGAACATCTTCTGTCAGATGGAAAATGCGAATCATATGAAGGAGAGTTATCTCTCGGGCGAAGACTTCTTCCGAAGAAAAATGGCGGCGGAAGAAGAGCCTCTGCTATCGCTGTATTACCGGAGGAAAGCAGAGCAATACGCCCATCTTGCCGATAACAGCCGGAGATTATATGAGAAATGGCTGGAAAAGACGGAACGTTTTGATGAGATCGCGGCATCGACGGCTCATCTGTTTGCAGACAGTGAAGAGATCGGGTCCTGGATACAAAAAGGGCTGTCCGAGATCGACGGCGCATTCCAAATGGGCAGATACATGCCGGTCTTTCAGAGCGAATGGCGCAGACAGATCATGAATGCAGGTGTGCGTCTTACCATGTGCTACAGGGATAAAGGCGGGGATCAGAACGGCCCCTATACCTTATGGCAGAGAGGGGAAGCCTCTGACAGGGAGAATCTGCGGGAACTGATCCGAAGCTATGAAGAGTATGCGGATTACTCGGATGAAGAGATCGAGATGCTGCTGACCAAACTGAACAGCGAGGGCTGCGGATATGTGGCATTTGCCAATATCATTGTGGATGCGTACAGGAGAAATGAAGAGGAATTTGAGAAGATATTCGGATTCCCCCTGTTTCTTGAAAATGTAAATGGAGACACATATGTCAACTATGATCATCTTATCGTGGATCTGTATTGTGCCAGTGATAATCATAATAGAGCAGGGATCGCCGGATGGGAATATGACGTATATAATGCCGGCGAGGACAGTTCGGCAACGTTTGGAAGGGGAACAACGCAGGAGGATCGGGCCTATCGGTTTGAGAGATATATGAGGAGTTATGGATTGCAGGCAGGGATTGAGAATATTGAGTGTACGCCGGATGAGATCTATAGCAGATGTGAGGATGAGATCAGTCAGGGGAAACGGATCATTATAAGTACCTGCCCGGTAAGGCTGGTGGATGAAGCGGACGAACCGGCTTATATGGACGGCGGCCATGCGATGACGGTGACCGGGCTTATGGACGACGGCAGGATCGAGGTCTCCTCCTGGGGAGAGAAGTATTATATCACGCCGGAAGATTCGGATTACAGGGAACCGGACAAGAACCGGGCAAGGGATGCATATATAAGGATCCAGTCGGTTGAAATATAACGGATATGCCGGAAGGGAAAGCATATGAGAAGGTATCTTAGATTCATTGCAGTAATTGTGTTGGTGCTGGGGATCTGCCCGCTTGGACAGGGATGTCAGAAGGAGGAGGATATGAAAGATGCGCAGAACAATGAGTATATAGACTACTATAACTATGAATTATGCAGGGATAAGGGATTGACAGACCAAGACGGTCTTGGCCGGTATTATCTGTGTATGCAGGCAGTATACAGGGCGAATCTGGATGCGTATCTGCTGGAAGTTCTTGATCTTGGAGCATTGGATGAGGAGTTGAAGAACAGCAGTCTGGGATTCGTAAGCCGGAAGCCTGCGAATAAGAATCTGTATGAGAGAGAATCCACGATGGGGCTGGAATTTATCTATCTGAGGAACAATCTTTACATTGAATATCTGGAGAGAGACCAGCTAAAACTTCTGGATACTCAGTTGAAAGAGGGAACGGAAGCAGTGACGGATGAGCTTAAGCGGATGGCGGGGGAAACCTATAAGGAGGTCATAAGGGTCAGGGATCCGGGGAATCGGGGAGATCAAGGCTGCTTCCTCTATTCGGAGGCACAGGGAAGGAAGCCTGAGATTCCCAACGAGGCATTGGTCCTGCAGATTTCGAATGCTATGGAATACGATGCATCCGGCAATCTTCTTCCAACGGACAATATGAGAGAGAAATGTGAATATCTGGATAGGATCAAGATGGAGAAAGAGAGAGAATATTCCGGGATACTTGGAGGGAAGGTGTATATTCTTCCGGAGTGAAGATTTGGATATTGGGAGGCTGTCAATGGTAAAAAACGCAGAGGAATTATGGCAGAAGAGTAAGCGGCTTAAGAAGGAGGAGGAAGAGGAGGACCAAGAGATCAATCTATATTATCAGCGGCTTGGATATATGCTGGAACATTGTGCTGAAAATGACAGGGAGATCCGCGGATTGTTAGAGGATCAGCAGGGAATGCTCAATGTTTTGTGTATGAGTAAGAGAGAATTTGCGGACGCTTTGTCTATTCATGTGTCTTGTCATATGTAGTATACAGTGATATAATGGGGTGAGTTTTAAAAAAGGAGACAAGGGATATGAGTATTACGGAAGAGATCCAGAGATTAAAAGAAGAGAAGAATGCAGTGATCCTGGCTCATTATTATGTGGCCCCGGAAGTGCAGGAGATTGCAGACTATGTCGGAGATTCGTTCTATCTAAGTAAAGCAGCAGTTGATCTGAAGGAGCAGACGATCGTGTTCTGCGGGGTGTCCTTTATGGGAGAGAGCGCTAAGATACTGAATCCGGACAAGACAGTCCTGATGCCGGAGCTGTCTGCTGATTGTGCGATGGCGCACATGGCAGATGCAGAGACGATCCAAAGGATGCGGGAAGAATACGATGATCTTGCTGTGGTGTGTTATATTAATTCTACAGCCGAGTTAAAGAAGCATTCGGACGTCTGCGTTACTTCGTCGAATGCGGTGAAGATTGTAAAAGCGCTGCCGAATCGGAACATATTCTTCATACCGGACAGGAATCTTGCACACTTTGTGGCAGAGCAGGTGCCAAAGAAGCATTTTGTATATAATGAAGGGTACTGTCCGGTCCACGAGAAGATGGCGGTGCATGAGCTGCAGAAGGAGAAGGAGCTTCACCCGCAGGCAGAGATTCTGACTCATCCGGAGTGTACGCAGGCAGTGCGGGAGATGTCGGATTATATCGGGAGTACGTCCGGGATCATTGCATACGCCCATAAGAGTAAGTGTCAGGAATTCATTGTATGTACGGAGACAGGGGTCCGGTTTGAACTGGAAAGACAGAACCCCGGGAAGAGATTCTATTTCACCAAGACAGAACCAGTCTGTCAGGATATGAAGATGATCACATTGGAGAAGATCAGAGATGTGTTGAAGAACGGCGAAAATGAGATTCATGTGACAAAAGAGCTTAGGGAAGGTTCGGTCAGACCTCTTGAGCGGATGCTTGAGCTGGCGTAATCGGGGGAAAGTGAAGATGGAGATACATACGGATGTAGTCATAGTAGGAAGCGGGATAGCAGGCTTGTACAGCGCACTTAAGCTTCCGGAAGATATGAAGGTTGTGCTGATCACCAAATCAGATCTGGAGAGCAGTGATTCCTTTCTGGCACAGGGCGGAATCTGTGTACAGAGAGACGAGGAAGACTATGACAGTTATTTTGAGGATACGATGAAGGCGGGACATTATGAGAACCGCCGGGAATCTGTGGATATTATGATCCGGGGTTCACGGGCAGTGATCCGGGATCTGGTCGGTTACGGTGTCCGGTTCGAGCAGGAGAACGGGAAATTCATATATACGAGAGAGGGGGCGCATTCAAGGCCGCGGATATTATTTCACGAGGATATTACAGGGGAAGAGATTACCAGTACGCTGCTTGAGCGGGTGAAGGAGCTCGCGAACGTGACGATCTATGAGTATACGGAGATGACAGATATTATAGAAGAGAATGGCGCCTGTGCGGGAATTCTGGCCGGGAAGGCGGATGGGCCGGATCAGGAGCAGCGGGAGACACTTAAGATCTATGCAGATCATACGATACTTGCCAGCGGCGGAATCGGCGGTAATTATCAGCATTCTACGAATTTCCCGCATCTGACCGGCGATGCGGTCAGGATCGCGAAGGCGCATGGAATACGTCTGGAGAATCTGGATTATGTTCAGATACATCCGACAACACTCTATTCCCTGAAACCCGGACGCAGATTCCTGATCTCGGAATCTGTGCGGGGAGAGGGTGCAGTGCTGTATAATCATAAGAAAGAGCGGTTTGTGGACGAGCTGCTTCCGCGTGATGTCGTGACACAGGCCATCCGGGAACAGATGGAAGCAGAGGGTACAGAGCATGTCTGGCTTTCTATGGAACCGATCCCAAGGGAGAAGATCTTAAAGCATTTCCCGAATATTTACCAGCATTGTCTGGAAGAGGGGTATGATGTGACGAAGGAGTGGATCCCGGTGGTGCCGGCCCAGCATTATTTTATGGGAGGGATCTGGGTGGATTCGGACAGCCATACGTCGATGGACAGGCTGTATGCGGTAGGAGAGACAAGCTGTAACGGTGTTCATGGTGCGAACCGTCTGGCAAGCAATTCTCTGCTTGAGAGTCTGGTGTTCGCAGGAAGAGCAGCCAGAAAGATAGAAGAAGATAAGGAGAGTAGATAGATATGAATAAGATAACAATGACCCTGCAGGCGGATCAATTGATCCTGGAGGCGCTGAAAGAGGATATATCCAGTGAGGATGTGACGACGAATTCTGTGATGAAGGAAGCGGTAAAAGGAGAGGTGGACTTGATCTGCAAGCAGGATGGGATCATAGCGGGATTGGATGTTTTCAGAAGGGTATTCCAACTGCTGGATGAGAAGACTGAAACTGAGTTCTACTGTGCGGACGGGGACGAAGTGAAGAAAGGGCAGTTGATGGGGAAGGTAACAGGTGATATCCGAGTCCTCCTGTCCGGAGAGCGTGTCGCCTTGAATTATCTCCAGCGTATGAGCGGGATCGCATCCTATACGCATTCTGTTGCCAAGCTTCTTAAAGGCAGCGGGACGAAGCTGCTAGATACCCGGAAGACAACGCCTAATATGCGGATATTCGAAAAGTATGCGGTACGTGTAGGCGGCGGATATAATCACAGATATAATCTGTCAGACGGGGTGCTGCTTAAGGACAACCATATCGGCGCCGCGGGAAGCGTTGCCAGGGCTGTGAAGATGGCGAAGGAGTATGCGCCCTTTGTGAGGAAGATAGAGGTAGAGGTAGAGAACCTTGACATGGTAAAGGAGGCGGTGGAAGCAGGCGCCGATATTATCATGCTTGATAATATGTCTTCGGAAGAGATGAAAGAAGCGATCCGCGTGATCGGCGGACGTGCCGAGACGGAATGTTCAGGCAATGTGACGAAGGAGAATATCGGACGCCTGGTATCCCTGGGCGTGGACTATATCTCAAGCGGGGCGCTGACACATTCCGCACCGATACTGGATATCTCTCTTAAGAACCTTCACGCGGTATAGATGAGAGAAGTCAATTCATGGAGGAATTGGTTTGATGAAGGAGGGCAGATTTATGACCGGTTTGGACAGACGAGAGGATATCGTTGCGCAGATTCAGAAGAGCGCGGTTCCGCTGTCAGGTACGAAGCTGGCTGCCATATACAAGGTGAGCCGCCAGGTGATCGTGCAGGATATAGCCCTGATCCGTGCGGCGGGCTATGACATCATTTCTACGAACAGGGGATATATTCTGAATACGGCAGGTTCCGTGAGCAGGGTGTTCAAGGTACAGCACACGGATGAACAATTAGAGGAGGAATTGTGCGCAATCGTAGATCTTGGGGGAATGATCAAGAATGTAATGATCAATCATAGAGTATACGGACGGATAGAAGCGGAATTGAATATTAATTCCAGAAGAAAGGTGGCTGAATTCATAGAGGACATCCATAGCGGCAAATCCAGGCCTCTTAAGAATATCACTTCCAATTACCATTATCATAAGGTGATTGCGGACAAAGAGGAGACTCTGGATATGATAGAAGATGTACTGCGGGAGAAGAATTATCTGGTAGAAGTGAAATAAAAGTTGGCATTTTTCCATGAAATAGGGGTATAATGGAAGTAGCAGTAAAGAGTAGTTTGTACCAGGAAGGAGGAATACCTATGGCAGAACACAAGATTATTACGATTGGACGTCAGTTTGGAAGCGGGGGGCACGAGATTGGCAATATCCTTGCAACAAGGCTTGATATTCCATTGTATGATAACAATCTGGTCAGGATGGCGGCAGAGAAACTGGATATCAGAGAGGAGACAGCCAGGGCAGTAGATGAGACGACCCTGAACAGTTTCCTGACAGGATATGTGATCGCCCCGATGGAATACCGGGAAGCGATCCGGTCGGCTGATTACACGCAGCCTTTGAATGAGCAGGTATATGAGCTGCAATCCGAGATCATCCGCAAGCTGTCACAGAGAGGGCCCTGTGTGATCGTGGGAAGATGTGCGGGACAGATACTTAAGGGCCATCCGATGTGTCTTGATGTGTTTATCTGTGCGGATATGGAAGACCGGATACAAAGGATTGCAAAGAGATATGATCTGTCCGAGAAGAAGGCGGCAGATAAGATCAAGCGTGTCGACCGTGAGCGGAAATATTATTACGAATCCCACACAGGACTGGAGTGGGGAAGCATATCGTCTCACCAGATGCTTCTGAATGTAAGCAGGTTTGGAATAGAAGGTACGGCGGATCTATTAGAGACGGTATACCGTGGACAGAGCTGATAGATGATGAAAGATATTCTCATTGACACCAGTTTGGACGTATTGAAGATGCTGCCCTACCTGTTCGCGGCTTTCGTGCTGATTGAAGTATTGGAGAAGTATTCGGGAGCATTTACCGAGAAGATACTCCTGAAGGTGGGAAAGGCAGGACCGGTGGCGGGGGCGCTGCTTGGGTGTATTCCCCAGTGCGGATTCTGCGTCGTTGCAGCGAATCTCTATGCGGGCGGGATCATCTCGACGGGGACGCTTCTGTCGGTATTCATAGCGACTTCTGACGAAGCGGTGCTGATCCTGCTGGGGCATCCGGATGCGGTTGCGGCGATTGGCCCGCTGTTGGCGGCGAAGATCGTGATCGCTGTTCTCGCCGGTTATCTGACAGACCTGTTTCTTGCCAGGTGGATTACGGTTCCCAAGGAGAGGGGAAGCCTGCGCAGGGAGTGGGGAACACATGGAGAAGATCGCATGGAAGAGACCGGGATCGTCCGGGCGGCATGGAGACATACGGCAGAGATTCTTGTATATCTGTTTATATTTACCGGGGTGCTGAATCTTGGAGTAGAATTATTCGGGATTGAGCAGTTATCAGCCTTTTTACTGGGAGATACGATCTTTCAGCCCGTGATCGCAGCCGTGATCGGGCTGATTCCAAACTGTGCGGCCTCGGTCATACTGACGCAGCTGTATCTGGGCAAGGCCATAACATTTGCGTCTGTGACCGCAGGCCTGTGTACGGGGGCAGGAGTCGGACTCGCGGTGCTGTGCAGGGTGAATCATGATAAGATGGAGAACCTGAAGATCATTCTTACGTTGTTTGGATTCGGCGCGGCTGCGGGATTGATTCTCTGAGATACTATTAGGGTTGTTTCATGAAGAAAAAGAAATAAACGGAAGAACATAGGATTTATCGAG
>CANTDX010000007.1 GCA_947652615.1 uncultured Dorea sp. | reverse complement strand
TATTTTTGCAAGTTATAAAACGGACTAGCCGTCTATCGGCAGTACCTTTATGTAAGTATATCTTAGCAGATTTATGCGGAATTGTCAAACGCTGCGGAGCGTTCCGCTGAGTTCATTTCTCAGAAAATACGATAAAACACTTGCAAATAAAATATTCTATGTTATAATAATAGTAATTATTACTATTATATACAATTCAGGAGGTACTTATTATGGAATTAAAAGGAAGCAAGACAGAAGCGAACCTGCAGGCAGCATTCGCAGGCGAATCCCAGGCAAGGAATAAATACACCTACTACGCATCCAAGGCTAAAAAGGACGGCTATGTACAGATCGCTAACATCTTCGAAGAGACCGCGGCCAACGAGAAAGAGCACGCCAAGATGTGGTTCAAGCTGCTCCACGGCGGCGCAGTACCGTCAACCATCGAGAATCTTAAGGACGCGGCAGACGGCGAGAACTACGAGTGGACTGATATGTACGCAGAATTTGCCAGGACAGCAAGAGATGAAGGATTCGATGATATTGCCCTCCTGTTTGAAGAGGTCGGCAAGATCGAGAAGGAACACGAAGAGAGATACCGTAAGCTTCTGGCGAATATCGAAGGCGGCCTTGTATTCTCCAGAGAGGGAGACTGCATCTGGCAGTGCTCGAACTGCGGCCACATAGCAGTAGGCAGGCAGGCGCCGGAGGTATGCCCGGTATGCGCACATCCGCAGGCTTATTTCCAGATCAAGGCGGAGAATTATTAATACAGCGTCAAAGACGGCAAGAGGAGCCGCCGGAATATATGATTCCCGGCAGCTCCTTTGCTTTTGATATATTATTTCCCTTGCATCTTCTTGATCACCTTAAGTCTGGTGAATTCTTCTCTTTCCTTCTCCTCCAGTGCATTATTGATCGTATACACCAGATTGCTGTACATCGGGATCGTGATATTCTTCAGCGCATTCGCCCTCTTCTGGGTCTTCTTGATATTCGCCGCAAGACGGTACGCCGCATTCTCCACCTCGGCCAGCTTGATCGTCAGGTTCTTCACCGCACGGAACGCCTCCCTGGCTATATCTATTGATTCCTTCGTCGTCCCGAACGCGTATGTCAGGTCGTTCTGCCTGTCGTCGTACTTGATATGCGGGATCTCCGTTCCCATGATACTCCTGGTCTGTATCCGAATGGATTCCTCGATCGGAACGGTAAATGCAAGCTCTTCTACCTTGCTGATCCCCTGCTCGATATTCGCACGCTGGAGACACGTATATGCTCTGGTAAATGTACTATCAATCTCTTCCTGTATGTTCTTTGCCTCATCGATCAGTTCCATTAATTCCTTAAGAAGAATATTCCGCTTCTTGTCCATAAGGTCATAGCCCTGATGTGCCAGTGCAAGAGAATTCTTGGCAAGCATCAGATTACCTTTGGTAGGAAATTCTCTTGGATCCATACGAAGACCTCCTTTACTTCTATCGCCCTGTCACCTTCGCGCCGACGGTCCCTAGTACACCGAATAATAAGTAACCAGCCATATATGGCTAGGAACTTATTTTTCGGTGTACTAGACCGCATCCGCGACGGGGCGGGCAAGCGGATAGTATTTATCTATCAGCTGTGTATCGATTCGGTCCAGCTCCTCTTTCGGAAGGAAGCCCAATAGCTGCCATCCAAAATCCAGCGTATCCTGAATCGTCCGGTTCTCCGTCGGTCCCTGTCCGATATAATGCTTCTCGAACTCTTCGCCGAATTTCAGATACTTCTTATCCAACGGCGACAACTCATCCTCACCGATAACAGACGCTAAGTTCCTCGCCTCTCCTACCTTGGCATAGGCAGAGAACAACTGGTTCGCAAGCCCCTGGTGGTCTTCTCTGGTATACCCTTCTCCGATTCCGTCCTTCATCAGACGGGACAGAGACGGCAGGATACTGATAGGCGGATAGATCGCCTGCCCGTGCAGATTCCGGTCGAGAACGATCTGTCCCTCCGTGATATATCCGGTAAGGTCCGGTATCGGATGCGTGATATCATCATTCGGCATAGTCAGGATCGGGAGCTGTGTCACTGATCCCGAAGCGCCTTCGACGATTCCCGCGCGCTCATACAGCGTCGCCAACTCACTGTAGAGATATCCCGGATAACCCTTTCTTGAAGGGATCTCACCCTTTGAAGAGGATACCTCACGCATCGCCTCTGCAAATGACGTCATATCCGTCAGGATGACCAGAATATGCATATTGCACTCGAACGCCAGATACTCTGCAACCGTGAGCGCAACCTTCGGCGTGATCAGACGTTCCACCACCGGATCGTTGGCCAGGTTAAGGAACATGCACACATGATCCGCAACGCCGCTCTCGTCAAATGTCTTGCGGAAGAACTCTGCAACGTCATGCTTAACACCCATCGCGCCGAACACAACCGCGAAGTTCTCGTTCGTCCCGTCGCCCAGGGACGCCTGCTTAACGATCTGCGCCGCCAACTGGTCGTGGGGAAGTCCGTTTCCTGAGAAGATCGGAAGCTTCTGCCCGCGGATCAGCGTTGTCAGACCGTCGATCGCTGAGATTCCCGTGCGGATATAGTTTCTTGGATACTCTCTGCGCACCGGGTTCAACGGCAGGCCGTTGACGTCTCTTCTCTCCGCCGCCACGATCCTTCCCAGACCGTCGATCGGCACTCCGACTCCGTTGAAGGTCCGCCCCAGCACCTCCGGGGACACGGCAACCTCCATCGGATGCCCGGTGAGCTTCGTATGGGTATTGCGAAGAGACATATTCTCCGTCCCCTCGAATACCTGTATGATCGCCTTATCCTCATATAACTCGATAATACGTCCCATCTTCTTCGTATTACCGTCTACCACAAACTCTACGATCTCATCAAAGAACGCACCCTGCAGCCCTTCCAGCACTACAAGAGGTCCGTTAATATTACTGAGTCCCAGATATTCTATTGCCATGTACGGTTCCCTCCTTACGCATTCTTCGCAATCACTCGATTGTAGAAGTCATCAATATCTTTCTTATACAGATCCAAAAGCTGCAGATTGTCGTTTGCCACATCATACTTGATGGCGATCACCTTCTCGAAGATACCCTCTGCCTTCAGCACGGACATCGGCTGTCCCATCGCCACCAGATTCCTCGCAGTCTTATACAGATACAGGATCACATCCATCATCTTGAACTGCTTCTCCATGGACACGCAGGTATCGTCCTTGTGAAATGCATTCTGCTGCAGGAATCCCAGACGGATCACCTTCGCGATCTCTAACACCAGTTTTTGATCGTCAGGAAGCACATCTCCGCCGATCAGCTTCACGATCTCCATCAGGCTGCTCTCCTGATTCAGCAGGGCCATCATCCGGTTCCGGTAATCTACGAACTTCGGCGATACATGGTCCGCGTACCATCCGCTTAAGTCATTCAGATATTCACTGTAGCTTGACAGCCAGTGGATCGCCGGGAAATGTCTGGAATATGCCAGCGATTTGTCCAGTCCCCAGAAGCACCGGACGAACCTCTTCGTATTCTGCGTTACCGGCTCGGAGAAATCACCGCCCTGAGGGGATACTGCGCCGATGATAGACACCGACCCGGTCTCGCCGTTTAACGTCTGCATCATGCCCGCTCTCTCGTAGAAGGCCGACAGCCGGGAAGCCAGATAGGCCGGGAAGCCTTCCTCCGCCGGCATCTCCTCCAGACGCCCGGACAGCTCACGCAGGGCCTCCGCCCATCGCGAAGTAGAATCCGCCATGATCGCCACGTCATATCCCATATCCCGGTAATACTCTGCCAGAGTAAGTCCGGTGTAGATAGAAGCCTCACGGGCCGCAACCGGCATATTCGACGTATTCGCGATCAGCGTCGTCCTGTCCATCAGCGGGTTGCCCGTCTTAGGATCCACCAGCTCCGAGAACTCCTCCAACACCTGTGTCATCTCGTTGCCGCGTTCCCCGCATCCGATATATATGATAATATCCGCATCCGCCCACTTGGCGATCTGATGCTGGGTCATAGTCTTCCCCGTTCCGAATCCGCCCGGAATCGCCGCGGTTCCTCCCTTGGCGATCGGAAACATCGTGTCCAGGATACGCTGTCCCGTAATAAGCGGCACTGTCGCCGGGAACCGGTGGCTCACCGGCCTTGGAACACGGATCGGCCACCGCTGGGTCATGGTCAGCTCCTTCCTGCCGCCGTCAGGCTGCTCAACCGTCACCAGCACGTCTGTAATGGTGTACTCACCGTCCGGGACAACGGATACTACCGTCCCCTCCACATCCGGCGGCACCATACATTTATGTAAGATCGCCTGCGTCTCCTGCACCTCTGCGATCACCGTCCCTCCGTGAACCGTCTCGCCCTCGGAGACCGTAATATGCGTCTCCCATAATCTCTGTACATCCAGAGAATCCACACTGACGCCTCTGGTGATAAATGCGCTGCCGTTATCCGCGATCCGCTCTAAGGGTCTTTCGATTCCGTCAAATATGTTGTTCAGGATTCCGGGCGCCAGGGTTACGGATACCGCCGCGCCAGTGGACTCAACATACTCGCCCGGGCGAAGCCCTGACGTCTCCTCGTATACCTGTACCGTAGTCATATCCTTATCAAGAGAGATCACTTCTCCGACCAGCTTCTCTTCTCCGACGTACACCATCTCCGACATCTTGAATTCCGTCTTGCCCTTCAGGTAGATAACAGGTCCGTTGATCCCGTAGATCTTACCAGTCGTCACACTATCCAACTTGCACACCTCCCTTGAACAAGAACTTTCTGTATTCATTCTCGATCGCACCCTTGAACGCATGGTCGATCAGTATATTCTTCTCCTGGATCACCGCGCGCACACCTCCGATAAAGTCTTCCTTGCTCACCGTAAGCGCCATACCGGTATGCTCCTCGAGATACTCCTTCTTATCCGCATCCGTCGGATTGATATAGATGGTCATAGCCGCGCCTCCGGCGAATCTTGCCGCCTTCTCGATATACGAGATCAGCAGGCGCGGATACTCCTCCGTCTTCATATATTCCTCAACCACCTCGCGGACTTCCTCAAACAATTTCTTCTTCAATTCCTTCTGTGTCTTGCTCAGTTCACGCTTCAGTTCAAGCTGTGCCTTGGACATCGCCATATTAAGCTGCTGCTGTGCTCCGACACGCTCCGCCTTCACCCGTGTCTCCGACTGGCGCAGAAGTTCTGCCCGATGCTGTTCAAACACTCCGAGCAACGCGTCCTCATGCTGCTTCATGATCGCATTGCCCTCTGCACGGGCCTCTTCCATTGCCGCGGCCTGCAAATGTGATATCTTCTCTTCTACTGTCAAGTATGCCACCTCGCTTTATAGTTTCAAACCAATCGCCTCATTTACATAAGATGTGATAAAGTCCTTCTTACGTCCGGTTCCGTGTCTGTCAGGAATCTCGATAAGCAGCGGCATAGTACGCTCCAGCTTGATCTCATCGATCAGGTCCGGGAATTCTCTGCCGAACTTCTCCGTCAGCAGGATAACTCCCACCGCCTTATCGTTCATCGCGTTCTCGATCGCCGTCCTCAGCTCCTCCCTCTCGTGGACCACGATCCCGTCAACTCCCGCAAGCCTCATCCCTGTCAGTGTATCGACATTATCACTGATCAGATACATCTTCATCTTACAATTTACCCAGAATCATGAAGGAGATGATCAGTCCGTACAGACATACACCTTCCGCAAGACCTACGAAGATCAGTGACTTACCAAGAGCACTGGAATCCTCGCTGATCGCGCCAAGCGCAGCGCTTGCGGCGCTTGCTACGGCAATACCACCGCCGACACAGGACAGACCGGTTGACAGCGCAGCGGCAAGATAGCCGAACCCAACAGAATTAGAAGCAGCCTCAGAAACGCCCTCTGCCGCTTCCACCGGCGCTCCGCCGAACATCATAATAGCCGCGACAGCGAATGCTCCGAAGTAGAAGAACGCATTGGTCACGATCGCCCTCTTATAACGCTTCTTTGTCTTCTCTCCGATCAGATAGTATCCGAATGGAACGATGATGCCAAGCACCAGTGCTGCAATAAGTAATAATTTCACAGTTAAAGTCATGATTGATATCCTCCTCTTGTCTTTATCTTATTCACTTTTTATTTCGTTTGCTTGTTAAATGGTTTGAATTCCCGTCCGCTTCCCTTATAGAAACGGCTGAACATCTCATAATATTCCAGACGCAGTACCTGGATGCCGACGATCAGCCCCTCCAGCGCGCATACGACTGCATTGCCAAAGATAACCCCGAACAGGTTCGGCGTTCCGCTCTCCGCCCCGGAGAGCATCAGGACTACCTCCATGATCGCCGCATGGCTGACTGCGAATGCCCCGATACGCACATAAGAAAGCGTGTTGGAGAAGTAACTCAGCAACGTCTCAAACAGTTCAAAGAAGCCCTGTACCAGGAACATCGCCTTACTCTCTTCCATCTTCTTATGGTTATGCTCCACCAGATTAGTAAGCGGTTCCTTGAATACGAACAGCAGAACCGGAATTCCCAGGAATATCACCATCAGGATATTGCCCGGAACCTTGTGCCCGGTCATATACAACACGACGGTCAGTACCAGGAATCCATAGAACACAAGCCCTGCCACTCCGTTTGTCGAGAACCACAGGTTCTCTGTGTCATGCGCTTTCGCAGCGTTGGCGATCTGGAAGATCATCACCAGGATATTTAAGGCCATACCAAAAGCGATCGCTATGATGAACACCGTATTCAGCTGTCCGATAAACGGCAGATTCGTCATCGCCTCCACCGGCCTGAGCCAGATTGCCGGAATCACATCCTCGAACCCGAAGACACTGCCGAACATGACGCCGAAGATCATAGAGAAGATCCCCGCGATCGACACGATTCCCGCTAAGTTCATCTTCTTCTTCAGATAGATCAGCCCGCCGATCGCAAACAGGCAGAAGCCCTGCCCCACATCTCCGAACATAGCGCCGAAGATAAACGTATAAGTGAGCGCCACGAACATCGTCGGATCCAGCTCATCGTGCGCCGGAAGGCCGTACATCTGGATAAACAGCTCAAAAGGCTTGAAGAACTTAGGATTCTTAAGCTTCGTCGGAGGATCTCCGAAGAACTTCTCCCGGTCTTCTTCCACGACGATGAACACCCTGTCATCATCCTTCGACTCTTCAAGCAGGGCCGCCACATCGGCTTCTCCCATCCATCCGCAGAGGATGTAATAGTCTTCCTTGTTATCTCCCACATCCGTCCTTGCCGCCATCTTACGGACATCGAAGTTATTAGACAATTCCTCCAGTCTCTTCCTTGCCCCCAAGAGCTTGGCTGCCCGGCTGCTCATCAGCTCCTCGATCTGCCGGTCGATCTCATCCTTCTCTTTCCTGGCATCGTCGATACTCTTCTGCATGCTTCCGCACGCATCCTTAGGTGTTCCGATATATTCCGGCGGAATCGTGATCCGCTCAAAATGCAGGGAATTAAACGCTGAATCTACCTTGCTCGTGTCCGCATTCGACACGAAATAACACCCGTAGACATAGTTCTCATTCCTTGTTCCCTCGAGGAATACAGCCTGCAGATCATCAAACAGATATTTCTCCAGCTTCTTATAATGATCAAGGCCGATCCTTCCGAAGCGGATCTTCATATACTTATAACGCATCGTCTTATGCAGATCTAGATTCAGAGGGGTAAACGGTTCCAGGACTTTGAACTTCTCCTTAGCCTCGTCTTCCTTCTTATTCAACAGTTCCTTCTTCTCCTGCAGATCCAGATAGTCATGATTAAGCTCCCGGATAAAGGCAAGCATCTCGTCTTTTGACATATTCTGGTCAACGTGAGGCATCCCCTCCGGTAAGAGCGCCGCGAACTGTTCCGCCTTCGCAAGCGCGTCTTTGTATGGATTCACCTCCACAAAAGGCAGAAGATTATCTGTCGTCTTAAGCTCCGTGACTGCATTCTCAAGCTGCATCTCATACTTGGACAGATATTTCTCGCACACACGGTCTATATCAATCCTGGGACCGCTGATGCTCAAAAACTTCATCTTTACAATCATTGCATCACACCTCCTAAGTATCCTAACGTCTCTCTTGAAGATAAGCCGTAACGGATACATTCAAGGGCCGTTGTTAATTTGTAGATCTCTTCTTCCTTCAAAAACAGATATGTATTCACCGTCGCGATCGAATACGGATTCCGCCTTCTGTCACTGACATATAACCGCCTCATGTACTCCTTATATGTGGCTTCCAGCGTCTTCCCGCTGATGTCCGCATATTTGTCAGCATAATATGTCTCCTCCAGGCGTTTCTCATACTCTTCGACAGTCGGAGCCTCCACCAGACCCTTGAACTCGTCCACGCTGAGCCTGTACTGGATCGGTATCGTGAGCGAATAGATGTCCGGCGGCAGCATATTGTAATACTTCTTCGCACGGTAGATCCACTGGATATTCAGCAGATCGATCCTCGAACCGAAGTCCCGGATATACATCTCGCGTTCCTTTCCCTTAAGAAGCTGTCTGCTCTTCCTCCACATTTCAGAGAAATAATACAGATCCAGGGCCAGATCGTAATCAAACAGTGTCGCCCCTTCCGACTCGCGGATCGGCTGAAGCGGCGCGTAATATTCCGTATCCTTCAGATTATCGATCAGCTCTTCAACGTTCCTCGACGTGATCAGCTTATCGATCGAGATCTGAGAATATTTATCGAAGAATACCTTCTTATATTCTATATCAAACGGCATATCGTAATGATTGAACACAATCCGCAGACAGTAGTTGATCAGGTCGATCTCATATCTCTTCCAGTACAGCTTAAGGAACTTCTTCTGCTCCATCCCCGCAAACCGGAATATCCGCGTGTAATCATCGAACAATGACTGATACAGGATCTTCTCTATATTCCCCCTGTGATACAGGGATACGTCAATCTGTTCCATATATCTTACATAGGCAGGCTTATCCTTCAGGTATTCGATGGCTTCCGGCACGCTCCTTAAGTTCGCGATATTCTCAAAATCCCGTCCGTTCAGGAGCTTCGCCTGCATCGCCCGCACCTTCGTGGTTAAGCCGCTGTACGTCATCACATTACCCATGCCCTACACCTCTACTATATGCGCTAAGATCTCCCGGGCATACGCACTGTGGTTCTCCTCGAATTCCTTCTTAAGGTTATCGATCGTCGACCGGTTCTTCTCCTGCTGCTCCTTCAAGATCCGCTCCATCTTCGCATCCGCGTCCTTCCGGATCTGCTCTAACTGCTTCCTGGTCTCGTCCTCGATCGCCGCGTCAAAACGATCCCGCTGATTCTGGATCTTCTTCTCGATCTCGCTCTTCTGAGCCTGAGCATGTTCCACAATCGCCTCTGCAGTTTCCTCGATATCTGCTAATTTCTTAACAACTGTGTCCATTCAGATACCTCCATTTCCCGTCAATTTGCACACAATTATAATATACTCCGTTTTTTCCAAATTTCCATAGTAAAATTCAACAAAAAATGCTTTTTTTGTTACGTTTTTCACACACTTATATTCAATTGACTTTTTTACGCCTGCACGCTAAACTTAAGAAACATACTAAAATGCTTGAAAACAGGGGGAATCACGTATGCGCCTTAGAAATATTCCGCGCGCCGTAAGCGTGCTGAACGAGTGTAAAGAAGTTGTTAAGAATGAGAGCGGATACCGCGGCAGATGGCATGAGGTCTTCGGCAATTCTCATCCTATCCATATAGAGATCGGGATGGGGAAAGGCCAATTCCTGCTTACCCTCGCCCGGCAGAATCCGCAGATCAATTATATCGGGATCGAACGCTACTCCAGCGTCCTCCTCCGGGCCGTGGAGAAATTCCAGACGCTAAATCCCGAGCCGTCCTCTGCCGGCGCCGCTTTGCCAAATGCTACGGCCCTGCCTAACGTCCGCTTCATCTGCATGGATGCCAGCGATATTGCCGGCGTCTTCGCTCCGGGAGAGGTTGACCGCATCTATCTGAACTTCTCCGATCCCTGGCCCAAGGCACGGCATGCCGGACGGCGGCTTACCTCCCGGGAGTTCCTTGCCCGTTATGACAGAGTCCTTGCAGAAGACGGCACGATCGAATTCAAGACGGATAACCGGCTGCTCTTCGACTTCTCCGTCTCGGAGGTCAATGTCTCTTCCGCCTTCCATATGAGGGGCTGCACCTATGACCTCCACCATGACGATACAATGAATCATGGCAATATCATGACCGAGTATGAGGAGAAATTCTCCTCCCTTGGCAATCCGATCTGCAAGTTGGTTGTTGGGAGAAATTCTTAACATCAAAAGAGCTGACAATTTATTTCACAAAATTTTCATGTTTATATTTTCCAGTTCATGAACCTCAGCGCCGGTCCCCGCATATATATTTATTGAAGAATTTATGTCTGGATATATGCATATGGGACGCAAAAGGAAATGTAAGAAGAGTATCCGTCAGAAACTCTGTGAATTCACTTACCATAGAAAAGGTCTTCACAAGAAGCTGGTCTGCCTGAAAAAATCTATGGATGAAGTATACCGCACATTGAATCCCGGCTGCTGATCTCCGGGCCGAATACAGGAAAGGTGAACACTATGCTGCATTTGACAGAGAAAAATTTTACGGTTGAGACAAAACGCGGTCCGCTTCCTAACGTTGTCATGTTCTACGCCGTCTGGTGCGGAAAATGCGCCATGATGAAACCGCTTGTCGAAGAGATAGAGAAAAAGTACCGCAAGAAAATCCGGTTCTGCGAAGTAGATATCGATGAATCCCCCTTACTTACCGCGGACTATGAAGCAGATATCGTCCCGACCTTCGTCTTTTTCCAGAATGGCCAATTCCTTGGCAGTATGCAGGGAATCATAGACGAGAATGTATTTGAGCGCCGTCTACAAAAAATCTTTAGAAATTGTTAAGGCTTATTTTATTTGCAAATATTATGGAATATGTTATATTAGTGAAGACTTAAGACACACAACTGGTGTCCTTTTACATTTCACAGGACACCAGGCAAGAACAAAAGGGGGTATAGGTGATTACACACCAGACATTATGAAGAACATGAAAAGAATTATACCTGTTATGATGGCGGCCGTGCTGACCTGCACAGGGCTTCCCTTAACAGCCAGAGCAGACAGCGCGAAGGTCGTCACTTTAGGCGCTAACTTGACCGCAGAGCAGAAGACTTCTATGTACAAATATTTCGGCACGACCGCCGACGCGGTAGATACCATAGAAGTTACGAACGCAGACGAGAGAAAATACATGGAAGGCATCGCTTCGGAGGCGCAGATCGGAACACGCACCTACAGTTGTTCTTACGTGGAGCCGACAACCAGCGGCGGCATTCAGGTTAAGGTCGGAAACCTTACCTTCGTGACCAGCTCTATGATCGCCAGCACATTATTAACCTCCGGCGTCGAGAACTGTAACGTCGTTGCGGCTTCTCCGATCGAAGTATCCGGCACCGGAGCGCTGACCGGTATCATGATGGCATACGAGAAGGCAAGCGGCAAGACCTTAAGCGAGGAACAGAAGGCTGCTGCCACAGAAGAACTCGTGACAACCGGCGAGCTTGCAGATTCCATCGGACAGAAGGACGCGGCGGATCTGATGAACGAGGTCAAGCAAGAGGTGATCAAGGATGGCCTGACGGATGAAGGCGAGATTCAAGACGCCATCAATGATGCGGCTAAGACCTACAACATCACGCTTACTGAGGATCAGATGTCGAAGATCTCATCCCTGATGCAGAACATTTCCCAATACGATTATGATGTCAATGCATTGAAGAAGACGCTGGAGAACTTAGAAGGCAAGGGCGGCAAGGAAGGCTTCTTCTCAAGTCTATGGTCCTCCATCAAGGGGATTTTTACCGGCGATTCTGACAGCGGAGACGGCGGCATCATCAATGACACCAATGATGATGTTCTTGGTGCAGACGCCATTATCGACAGTACCTTAGAGGCTCTGGATGAAGAGACCAAGAAGGAAGGCTTCTGGGATAAGGTGACTAATTTCTTCAAGGGACTCTTTGGCGGCAGCGATGACGACGCAGACGAGGAAGAGACCACTGATGAGGAAGATGCCGACAAGGAAGATTCCGAAGATACGGAGAATCCAGAAGACGCGGCGGATACCTCTGATGATGAGAGCCTGGACACTGGCAATCCGGACGGAACTGCGGATCCGGATGCGGCTTTGAATCCTGACGGCACAGACGGAACAGATCCGAATGCTGCCAATGACGGAGTTGATCCGAATGCACAGACAGTTGATCCCGCCTCTTCTGACGGAACAGGCAGCGGCGCTGCCGCGGACGGACTGAGCAGTGATAATGGGCAGACTGCAGATCCCGCTGCCGGGACAGTTCAATAGAAATTTTATAGTATATGAAAGGGGCTGTCGAGAAACAACATTTCTCGGCAGCCTCTTTTTCTCACCTCATTACCTCTCTATCCGTATCCAGAAATCATCCTCCGCCATACGTCCTTCCGTCTTCTCGATGATCATCATCGAATCATAGAACGGCAGGTCATATTCTCTTAGCACAAGCTTCATCTTGTCCCGGGTAGGCGGAAAACAGCGGGATTCAAGGAACTCTTCATACTGCTGATAAGATGGCTTCTCGATCTTCCCAAATGCACGCTTCAGCAGTTGCTTCGTATAATTAATGACCTCGATATTATGATTCTTCTCATCTACATCTATCACCGTACATAATTCATCCCGGAACATATAGGACAATCTGAGGGGCGTCTTCCTCTCTGGAATCTTCTTCTCTTCCTCAATCTGAGGGTAATCTCTTAAGATATTAAGCAAGGTAACGATCGGCCCGGTAACCGGTGTCTTACTGTATTCCCATCTCTCCACCGTCTTCTTCGACACATTCGCGAATCTCGCGAATTCTTCCTGTGTAAGGCCAAGTCCTTTCCGGCACTGCCTGATCTCTTCACCTGTAACCTTCGCTTCTAATGCATATTTTTTCATTCTCTTCCCCTCCTCTCCTCTTTTTAAAGCTGCCCTGTTACATACAACAAGCCGCATGCCCTGTTATCAGACATGCAGCTTGTTCCTTCGTTATATTGCAGCCATACATTCCGTCAAATGTACATGCAAGCATACCCATTTGACTCGTTGCCCGCGAGAATTAAAACTCAAAAATCGCAACTCCATACGGCGGCAATTTATATGCAAATGAAAATGGTCTTCCGTCACATTCCTGCTTCACAGCCTTATATACAACCGGTCTCTCTTCTCCTTTTCCGCCGTACTTCACATCATCACTGTTCATGATCAGCTTATACTGCTTCTTCCTTGGCACGCCTACCCGGTAATCATCCCTTGGCATCGGCGTAAAGTTGCATACGAACAGCAGGTTCTTCTTCTTCCCCTTGGAATGTCTCACAAAACTGAAGATACTCCTGCTCGCATCATCCGCATTGATCCACTCGAAGCCTTCCCAACTGTCATCCATCTCATACATAGCCCGATTACGCTTATACAGATGCAGCAGATCCCTCACCCAGTTCTGTATCTGCTGATGCTCGTCTTCCGCCAACAGGAACCAGTCAAGCTCTCTCTCCTCGCTCCACTCCCGAAGCTGCGCGAATTCCTGCCCCATGAACAACAGCTTCTTGCCGGCATGTCCCATCATAAATGCATATCCGACCTTAAGATTGGCAAACTTATCAAACCCCAGACCCGGCATCTTATTCAGCATAGAGCATTTCAGATGCACCACCTCGTCATGGGACAATACCAGAATATAGTGCTCACTGTGCGCGTAACTCATGGCAAATGTCATCTGATTATGATGATCCTTCCTGAAATACGGATCCAGCTTCATATATTCTGTAAAGTCATGCATCCAGCCCATGTTCCATTTCAGACTGAATCCAAGACCGTCATCCTCAACGTTTCCCGTTACCATCGGCCATGCCGTCGACTCCTCAGCGATCATAACTGCTCCCGGATTCCTGCCAAGCACCACAGAATTCAGATGCTTGAAGAAATCTATTGCCTCCAGGTTCTTATTGCCGCCGTATTTGTTGGCAATCCACTGTCCGTCCTGCTTGCCGTAATCCAGATACAACATGGACGCTACCGCGTCTACCCTGAGCCCGTCCACATGGAACTGTTCGATCCAGTACAGTGCGTTAGAGATCAGGAAATTGCGCACCTCATTCTTGCCATAGTCGAAGATCTTCGTACCCCAGTCAGGATGCTCCCCCTTCTTCGGATCCGCATATTCATAAGTAGGCGTCCCATCAAAATCCGCAAGGCCGTGAATATCCCTTGGGAAATGAGCCGGTACCCAGTCCAGGATCACACCGATCTTATTCCGGTGCAGATAATTGACCATCCACGCGAAGTCCTCCGGCGTCCCATACCTTGAAGTAGGCGCGAAATATCCGATAACCTGGTATCCCCAGGAACCGTCAAACGGATGCTCCGCGATACCGATCAGCTCGACATGCGTATACCCCATATTCTTCAGATATATGGTGATCTCCTTCGCGAATTCCCGATAGTTATAGAAGCCCTCGTCCTCTCTTCCCGGATGACGCTTCCAGGAACCAATATGCGCCTCATAGATCGACATCGGCTGTTCCGTATGCTTCCAGGTCTTGCGGTTCTCCATCCATACATTGTCCGTCCACTTGATCTTCGTAAGATCTGCAACTCTGGATGCCGTGCCCGGTCTCAGCTCTGCATAGGCGCCAAAAGGATCTGCCTTGAATACAAACTCTCCCTGATAAGTCTCTACACAGAACTTGTACATATCATATTCCTTCACATCCGGAATAAAACACGTATATATGCCAAGAGGTTCGCCTCTCTCCATCGGATTCGCTTCCATATTCCACTCATTGAAATCGCCCACCACGGACACGGAACGCGCATGCGGCGCCCACACTGCAAAATATACACCTTCTTTTTTCCCTTTCTTCACCTTATGGGCGCCCAGCTTCTTATAGATCTCATAGTGATTGCCCTGTCCGAAAAGATAATGATCCAGTTCTCCGACCTCATATGGTTTTGCTTTTCTTTGTGCCATATAATCATCCCTCACATTCTATTGCGATATATTTCTATTATACTTTAGACTGACACAAAAAGAAAGAGTTTTGACCAATCTTACGGCCAAAACTCTTCTTTTATTATGTAAATCATTATATTTTGAAATCCTCTTCTTTCAGAATGATCCGGTCAGACTCATCCGTACCTCTTCCGAATACTCTTCTGGCAAGATGCTTGACATTAGCCTTCTGTGAATGCTCGATCGCTTCATCCATGATATCCTTGACCTCCGCAACCGATACGGCATGATCCTCGCGCTGCATCACATCAATACGGCTGTACAGAGCCAGGATACCCATCTCATCCAGCTTGTATCCATTCTCCTTCGCATATGTCTGGCCAAAAGTAACCAGTTCATCATTGACGAATACCGGAAGTTCCAGCTTAGATGTGAACTTCTTCTTGAATTCCGGGTTCGCTGTCAGGATACGCTCCAGCGGCTTTCTCTGATCCTCCAGCACGAAGAGCATCTCTCCCGTCTTCCTCTCCATCAGGCGGTTCAGCTCCTTGATCGTCCTAGAATTCAACTTGCCTGCCTTCTCGACGATGATCGCTCCCCCGCGCAGCTTCTGGATAATGTTGGTCAGTTCCTTCTTATTCAGAGATTCTCCTGTTACAATCGCAACCTTTCCCTGCTTGAGATTCCGCTGCTTCTGGATCGCTTTGACGATATCTACCGCCAGCACCGTCTTACCGGAACCCTTGCGTCCGATCACCAGAAGATTTCCTGTCCTGGAAGTTCCTTCCTTGCGGGCTCTCCTGTCATTATCCAGCACTTCCACGATCTGCTCGCTCATTCCCCTTACCGGAACAAAATACGAGAACAGCTTCTTCTGCTCCTCAGTAAGCCCCGCTTTCAGACCGATCTCGCTGGTCGCACTCAGATCATAACGTCCCGTAACAACGAATCCTGTATCGAATGGAACCCCGCTGCCCTTCGCCTTCTTGATCCTTGCCTGGATCTCTTCTTCGGACGGCTCTTCAATCTCAAGCTCCTCTTCCTCGTCAAATTCATCCTCTTCCTCGAAGTCTTCTTCTTCCTCTTCCTCGAAGTCCTCTTCGTCCTCTTCCTCGTCCTCGTAATCTTCCTCTTCAAAGTCCTCTTCGCCGAAGCCCTCTTCTTCAAAGTCTTCTTCGATAAAGTCCTCTTCGTAATCTTCCTCTGCCTCGAAGTCGTCTTCTTCCAGATCCTCTTCCTCAAAATCCTCTTCCGGCTCTTCTTCGTAATCCTCTTCTTCTAGTTCATCCTCGTAATCTTCCTCCTCGAAGTCCTCCTCTTCCTCAAAGTCCTCTTCTTCAAAGTCTTCCCCGAAGTCTTCTTCCTCTTCCTCAAAGTCCTCTTCTTCAAAATCTTCCCCGAAGTCCTCTTCCTCAAGGTCCTCTTCTTCAAAATCTTCTCCGAAGTCTTCTTCCTCAAGGTCCTCTTCTTCAAAGTCCTCTTCTTCAAAGTCTTCTTCCTCTTCAAAGTCTTCCTCAGATTCTTCTCCAGTCTCCTCCTTGGCAGCTTCTTCGTAATCTTCCTCTTCCTCGAAGTCTTCTTCTTCCTCTTCCTCAAAGTCCTCTTCGTCCAGTTCCTCGTCCTCGTAATCTTCCTCTTCGAAGTCTTCTTCGGTCTCTTCTTCAAAATCTTCTTCTTCGTAATCTTCCTCGTCAAAGTCTTCTTCTTTGGCCGATACCAATTCTTCTTCAAGCTGTTCGACACTGATATCTTCCTTTTCAGAATCAGAAGCATCTTCGCCCAATTCTTCCATGAGCCTTACAATATCATCCGGTATCCGCTGTGTCTTACCGTCGATGGCATCCGGCTTCTCTTCTGGTTTGTCCGCCGCAACCGTCTTCTTCGTAGTCTGTCTTACCTTACGCTTAACCGGCTTCTCTTCTGCCTCATCATCCAGGCTTCCCGGCTCGCCTTCTACCATCAGATCGATATCCGGAATACTATCCATCAAGTCTGCCAGATCGATCTCCTCTTCTACTGCATCTTTCGCCGCTTCTGCCTTCCCGGACACTTCCTCTGCCGTCTCTGCCTTCCCGGACGCTTCTTCTGCTGCATCTGCCTGCCTGGACGCTTCCTCTTCCGGTTCTGCCGCTTCTGCCTTCTTGGCTGCATCTCCCGCCGCTTCTGCTGTATCCGCCTTCCCGGCTGCAATCGCGCTTGCTTTGCGCAATGCTTCTTCCGTAATCTTACGCGCTTCCTCTTCTGCCCTGCGCACCGCCTCTTCCGCTGCCGCCTTACGTGCCGCAGCCTCCTCTTCCGCCTTGCGCGCAGCCTCTTCCGCCGCAGCCTTTCTCGCAAGCGCAGCTTCCTCCGCCTTGCGCGCGGCTTCTTCCGCTGCCGCCTTGCGCTCCTCCGCCGCTTTCAGAGCCGCCTTCTCCTTGGCTTCCTTCTCCTCAGCCGCCTTGCGCTCTGCTGCTTTGCGAAGCGCTTCCTTTTCTGCCAGCTTGTTCGCAGCCTCCATTTCCTCTGGCGTCATACCTTCTTCTTTCGCCTTACGCTCTGCGTCTCTGCGCGCAAGCTCTCTCTGCAGGCCGATCTCGTCCCGTTCTCTCCTTAGCTTCTCATCGTCCTCTTCACGCTGTCTCTCTATGGCTTCCGCATTCGCTCTCTGTTTTGCTTCCCACTCCTGGAGGATCTCTTCGATCCGCATCTGACCCGTTGCACGGAGCGCACTGGTCTTCCTGTCCGTCCTGATCACGCCAGTCTTCTCCTTGCGTACCGGTTCCTCTATCTGCGGCTCTTCCGGCTCCTCTATCTGCAAAGTCTCCTCCGCAGGAGCCGGCTCCTCCGCCTTCTCTTCATCCTTCTTACCATTAATAAGTGCATCCATATGTATCTGACCGGTAACCTGGCGAATACCCTCCTTCACCCTGGCAACCGTCTTCTCTACGCTCCTCATACCGCTCGCGAATGCCATACCGTTCGCAAGCGCCTCCTGGAGCGTCGCACCCTTCACAACCTTCTTAATAGAAGAGCCCTCTCCCGCATCCGCTGGCAATTCCTGCGGCGCCTCTTCTCTATCCGGATCAGAAGTCTCAGGCTTCTCTCCCGCGTCAACAACAGGCTCCTGCGGCTCTCCCCTGCCGACAGGCGCACTTTCCCCGCCCAGTGAGACCGGCATCTTCGCCGAAGTATTCCTCTTCAACGGGCGCGGTTTCTTGGACGCACCGGGCCATGCGTCGTATTTCTCCTGCTGCAGAGGCGTCAGCGGCTTATACTGCATCTTAAGCTCCATAGCCTGATAAACATACTTACCTTCACTGAACCACAGGATCAGATCGTCACACTCTTCCAGACATTCTGCCGTCATCCCTGCTTCATGATACAGCCTTGCCAGCTCAAATGCCCATTTCTCAATATATTCTGACTTCTTAAAATCCTCCAGGGCAGCAATCTGCTCACTGAGCGGCGCTCCCTGCGCACTCAGTATCCTGTATTTTAATATGAACTGATTCGGATCCTTCGGCGCCAGCTTCACAAATTCTTCATAACAATCCGCTGCTTCTTCCACATCATTGATCTTCAATGCCAGCAGCCCCAGTCGATACGCTATCTTCCTGCTCCCCGGAGAACGATCGAATGCTACAAACAGAATATCACGGCTCTTCTGAAATTCACCGTTATATTCATAAATCTCACTTACAGAATTCAGAGTTGCTACATTCTTGACCCTGCGCCAGTCAATCGTATCCGCGATCTCCATCGCTTTCTTGTACTGCTTCTTCTCCATGTACTCCTGCATCTGCTCTGTTTTCACCCTATATTCATATTTATCCAAACTTCTCACCTCAAAAATTTGTTAAAACTGCATCATTCTACATTTTTACGAATATAATTCTATCATACGCCATGAGTAATGTCAAAATATACGGCGCAAATTGCCAAAAAAAGGAGCATCCCTTCAACTATCAATTTAGTTATCCGGTAATGCTCCGTTATTTTTCTATATTAAGTTTTATCATATTCTTATATAAATCGGAGGATTCTTATTTAGATTCAGACGTTCCCTTCTGCCTTTTTATCTTATACCTGTCCCGCTACTCTATACATCGTGTCCAAGGTAAATGTATAAAATAAGCTTGCCCCTCACTGGTACAGATCGTTATCCCTTCTATAAATCTTATGGACGCTCGCTACAGCTCGCACAAATCATATCCGTCCTGTTAGGTAATGTTCCTGTGTACATCGTCTAATCACTTCGGATCTATGTGGTATAATCCTCAATATGTCTGCAGATCTCCATCTATCTCTTATATCCGGTCTCTTCTTCTCCGACTCTTCTTTTCATTCAATTTACCGGCTTATCTCTCTATGGTTAAGGCTTAGTCTACGGGAACTTATATCTGCCATACCACTAACATATTGAGTTGTTGAATTCTTTACATTGTCCAATGGATTAAGCCTCCTTCCTCTTTTGGGTTGAGTTAATAATACCACTCTCCCCTGTATTTGTCAATACTATTTTTATATTTTTATCTTATAAATTTATAACAAATATATTTTTCAAAAATATTCTGATTATTGTATTTTTTTCATCAATTCACACAATACTATACAATTCATTTGTTAACCTTTACATGTTTTTAGTTGACATTTCGCTTAATCTCACATATACTTAGTCACATACAATGATTCAAACCAAGCACTAGCCAAGAAAGGAAGATTTCAATGAAAAACATTACGACAACCAACCATCCCTCTGACAAGTCCGGGCGCCTGACCACGCACCGCCTGGTCCTGATTGCCATGGTCACTGCCATTACCTGTGTTCTTGCCCCATTCGCCATCCCGATCCCGGTCAGTCCTGTTCCGATCTCTCTTACGAATCTGGTACTGCTGATCAGTGTCTACATACTCGGATGGAAAGACGCCACAATCAGCTATTTTGTATATCTGCTGCTGGGCGCCGCCGGACTTCCGGTATTCTCCGGATTCGCCGGAGGTCCCGGCAAGATCGCCGGGCCAACCGGCGGATATCTGCTGGGCTTCATCTTCATGACCATACTGGCCGGAATCTTCGTTGAACGGTTCTCTGACCGGCGTTCCCTTATCGTGATCGGAATGGTGCTCGCAACCGCCATCGCTTATGCCTTTGGTACGGCATGGCTGGCCTTCCAGATGGAGATTCCCTTCACGGCGGCTCTCTCGGTCGGCGTGATCCCCTACCTGCCCGGAGATACCCTGAAGATCCTTCTTGCAGTCATCATCGGCCCCGCCTTGAAGATCCGCCTGCAAAAACTACGCTAACAGAATCCCTTTTTGATATCCGGTGCGGTCTGGTGTCCTGGTACACCAAACCGCACCGGTCACATTGTAATAGTAATCCCCTTTACAGGATCAGATCATCTACTTTCTCATACTCCTTCAGGCTGTACGCTTCTATAATATTTCCCTGAACCACATACAGGGTGTCTTCTATATAGAGACCTCTTGAACTCCTCATTCCATTTCCATTGATCTTCTCTTCCATATTACAGATGAATCCATCGTCCTCATCATACTCGAAGAGGAAATACTTCTGACCTCCTTCGGAATCCCCGGGGAATCCGATGATATTCCGTTCCGGACTGATCAACGCCGCCTTATAATCATATGAGACCTCCGTGCCGTATACATTCTTCAGCACATGGGTATCTGACTCCTTCACATCCGTCTTGTCGGATATGTCGAACATGGTAAGCTTCACGCCGTCTGTCACCAGCGTCTCCTCATCCACATTCATCCCGATTCCAAGAAGCCGGTCTTCCCCATAGAAATGAAGATACTCCGAGAATCCCGGGATCTTAAGCTCTCCGACGATCTTCGGCTTCTTCGGGTTCGACAGATCTGCGCTGAACAGCGGGTCCGTCTCGCGGAAGGTCACGAAATACGCCGTATCTCCCATGAATCTCGCCGAATAGATTCTCTCATCCTTCGCAAGTCCTTCTATGGCCCCGATCTGCTCTAATTCTCCGTCCAGAATATACACGGCGTTGGAATCTCCTCCCACTCTGTCTTGCTTGGTCACAACCACTCTCAGGCATCCGTCATACTCGTCGATGCAGAAGGAATCCTTCAGATACCCGTCAAACTGCCCCTGTGCCTTCGCCTTTAACTGTCCGTCCCTGTACGCGACCTTACGAAGGGTTGTGACACACCCGCTGGCCGAATATCCCCATTCCTCCTCATAGAAGTAGATATTCTGATTGCTCACATACAGGCTGCCGCCTTTCGATAATATCGCCTTGCTGTCCTTCGTCTTATCCGGCTTCTTCAGATCTACCGCCGTGATAACTTCGTACATATTAGCCTGAGTGATCGGAGGAAGATAGATATCTTCCGCGTTCATCACATCTCCGCCGATCAGCGGAATGAATTCCCTTGGCTCATGCTGGCTTACTTCGCTCCAGATATGGTACTCGCTGAACAGATACAGATACCCGTTCGACATCCTCGAAGAATTATAATATCCGCTTTGTGTAACCCTTCCCTCTTCTACAGGATTCGTGGGATCCCCGATATCATAAGTCACAGCTACAACCGCCGAGCTGTCGCCCACTCCCCGGTAAGAAGGGTCCGCCGAATATAACAGGTCCGACCCGCCCCGGGTACAGACTGCCACCAGCTTCTTCTGATCCGGCACAACATAGAATTCCTCGATATAGCAATTACTGCCCACCTCAATCGATGCCGCCTTCTTCATATCCTGGTTCCTGGAATCGACCACGGCGATCTTATCTCCGTCATCTTCCAGAACGTAGAGATAAGTCCCGTCCGTCTTCACGATATCTCCCTCGTCTACACCCTCCTGCCTTACATTCGTCTCCGAGTATCCGCCTCCTTCGCTTACATCCTGTGCTGCCTCTGCCGGAGCGCTGTCTGTGGATGCCCTGTCTTCCATAGTGTTCTCCATCATCTTAGCCTCTCCGGTCATGCCGCCGTCGGCCGCCCCCGTTTCCGCTTCATATAGCTGCTCCTCCTGCTTTATAACGGACTCTTCTCTCTCTAACTGCCTCTGATATTCCTCCAGGTAACCATAGACCTGGTCATAGCTCTCTGCCTGGGCAATCATACGGCTGTCGTCAATCTGTATCTCATCTTGCATATCAATCCCCGATGCCCAGTTCCCAGGCCTTGAATCTGCCGTACCGCCCGCTCCCGAAGTCTTCCATGCAGCTATACCGATCACAGCCGCCGCGCACGCCGCTGCCAATGCACTGGTCTTCCGGACTCCCCATCTGGACTTTTTATTTTCTTTCTTTTCCTTCTCCCTCTCCTTCTCTTCCAGCATTCGGCGGATATTGTCCGGCTCAAGCTTCTCCGGGACCTTTATGTCCGCCGTCCTCTGCCTTACCTGATCTAATACATCCTGTTCTCTCTTATTCATACAGCCGCCTCCTTTCACTTATCTCAACACACATTCCATCTTCTGCAGCGCACGGCTCCTCTTGGAACGAACCGTATTGGGGTTCATCTTCAAGGCATCCCCGATCTCCCTGCTGTTATAGCCGCCGAAGACCGATAAACCCACGATCGTCTGCTCCTCCTCCTCCAAAAGGAAGAATGCCTTCCTGACGTCTACAGCCAGGCCAACATCTGGGTCCTCATAGGCCGCCTGCACATATGTCTCTTCCCCGAAGTAATCCCGCCTTGCCGCTTCTTTTTTCAGTCTCTTCTTGCATATGTTCGACACTATCGTAAATATCCAGCTTCTGAAAGCGTCTGGTTTCTTAAGCTTCCCTATGTTCTCATAAGCTGCAACCACCGCTTCGCTGACCGCGTCCTCCGCCTCCTGCTGATTCTGCATCATGCACAGGGCAAACCGGTACAGATCCACATAGACAGTCTCATACATCTGCGCAAATGTCTTCGCGTCGCATCTCATATCTTCTCCTCCCTGCAATAATCAATTTGCACCGTCTCATTTCCGTATATACATAAGAGTCAAAAAAAGAGGCTACTGTTGCAGCCTCTTTCGAAATATTGCATATTATCCTCTATAATAATTGATCAGGCATCCTTTTAATATAATCTCACGCTCCGCATCCGTCATATCTCCTGTCTTAAGCGTGATCTCCTTCCAGGCTTCTCCGGCCCCCACTACATAGGCCTTGATCTCGGCCTGCTTCTCTTCGACCGCTTTCCTGATCTTTGGCACGAAGATATAATCTCCGTTCTTAAAGCTTAAGCTCTCATGATCTTCTTCCGTGGTAAATGGAAGCATGCCCCAGTTGATCAGATTGGAGCGGTATCTCTTGGTCGCATACTCATTGGCAATATTCGCCCAGCCGCCAAGCACCTTCTGACATGATGCAGCCTGTTCCCTGGCAGAACCGTCTCCCGGCTTCACTGCGAAGATCGTGCTGCCGATCCCCAGATTCACACTTCCGATCTCCGGATATGTCTCATGGATCTTCACCATCACCGGCTTAAGCTCCTCAAGCACCTCCGCCGGACACTCACCTGCCTCGATCGCCTTCTCCGCCTTCTGTACCTCTTTGGCCCGGCCCACATACGCCGGATCCTTCCTTGACAGTGCGAACTCCGCCAGTCCCAGAGGATTGGAACGGTAAGAAGATGTCTCCCCGGACGGGATCAGCTCGTCTGTCGTCGTAACCGGGTCGTGGATCTCAGATACTACTTTCAGAAGCAGATTCTCCGGCAATGCCGCCATCTTCGGCCAATCCTTGATATTCGGGCCAAACTTGATCTCCACAGACGGATCCGCCTCCCCCTTGCTGTCGAATACACGGTTCGCGTAGATCTTCCGGTCGAAATGATACTTCCGCCCCTGATACTCCACATCCATAGCCGTCGCCGGAGTCAGGAAGCCCTTGTTCGCCGCCGTCGCCGCGATCGAACGCGCATCCATAAGAGCCACGGACGCGATCTGACCGCTCTGCAGCTTAGAGCCTTCACGGTTGGGGAAGTTCCTCGTTGAGTGACGGACGGAGAACGCATTGTTCGCCGGCGTATCTCCCGCACCGAAGCACGGTCCGCAGAACGCCGTCTTCACGATCGTTCCCGCCTGCATCAGATCCGCAACCGCGCCGTTCTTCACCAGTTCCATATAGATCGGCGTACTCGCCGGATACACACTGAAGGTGAATTCATCCGCACCGATATAGCGTCCGCGTATGATATCTGCCGCCGCGCAGATATTCTCGAATCCGCCGCCTGCACATCCCGCGATGATTCCCTGCTCCACGTACAACCTGCCGTCTACGATCTTGTCCTGCAGCGTATAGTCCACAGCCCCGTCAAGACTAACCTTAGCCTTCTCCTCCACATCATGAAGCACATCCTTAAGGTTCGCGTTGACCTCGTCGATCGTATATACATTAGACGGATGGAACGGCATCGCAATCATAGGCCTGATCTCACTTAAGTTCACGTATACCAGACCGTCATAATATGCCGCAGCTCCCGGATTCAGTTCCTTATATTCTGCTTCCCTTCCGTGAGTCTCATAGAACTCCCGGATCGTCTCGTCCGTCGTCCAGATGGAAGACAGGCAGGTGGTCTCCGTAGTCATAACGTCGACTCCGATACGGAAATCCGCACTTAAGCTCTTGACGCCGGGCCCTACGAATTCCATCACCTTATTATTCACATATCCGTTGCCGAATGTTGCGCCGATAATGGCAAGCGCCACGTCCTGCGGTCCCACGCCCTTAACAGGCTCTCCGTCAAGATAGATGGCTACCACTCCCGGCATCTTGATATCATAGGTCTTATTCAATAACTGCTTCACAAGCTCCGGTCCGCCTTCGCCCATCGCCATGGTTCCAAGAGCTCCATACCGTGTATGGCTGTCCGATCCCAGGATCATCTTACCGCCGCCTGCGAGCATCTCCCGCGCATACTGGTGAATGACCGCCTGATGCGGAGGTACATACACACCGCCGTATTTCTTCGCACAGGTAAGGCCGAACATGTGGTCATCCTCATTGATGGTTCCGCCCACCGCACACAGAGAATTGTGGCAGTTCGTCAGCACATACGGAATCGGGAACCGCTCAAGCCCTGATGCCCTTGCTGTCTGAATGATCCCGACAAACGTAATGTCATGGGAGGTCAGCTTGTCGAACTTGATCTGCAGCCGCTCCATATTCCCTGACGTATTGTGATCCGCCAATATCCGATATGCCATCGTCTCCTTCGCCGCTTCTGCCTGGGATACCTCTCTCCCGGTCTTCGTCCGGACCTCATTCACATCTTCCACGATCTCTGTTCCATTTAACAGATAAACACCTTTATCATATAATTTTACCATATCTTTGTCTTCTCCTGTTCTACTTATCCGCATTCCTGTATCCGTGTTACCCCAACAGCGCTCCTATCCGCCGATATACTTCATATGGTCGGCTACCATCATGGCGATCTTGAAGGTCAGCGCATCCTCGAACACTCTGACGTCAAGGCCTGTCCTCTTCTGTATCTTCTCAAGCCGGTACACCAGCGTATTGCGGTGCACGTACAACTGTCTCGCTGTCTCCGAGATATTCAGGTTATTGTCGAAAAATGTATAGACCGTGATCAATTCTTCTTCCTCAAACTGATCCGCTGTATTTCCTTCAAACACCTCATTCAGGAACATCGAACACAGAGATGCCGGCAGCTGATGGATCAGCCTGCCGATCCCAAGCTCATTGTAGGCAAGAATATTCTTATCCGCATAGAATACACGCCCTACTTCCAGCGCCATATCTGCTTCCTTGTATGACTTGGACACATCCTTAAGCTCGCTTATGATCGTTCCGTAAGCAATCCGCACACTGACCATGGCTTCCATATTCAAGGTATCCACCAGTTCCCTGGCGATCTGGTCAAGCTGCAGATAATCATCCGTATTCTCCAGCGCCTTCACAAGGATCACGTGCCGCTCATCCACAGCCGTCACGAAATCCTTCGTGCCGGTAGCATACAACCCCTTCAAGGTCTCCAGGATCAGATTCTCCGCCTCATTCCTGGCTTCGATCAGGAACACCGTCCGCCTGAGCTCCACCGGGATCTTCATCTTCTTAGCCTGATTATACACATCGACCAACAGCATATTGTCCAGGATCAGATTTTGGATAAAACGATTCTTATCCATCTTCTCCTTGTACGCAAACAATAGATTCTCCAACTGGCTTACGCCAAGTCTCCCCGCCATCTCCATCTGCGGGCTGCCGCCCTTCAGCACAAGGCTGTAGCAAGGATCCTCGTCGTCATGCACAAGGAACATCCCTACATCCTTCTCTATCCGAAAAAGAAGTTCCTCCGCCTGCACAGTCGGCGCCGCCCCGCAGAACTTTGCAACCGCCTGATCAAGGCTTGTCATACGCTCATTCGTCATGACTAAGCAGATTCCCTTCATATCCCATACGGCACATTCTAAACCGGTAATTCTCTTAATATCCTGTACTGCTTTATGTAGTATCTGATTTGATAACATTCGATTACCTCCCTGTTTTGTAACGTACATGTTTTATTCTACCACACAATACCGTATACGGACAAGAGTATACTCTAATTTTCACATATAAGAACGGCAGCCTTCTAGGCTGCCGTTCTTATCACTTATCAGATATTTCATTATCACCAAATTGATACAAAACAAACTAGTTCGTAATTGTGTTCTCTGTCTCTTTGTCGAATACGTGAATTCTGTCAGCATCCAGTGCGAACTTAACAGTATCGCCTGTTCTTGCAGCAGTTCTTGGATCAACTCTTGCTGTCATAGTAGATCCTTCGTAATCGAAGTGCAGGTATACTTCTGCACCAAGCATCTCGTATACACGGATTGTAGCTTCGATGATCGTGTTAGGAGACTTAGCAAGGAAGTCTGGCTCATCATGTACATCCTCTGGACGGATACCAAGTACAACAGTCTTTCCGTTGTAACCGCCGTCGATCAGCTTCTTAGCCTTAGCTTCCGGAAGCTCGATAGATGCAGGTCCGGCAATGAGAGAAACCTTCTTGCCCTCTACCTTACACTTAGCATCTACGAAGTTCATCTGCGGTGATCCGATGAATCCAGCAACGAACAGGTTGCACGGACGATCGTACAATGTCTGAGGAGTATCTACCTGCTGAACGATACCAGCGCTCATAACTACGATTCTGGTACCAAGTGTCATAGCCTCTGTCTGGTCATGTGTTACATAGATGATAGTTGTACCCAATCTCTGATGAAGCTTGGAGATCTCAATACGCATCTGTCCACGCAGCTTAGCATCCAAGTTAGAAAGAGGCTCATCCATAAGGAATACCTTAGGATTACGAACGATTGCACGTCCCATAGCAACACGCTGTCTCTGACCACCGGAAAGAGCCTTCGGCTTACGGTCTAATAATGCTTCCAGGTCAAGAATCTTAGCAGCTTCGCGTACCATCTTGTCGATCTCATCCTTCGGTACTTTTCTCAGCTTAAGACCAAATGCCATGTTGTCATATACTGTCATATGTGGATACAGAGCGTAGTTCTGGAATACCATCGCAATATCTCTGTCCTTAGGCTCTACATCGTTAACCAGCTTGTCGCCGATCCATAACTCACCAGAAGAAATATCTTCCAGACCTGCTACCATACGAAGTGTTGTTGACTTACCACATCCTGAAGGTCCTACGAAGATGACGAATTCCTTATCTTCAATCTCAAGGTTGAAGTCCTTTACAGCTTCAAAACCATTTGGATATGTCTTATTAATGTGTTTTAATGATAAACTTGCCATTTTGGGTTTCCCTCCATTAATTAAATAAAATTTGTATCTGTGATACCGTCTTGCTCTGTTAAAAAGTATATAAAAAAAGTCCAACTTCCGGTATACCCAAGTTGAACAATCTTTTTATGAAATATTATACAAGTTGACTATAAATCTGTCTTTTGCTGACTCCCCGGTCCTTCGCCACCTGTTTCATGGCTTCTTTCTTCTCCATACCGCCCTTAAGATAGTGTTCCATGTGCTCTTCCACACTCATGCTCTCCCATCTGGCAATCTCGCCGGCGCGTATCTCCTCCCGGCTCTTCCCCTCGATCACAAGCACGCATTCGCCCTTAGGTGCATTTGCCTCATAATACGCAAGCGCTTCCTCAAGGCTTGCCGCATATACCGTCTCATGCTTCTTCGTCAGCTCCCGGCATACCCGGATTCTGCGGTTTCCAAGAGCCTCCAGCAATACCCCAAGTGTCCGGACAAGCCTGTGGGGCGCCTCGTACACCACCATGGTCCGGGTCTCTTCCTTCATTTCCTCAAGAACCGCCTGCCTCTCCTTCTTATCCGCCGGAAGAAATGCCTCGAAGGCAAACCTTCTGGTCGGAAGCCCGGAGACGGTAAGTGCCGTGATACACGCCGCCGCGCCCGGCACCGCCGTTACTGCAACACCCGCCTCCCGGCACATCCTAACCAGCTCCTCGCCGGGATCAGAGATCCCCGGAGTCCCGGCATCCGTGATCAGCGCGATATCTTCCCCTTGAAGAAGACGCTCTACAAGCCTGCGTCCCTTCTCCATCTTGTTATACTCGTGATAACTGGTCATAGGCGTCCGGATCTCGAAATGATTCAGCAGCTTGATACTGTTGCGGGTATCCTCCGCAGCGATCACATCCACTTCCTTCAGGATACGGATACACCGCAGCGTCATATCCTCCAGATTGCCGATCGGCGTCGCGCACAAATATAATGTTCCTGATGTATTCCCATATTCTGACATATCTACCACCTTATCTGCACGGATAAGCCTGCCCGTTCCATCCGCTTCTGCCGCACGTCCTACCCACAGCCGTAGATCCGCCGCAGCTCATCCGTATAGCTTCCGTCCTTCTCATACACGATCAACGGCGGCTCCGCCTGCATCCTGGGATTGCCGCCCCGAAGCCCCTCGATCAGCACCATATTAGGCTCCCTGTCCACACGCGGATAGACCAGGCGCATCCGCTTAGGCTCGATCCGGTATGCCGACATCTTCGACAAGATCTCCGGCAGCCGGAAAGGCCGGTGTACCATATAGAACCTGCCCCTTGGCGGCAGGAGCCTTGCACTTTCCCTAAGAATATCGTCCAGCGTACACAGCGCCTCATGCCTTGCGATATACAGCGCCTCATTCTCATTCTTAAGCCCGTGCTCGCCGATCATATAGGGCGGGTTCACCGTGACCACCTGGAAAGAAGCCGGTCCGAAGATCCCCGATGCCTCCCTGATATCTCCTGTTATAATGTCGATCTTCTCCTCCAGACCGTTGTATCTGACACTTCTTCTGGCCATATCCGCGCTCTCTTCCTGTATCTCAAGCCCGGTATAATGAAGCCCTTCATTCTTCGCCTCCAGAAGAATCGGCAGGATCCCCGTTCCCGTCCCAAGATCCAGCGCTCTCTCATTCTTCCTCACATTTGCATAAGATGAGAGGAGAACCGCATCCATGCCAAAACAAAAACGCCCCGGACTCTGTATGATCTCGTATCCTTTGATCTGCAGATCGTCCAGGCGTTCTCCTTCTCTCACTAATTCCCGCTTATTCATCATCTAATTTGGAAGCCGCGTTCTTCTCTTCCAGCGCCTTAAGCTCCGCCATCTCTTCCCTGGACAGCCTCATATCCTTCTTCTTGCGCCTTGGCTTGAACTTAAGCTCCCTGGCCTTATACTCACGGATCTCTTTCTCGTCATTTTCCAGCGTCACGATCACCTTCACAAGCTGCCGCAGCACATTGACCGACTGCACGTCGCCCTTAAGCCCGTCCGGCGTCGTCACATGATCACCGCCTGACGGCAATCTGCTGTTCAGCTCCTCATAAGTCTCCTCCTCATTGGTCAGGCAGCACATCAGCCTGCCGCACACACCCGAGATCTTGGACGGATTCAGAGATAAATTCTGCTCCTTCGCCATCTTGATCGATACGGGGGCGAATTCTGTCAGATACGTGTGGCAGCACAGAGGACGCCCGCAGATCCCGATCCCCCCGCGTATCTTCGTCTCGTCCCGCACGCCGATCTGACGAAGCTCGATCCTTGTACGGAAGACACTCGCCAGATCCTTGACCAGCTCACGGAAGTCGATCCTCCCGTCCGCCGTGAAGTAGAAGAGAACCTTATTATTGTCAAACGTGTACTCCGCGTCGATCAGCTTCATCTCCAACCCATGCTTACGAATCTTCTCCAGGCAGATATTGAAGGCTTCCTTCTCCTTCTCCCGGTTCTTCTCCTCCTTGCGGATATCATCCTGGGTCGCGATCCGGATCACAGACTTCAACGGCTGGGTGATCTTGTCATCCTCCACTTCCTTAAGTCCCAGGACAACCGAGCCGAACTCCACGCCTCTCGCCGTCTCAACGATGACCTTATCGCCGGTCTTGACATCATATTTCCCCGGTGAGAAGAAATAGATCTTCCCCGCCGGGCGGAACCTCACTCCAATCACTCTCGTCATACTATTAATTCTCCTTTATTGTCAGGAACAACAGCTCCATCGTCAATTCAAAATTCACATTCGCCTTAAGTCTTGATTTGGCTCTCTCGAAACTGCTCAGAATCAGTTGGATCCCTTCATAAGAGCTGTTCTTCGCCTGCTCTTTGATATAATTGATCTGATCCTTGAACACGACCGTCTCTATATCCCTCGTCGCTTTATATAATAAGACATCCCGATACCATACCATTATGATATCCAGATAATCACTGATCTCTACTTTATATACGGTGATCCGGTTCACCGTCTCGATAATCTCGCTTAATTCCATCTCATGGATATTCCGAAGCATCTGAACCGCTTCCTCGCGGATCTCATTGAAATGCTCCGAGTTCGCCAGCATAATCGCATGTCCCATATTCCCCTGGGCGAATGCCGTGCACAGATCGGCTTTATAATCCGGCACCTTCAGATTCTCCATCAGATACTTCTTGATCAGCACATCCTTGATATACCGAAGCCGTAACATCACACACCTGGAGTTGATCGTAGGGAGCAGGATCTCCGCATTCTCCACCAGCAGCAGGATCACTGCGTACTGCGGCGGTTCCTCGATCGTCTTAAGCAATGCGTTCTGCGCCTGGGGCGTCATCATGTCCGCATGATCGATGATGTAGACCTTATACGGACCCTGGTACGGCTTGATCATGATTGTATTATTGACCTGCTCACGAATGTCATCCACACTGATCGAATTAGGCTTCTCATGCGTCACCCTGATAATATCCGGATGGTTGCCGCTCTCCGCCTGTCTGCAGGAATGGCATTCATTGCAAGGATCCGGCCCTCCCTTTTCACACAGCAGAGTTGTGGCGAACAGATTCGCCAGCAGCTTCTTGCCGGCTCCGCGCTCTCCATTCAGAATATATGCATGCGATACCTGATCCTTCTCTACCGCACTCCTGATATAATTAATGATATCTTTGTGGCCTACCACATCCTTAAAGCTTCCCATTTTGTATTTCCCCTATAATCTCTTCTAAGCATCGTGTCCTGTCATAGTTCAAGTATCTCTTGCCAATTCCCGCTTTCGCAAGATTCTCTTCCGAATAATCAACCATATCCGCAAGATATCTTCTGCATAGCTCCGCGTATCCCGGAACTTTGCGTCCCTTCTCCCGTTCGAGGGCGCGTGTAAGCCGCTCTCCGTCTTCTACCTCTATATAGATCGGCCTGACATTATCCTCTCCATAATATTCCCTCATCCGATGATAAGACTCAAGCGTACCGATCACCAGATAATCTGCTTCCCGAAGCTCCACCTGCCCGTCGTCAACGGTCGCATATCTCCAGATCCCGTGCATGGTGTCATAAGCCCTCTCCTCGATGATCCTGCCCTGTCTCCCGTAAGCATTCAATGTATCCTCCGATACAAAAAAATATTCCACTCCGTTCCGCTCTCCGTCCCGGGGCGGCCGGGTCGTATAGAGCGTCATAGCCCGAAGCTCCGGCAGCGCTCTCCTAAGTTCTCTTAACAGTGTATCCTTCCCGGAAGAGCTCTTACCCATCATATAGTATATCTTACCCATGCATCAAAACCTCAATACATCCTTCCCTCTTTATGCCTTCCACAGAAAATCCTTTCTCATAATACCATTGTAACACATCCGCAGCCTCCTGAGATACCCTTTCTCCCGGTACGATCAATGGCTTCCCAGGCGGATACAGGTACGCATACTCTGCCGCCACGCGTCCCACGCTGTCCTGCCATGGAAGAACTGCCGTCTGCCAACTCTTCTTCATTTCTTCTATATCAAAACTATTATATACCACATCTGGCCTGGGAAGGCAAGGAATATCGTATATTAATCCTGAATTTTGTCTGATAGTTTCACCGTCCGCAGCGCCGCACTTTCCACTGTACGGCATCTGGTCCGATAATGCGGCCGTCCCCGTCATACTGTCGATCTCTTCTAACGCCGTCAGAAGCCGCTCCATTCCTTCGTTGGTATCTCCGACAGAAGTCATGGCAAGGACATAGGTCCCCGCCGCCATCTCCAACTGGAGATGGTATCTGTCCGACAGAACCCTGTACAGCTCTCTGCCCGTAAGCCCTGTATCCCCCGCAGAGACCACAAGCTTCGAACGGTCATAACACGCGGTCTCTTCGAGTCTCAGCCGGCGCAGCCCCGCAAGTCTCGTCCGCAGCTTCTCAAGCCGCTCTGTATACGGATCAAATAATTCCTCTCTCTGGTTCTCAAGGAGATCCACGCAGGAATCAATACTTGCCATCAACACATAAGACGGACTGCTGCTCTGCAGCATATGCAGATATCTCCTGACCTTCTCCCGCCTGACAAGCCCTCCGTTCATGTGCAGGAGCGCCGTCTGCGTCAGGGAGGGAAGCGTCTTATGCAGACTGTGGATCACAATATCTGCGCCTGCCTGATTGCTATTCTCCGGGAAATAAGGGTGAAAACCAAAATGCGCTCCATGGGCTTCATCAACAATGAGTGGAATACCTTTTTCATGGACCGCTTCCGATATTGCTTCTACATCAGATACAACGCCGTCATACGTCGGCGACACGATAATGACCGCACGGATTCCGGGAACCCTCCCAAGAGCGCTTCTCACATCCTTTGCAGAAACTTCTGTATTAAACTGAACCGACGGATTCACTCCCGGCGACAGATACACCGGATTCAACCCGTTCATCTCGATAGCGTGATACACGGACTTGTGGCAATTTCTTGCCACAAGCACGGTATCGCCTCTATTCGTCACACCGATAACAGCACTTAAGATCCCTACACTGCTTCCGTTGATGAGAAAATGTGTCTCATCCGCATGATAAACCCTCGCCGCACGGGCCTGGGCTTCCTCAAGAATTCCATCCGCATGATGAAGGTCGTCAAAACCGTCGATCTCTGTAATATCGATCTCATACGGCGCCGCCGCCCCCATCATGTTCATCTGCCGCTTGTGCCCCGGCATATGGAATCCATAATAATCCGAACCGCTGTATTCTATCAATCTGTCATATAGCGTGCACATTATAATCTCTTCAACAACTCTTCTCTTTCCTTCTCGAATCCAGGCTTGCCAAGAAGTGCGAACATATTCTTCTTATAGCTCTCAACACCTGGCTGATTAAACGGATTCACACCAAGGATATATCCGCTTACGCCGCAGGCAAACTCGAAGAAATAGAACAGCTGGCCAAGGCTGAACTCGTCCTGCTTAGGGATATTGACAACCAGATTCGGAACATTGCCGTCCGTATGTGCAAGCATCGTTCCGTTCATAGCGCTCTTGTTGACAAAATCAACATTCTTGCCCGCCAGGTAATTCAGGCCGTCCAGATCAACCGGCTCTTCCCCGATCACGATCTCTTCCGTGGATTCTTCTACGTTCAGAACCGTCTCATACATAATACGGCTTCCGTCCTGGATAAACTGACCCATAGAATGAAGATCTGTGGTAAGGTCAACGGACGCCGGGAAAATTCCCTTCTGGTCCTTCCCCTCGCTCTCTCCGTAGAGCTGCTTCCACCACTCAGATACATAGTGGAGGCTTGGCTCATAGTTGGCAAGGATCTCAACGGCTTTGCCCTTCCTAAGAAGAATATTGCGGATCACCGCATACATCACCGGATCATTCTCCTCATAAGAATCGTTCAGCGCATGCTCTCTTGCATCTGCTGCGCCTTCCATCAGCTTGTCTATATCCGCACCGCTTACTGCGATCGGAAGAAGCCCTACCGCCGTCAATACGGAGAAACGCCCGCCTACGTCATCCGGAACTACGAAGCTCTCATAACCTTCCTCTGTCGCCAGATTCTTAAGCGCTCCTCTTGCCTTATCTGTCGTCGCATAGATCCTCTTCGCAGCTTCCGCCTTGCCATACCTCTTCTCAAGCATACTCTTGAAGATACGGAACGCGATAGCCGGCTCAGTCGTCGTTCCCGACTTGGAGATAATATTTACCGAGAAATCCCTCTCTCCGATCACATCTGTCAGATGCTTCAGATAGGTACTGCTGATACTGTTGCCTACGAAATATATCTCAGGAGTCTTGCGGATCTCCTTGGATACCATATTGTAGAAATTATGGCGCAGGAACTCAATCGCCGCCCTTGCACCCAGGTACGAGCCTCCAATACCGATCACAAGAAGAACCTCTGAATCTCCCTGGATCTTCTTCGCCGCATCCTTGATCCGCGCGAATTCTTCCTTGTCATAATCTACCGGAAGATCGATCCAGCCAAGGAAATCATTCCCGGCGCCTTCTCTTCCCAGAAGTTCGGCCTTCGCATTCTCTGCGATCTTCTTCATAGATGCGATCTCATGATCTGAGATAAATGTCTTTGCTTTTGAATAATCAAACGTTACTTTGCTCATATTCGGGCTCCTTCCTTCTATTAAAAGTATAATAGATATTTTACCAAATCAGGAAGATTTCGTCAACTGTCCCAAACATCCGGTTTACGCCATAAACTCTTCTAATATCCGCCGGATCACAACATCCCTGTCTGCCTCCTCCGCCGGGCGTTCTCTTCTTGGCTTCTTCTCCTTCGCCATAGCCGGGCGCTGTGCGGCGCTTCTGGTCTGACCCGCATAATCTCCCGAATCCGATACGGCCGCTGCCAGCGCCTCCCTGACAGGTTCTCTGACCTTCTCTGGTTTGGGAAGCTCGACGATATTCTCTTCCGGCGCCGGCTCTGCGACGCGAAAAGCGCTGGCGACCTCGCCCACCTCCAACCCTGCGGCATGATATATCTCTGCACTCTTACCCGTCTTCGCCGCCCGGTATGTATCCTGCTCTTCCTCCCGTTCGGCCTCCTCTGCTTTCAGCTCCGCTGCAAGAAATGCACTCACGGCGCTCTGGCCCTTCATTGGCTCACGCTTCCTCGTAGCATAGACCTCTTCGTCCGGCTCCCGGGTCTTTGCCGCAAAAAGCGGCTCAGCTTCTTCCTGCGTCCTGTTCTCATATATCTTGCCGGCATCCTCCTGACTCTTTCCTCCATACGCCTTGCCCGCATGTTCAGAGCTCTTCCCCTGGTCATCCGCCGGCATACTGGTAAAATCTGCCGCCGTTCCTTCCTGTGCCAGGATCTTGATCTCCTTCTGGTTCGTCTTCTCATACTTATGGCGGCATACATTCTCCAGATAATCCACCATATAATTTCTTACGGCTTCCATCTGATACTTCTCATCCGTCATCAGATGAACCAGGAATACGATCGCGGCAAGTCCGCCTCCGCCCGCTCCGGTCTTCCACACCGCGTTGCTCATTCCATTTATGCTGTATTCAACCCAAGCCCCCGCTGCGCCCGCCAGCAGACACAGACCCGCTGCTGATTTCTCCATCCGTCTCCAACTGTGAAGCCTCACCCCAAGCACCTTATATTCATACAGATACTTGTCCACAAATACTCTTACATTCTCCACCTTGTCGCTGATCATACTGACATGCTCGAATTTGGCACGTACCAGGCGCATCAGCGGGTGGGTACTCTTATTCATATTTCCCGCTGCCCGAATCAGCCGTTTCAATGCGACATTCGCAATACATTTACTTATAATTCCTACGGCTGCCAGAATTCCCATAAGCACGAATATGATGTGCCTGTCCAACATTGTCTCTAACATAAAAAACCCTCCTTTTGATTAGAATTATAACCGAAATTCAAAAGGAGAGCACAAAAACCGTTCTACAGATTCCGCATCCTTCCATGGGATAATCTGTCATTTCCGAAAATATCCTGGAAGGTCTTCCTTCTATATAACAGGCAGCAATTCCTTCACAAGCCTTACACTGTGGGCAATTGCCTGCCGCTCGAAGGCCGGGTAATCCATGGTCGCACTATTGTCAGCTTTGTCCGAAATGGCACGTATTATGACATACGAAACTTTATTCAAGTACGCTGCCTGGGCAATCCCCGCCCCTTCCATCTCAACGCAGAGCGGTTGGAAATTCTTCACAATATTCTCCTTAACCTCTTTGGACGCGATAAACTGATCGCCGCTTGCGACCCGCCCTGTAAATGTATGGATATCCGGGTTCGCCTTCTCGTTGGCCTCCACCGCCTTCTTCACCAGCTCCTTGTCTGCCGCGAAGGATAGAACCTCCATCCTTGGAACCTGGCCGACCGGATAGCCAAACTGCGTTGCATCCATATCGTGATGCAGCGCATCCGTAGAGATCACCATATCCCCGATATCAATCCTCGCATCCAGTGAACCGGCAATCCCTGTATTGATCAGCACGTCCGCATGAAATCTATCCACAAGAATCTGCGCACAGATCCCCGCGTTCACCTTGCCGATCCCGCTTCTCACTACGACTGCCTCTTTGCCGCACAGAATCCCCCTGCAGAAGACCATAGACGCCTGCTCCACCGTCTCTTGAACCTCCATAACCTCCTTCAATGCTGCAACCTCTTCCTCCATTGCTCCGATAATTCCTATCATTGTCCTCATTTCCTCCTTTCGTACTCTTACCAGATTAGCACATTCTGTAAACATAACGCAATATGAAATATCTGAATAGATATACCTTATCGGACGAAGTCCGCCCGCCCTGTCAAGGGCATGTATTACGGGATACCCAAATGGGTATAGATTTTAAAAGACATTTTTGTTATAATCTCTGTGGATAAAATATTTATAAGGAGGCTTATTGATATGGATTTTAGACCATCTGGTGTCTGTTCACAGCTAATCAGGGTAGATGTGGACGGAGATATTATTAAGAACGTAGAATTTGTCGGAGGATGCAACGGCAATACTCAGGGAATCGCAAGCCTTGTCGTTGACATGAACGTGCATGACGCTATCTCCCGCATGGAAGGAATAACCTGCGGAAATAAACCAACATCCTGCCCGGACCAGCTTGCCAAGGCTCTCAGACAGGCAATCGGAGAATGATATCTCCCTCACAGAATACGTCTGCAAAAAGCCTTCGGCTCGTCTTACGGGCTTTTTGCAGCCAAGTGAGCCTATGGCTTCTCCGGCAACAAGCCGACCCAGCTCTTGACCGTTTCGGCGGCATAGCCTAAGCCTTGTGCGATTTTCTCTACTTCTATTCCCAAATTATAAAAGTTTCTGGCGGCTTCCTGCGCTTTTTTCAGTTCCCCATTTCTCTCTGCATCTATTCTCATCTCTCGGATTGCTTGGCACACGTCTACTTTCCCCTCTCTTTCTTCATACTTCAATTGGGTATTCGTCATTACTTCGATTACATCTACCGCTCTTCGTTCCACTTCCTTGAACCGCTCCTCATTTTCTCTCAGGATTCGATCCAACTCTTCTTTATTCTTCGAATACTTGATAAATAGCAGTACCTCCCGGAGACTGGAATGCAATTTCCCGATCTCTTCATCCGACATCTGTGCCGGCGCGATCACATGCAGCTTATAATCATTCAAACACGCCTTTACCTTCGGGTCGTCCACTTCCATCATTTCTAACAAGCTCCGCGGTCCCGTCCACTCGTCCGCACCAAAATATATGGTCACTGTTACCGACGGGATTAATCTATCTTCATTCCAGAACCCACTTAAGAACTCGTGGGAATCCGGCGTTTTCTTCCCATCTTTTATATTCTCTTCTTCTGTATTCTCTTCACCTGTTTCCTGTTTCTGCTCTCTCTCCTTCTGCATCGCTTTGTGATGGGACTTTGCTGCTTCACTCACCTGTCCGGCATATTCCAGTGCATCGTAGAGATTATTCCGGACTGCCATCGCATTGTGGATTCTCGCTTGAGCTTCCGCTCCGCAGATCACATATTCCAGTTTCCCATCTGTCATCACCACACACAACTTCTGCGCATCCCGGAACTTCTGTACCGGCACTGCCGCTCCATCCGCTCCGTATGGAAGCGCGATCTCTGTAGGATCCCGTTCTTCTAACTGTTCCGGTGCAATCACCTGCTGTCCGCCATATATATAATAGTTAAATACGTCAGAGAATATCTCTCTGTCCGATATATAATCTTTGGTAATTGTATCTGCCTTCAATTGACTCTCACCGCCTTTCCAACCTTCCGCGTGAAAACTCTCTAATTTCTTTCCGGTCTTAAGCCTACCCAGCCTTTGACCGTTTCGACGGCATAACCTAAGCCTTGTGCGATTTTCTCTACTTCTATTCCCAAATTATAAAAGTTTCTGGCGGCTTCCTGCGCTTTTTTCAGTTCACCTTTCTGTTCGCCTCTTAACTCTCCTTCTCTTTCTGCATCTATTCTCATTTCTCGGATTGCTTGACACATGTCTACTTTCCCCTCTCTTTCTTCATATTTCAGCTGGGTATTCGTCATTACTTCGATTACATCTACCGCCCTTCTCTCCACTTCTTTGAACCGCTCCTCATTTTCTCTCAGGATTCGATCCAACTCTTCTTTATTCTTCGAATACTTGATAAATAGCAGTACCTCCCGGAGACTGGAATGCAATTTCCCGATCTCTTCATCCGACATCTGTGCCGGCGCGATCACATGCAGCTTATAATCATTCAAACACGCCTTTACCTTCGGGTCGTCCACTTCCATCATTTCTAACAAGCTCCGCGGTCCCGTCCACTCGTCCGCACCAAAATATATGGTCACTGTTACCGACGGGATTAATCTATCTTCATTCCAGAACCCACTTAAGAACTCGTGGGAATCCGGCGTTTTCTTCCCATCTTTTATATTCTCTTCTTCTGTATTCTCTTCACCTGTTTCCTGTTTCTGCTCTCTCTCCTTCTGCATCGCTTTGTGATGGGACTTTGCTGCTTCACTCACCTGTCCGGCATATTCCAGTGCATCGTAGAGATTATTCCGGACTGCCATCGCATTGTGGATTCTCGCTTGAGCTTCCGCTCCGCAGATCACATATTCCAGTTTCCCATCTGTCATCACCACACACAACTTCTGCGCATCCCGGAACTTCTGTACCGGCACTGCCGCTCCATCCGCTCCGTATGGAAGCGCGATCTCTGTAGGATCCCGTTCTTCTAACTGTTCCGGTGCAATCACCTGCTGTCCGCCATATATATAATAGTTAAATACGTCAGAGAATATCTCTCTGTCCGATATATAATCTTTGGTAATTGTGTCTGCCTTCAATTGACTCTCACCGTCACTTTCATTATACTAGAATCAACACCTTACTTCAACCAATCTCGAGAAGCAGAATTCCGCAAACATCCATATAAAAAGCGGAAAGGGACACAGAGCATTGCTCCATATCCCTTTTGTCTTACTGTACGTTCCTATGTCCGGGAAGACTGTGTGAAGTACCGCATACGACGACTTTGACCCGTTTCGTGGGCCTACGGTTTCTCAAATGTAAGGTCGAAATCAAATTAATAGTTTCCTATTTTGCACCGGATGCGGTACTTCCCACAATCTTCCCGAACGGTTTCTTTTGTTTTTTCCGCTAAGTCTTTTGTTTTTTTTCGGACTCCCGTCCTCAGATTGCATTTTTTTCAATATTCAGTTTTTAATGTACTACATTGGTTTTCTTATTTTTTAACACTCTGGACAGATGACTTTGGATTATTCAACATAAACACCATTGGTGAAGGAGCTACTCATATCACTATTCGCAGCATGAAGAGACCTAACTCGATAGTAATAACCCCCCTCCACCTCTAAAGTGCGATTTGAACCTACTCGATCGGCATTCAGATTTTCTTTTTGCCAACTAGTGTAAAACGTCCATTCTGTATCACCTTTTTTTGCACGTTCTACCATAACAGCAACTTGTACACTTGCTACAGTATGTGTCGCAATTGTAGTGCCTCCTGCATAAATCTTTCCTGGGCCTAATCGTACACATTTAGAATAACCTGTAAGATAATCTTCTCCTCTGGTTACTGGAGCAGTATACCCTATAGATTCTTCATCATACGTTAAATAAGAGCCATCCAAAATAGGGTCTTCTGATGCAGCTTTTGTATTACAAACGGTTAAAAGTAGCATGCATACCGTCAATACAATCGCATAACCTGCAGACACTATTTTCTTTTTCATCTTACTTTCACCTCCATTTCCTCATTTTTACCCTCATAAGTATAAACACATAATTAGATAAAAACTGACGCAATTATTTAGAAAAAAACAAATTATTTACAATTATATCTATTTCTTCCTTTGTCATCGTTCCAACTAAATAATATTCCAAGCCATTATATTTAAAATTTAATGAATATCTTGTTGTATGTGTTTCTTCTATCTCATACTCTTTAATTCGAATCAAATTACCATTTATATTCTTTTCATATTTATCTACAATTTCATCTTCTACATCGATCCCCAAAGAACTCCCCGCAAAAGAAGCGTTTATTAGATAAACTATAACTTCATCATTGTAACTATAACTTATTTCTGCAATTTGCATTTTTAAATCTAATTGCATTTTTACAAATCTCATATTTTGCGGTCGTTCTACAATTCTTACAGGATCTACCCCAAACTCTTGTTTAATTTTTTGATATGCCTCTTCTTCATTCTCTTTAACCAAAATCAAATTATCTCTATCAGAATCCACTTGCACAACCTCTCTATCCCCAACTATCTGCGTCAACATCCGTATTATCCTCTCCGGTCCTCCCAAACTATTCACCCCAATAGCCATTGCCAACACCAACGCTGCCGCAAGCCCGATATACATCCGAAACCGCCTTTTCTTCCGCCTCGTCTTGCTCCTGGCCTCTTCTCTCGCTTCTTCCTCCATAACCCTGCGCCCAATCTCAAGGGCTTTCTTATCCGCTTCTGACATATTCGCATACAAGTCTTCTTGTCTCATGGCTTCTATCTTCTCGCTAATCCCCGCAAATAGAGTTGCTTCCACCCCTTCTGGTACACCAAGACTATCGTCTTCCAGGATGGATGCCTCCTCCTCTCTTGCGGCTCTGTCAAATTCTTCTCTTATTGCTTGTTCCAGTCGATCCATATTTTCCTTCATTCTCATTCCTCATAATCAGTCATGTGGTTACCTTAATAACCGGCTGCCATATAGTGTAGCACATGGCGCCGTGTGAGTTATTGTTCACCCCTGGACCGTGCACCACGCTGCACGGTCACAGACCAGTACATTACCGGAACAGGAATCCGGCCTCTTGCCGTAAGGCAGCTTGATACAGGCCGGATTCGTTGCTGTGAGCACCGTATGTGTGAACAGTAACAAACCGTGTGAACTGTAACCTGAAATCTTCTTCTTTCTCTTGACCAAATCACCTGTAAACGTATAATATAATTATAACACATATGTCAAAATATATATTCTCATACATTATCAAGATTGGGAGGTCATTATGAAACGCATTATCCTAACTGGCGGCGGCACCGCTGGCCATGTAACACCGAATCTGGCTCTGCTTCCACGCCTTAAAGAATTACAATACGATATCCATTATATCGGCTCTTACCACGGCATTGAGAAGGAATTGATCGAACAATTTGGTATTCCCTACCATGGTATCTCTTCCGGAAAGCTGCGCCGCTATTTCAGTGTGCAAAACTTCACTGATCCTTTCCGGGTAATCAAAGGACTTGGAGAAGCCAAGAAACTTATCAAGCTCCTGGATCCTGATGTGATCTTCTCCAAAGGCGGATTTGTCTCTGTCCCTGTCGTTCTTGCAGGCAAGAGCCGCCATGTGCCGACGATCATTCATGAATCAGATATGACCCCCGGTCTTGCAAACAAACTATCCATCCCTTCTGCGACCAAAGTCTGCTGTAATTTCCCAGAGACGCTAAAACATCTGCCTGAAGGGAAGGCTGTATTAACAGGTTCTCCGATTCGGCAGGAATTGTTGTCCGGCGACAAATACAAAGCGAAAGAATTCCTGCATTTTACTTCCGACAAACCTGTAATCATGATCGTCGGCGGAAGTCTGGGTTCTGTAGCGGTCAATGAAGCTGTCCGAGGCATCCTTCCCGAGCTTCTGAAGTCTTTCCTGGTCGTCCATCTCTGCGGCAAAGGGAAGGTAGATCAATCCCTCAAGGACCTGGACGGCTATGCGCAGTTTGAATATGTCAAGGAAGAACTGAAAGACCTGTTCGCACTGACAGAGCTTGTAATCTCCAGAGCCGGAGCCAATGCTATCTGCGAATTACTCGCACTGCACAAGCCAAATCTTCTGATTCCGCTATCTGCCAATGCAAGCCGCGGCGATCAGATCCTCAATGCCCGTTCTTTTGAACGGCAGGGCTACAGCGTCGTACTGGAAGAAGAAGAACTTACTAATCAGGTACTTCTGGATTCCATCATACATTTGTATGAAAACCGCAGCTCCTACATAGATGCCATGAAGAATTCTCCGCAGCAGAACTCCATTGACACGATCATCGATCTGATCGAAGCAGCCGCAAGATAGCCCAATGCCCATTCGGAGCGGGCGGGCTTCGTCCGATAAGGCATAGAAAACAGGTGTCGGGATAATCGGCACCTGTTTCATGCTTTATCTAAATGAGCATACTCTTCCGCATAATTTTCGCGCATCCATCTTCTTGCTCGATACAATACGGCTTGCAGAACTTCCAGAGTCACACCCATCTTTTCTGCGACTTCTTTCTGTGGTTTTTCCAAAACATATGTAATCGTAACGGCATCATACCATCTTGGACTCTTCGCATACAATGCTTCAAATATTTTCTCTTTCAACTTCATGTACTGCCGCTCCTTCATCTTTCTCAAGAATATATCCTCCGGGTTCTCCGCGATCTCAGCAGAGTCCGCTTCCTCTCCGCCGATGAAATCATCTACCAGATATTCCCGTTCCAGGTCTCTATTCCGATTCAACGCCATATATTTGGTTGTCAGAATCAGCCATCCTCTGGCTGCTTCCAGGTTGATATTTTCTCTGTTCACATACAGTTTCAGAAAAACAGTCTGTGCGATCTCTTCTGCTTCATGGTGATTCCCAGAGTACTTTACAGCCGTTTTGTATACGATTTCCGCATTTGTTTTATAAATTTTATCGAAATCTGTATTCCCTCTTAGTTCCATCTCCATTTGCCTATCTTTTGTTTCCGTATCCATTCTACCATCTCATCTTAGCCAGTAATTCCTCTTTATCTTCGTCTACTAACTCACCCATCTTCCATCCAATCCCAACGCCATCGTCCTTATACCTCGGAATCATATGCAGGTGAAAATGATACACTGTCTGTCCTGCAGCCTCTCCGTTATTCTGTACAATATTATAACCGTCACAGCCAAGGACATCCGTAAGTTTCGTGATCATCTTCTTTGCCAGAACCAGCACCTTCGCTGCCAGCTCATCATCCAGCTCATAAAGATTCGCATAATGTTCCTTGGGGATGATCAGCGCATGCCCCTTCGCTGCCGGGCTGGCATCCAGGATCACCCGGAAATCTTCATCCTCATACAATGTAGCCGTAGGAATCTCCCCATTAGCAAGTTTACAAAATATACACTTTTCATCTTTCATATCTCTCTTCCTCCCTAAAAAATTGATTGATTATTTTTACCGCCGATGCTAAACTGATACATCAGAAAGGGCGGTAATTACTATGTTCTCAACGACAGACTATGACAAACTACGACTTATTATGGAAGAAAGTCCTGAGAAAAAAGAACTTCTCACAAGACTTCTGGAATCTCATCGGATGGAAGTCAGTACCATCAGCCATGAAATCCGTAATCCACTGACACTTGTATACAGTACGCTCCAATTGATCGAAGCACAGCATCCGGAAGTCCGTTCTATCCGTCACTGGGACTCCATGCGCCAAGATATCGAATATATGAACCAATTACTGGAAGAACTCTCTTCTTACAATAACGGAGAGAAGCTGACTCTTACAAGTTCTGACACAACCGTATTCCTCAGAACACTCGTGTTATCCTTCGCTTCTTCTCTTATGGATACCGAGATCGAATTTACTTCCAGGATCGCACCGAACCTTCCGGCGCTCCTTATAGATTCCGTCAAGATCCGCCAGACACTTCTGAATCTCCTGCGCAACGCACAGGATGCGGTCTCTTCCCGCACGGATTCACAGAATGCAGTCTCTTCCCCCAGAGACTCCTATCATCCGTCAATCCGTCTGGACGCAGAATATAAGAACCATGCGGTCACTATCTCGATCACCGATAACGGTGTTGGAATCGATGCCGGAGAACTGACATCCATCTTCGATCCCTTTGTCACTCACAAAAAAGGCGGAACCGGCCTTGGACTTGCCATTGCCAAACGGATCGTCTCGGCTCACGGCGGCTCCATCCATGCCGAATCAACGCCCGGCGAAGGCTCTTCCTTTATGATCATCCTTCCGGTACAGCAGGACGCTTAACACGAATCCAGTTATCAGACCTCCGATATGTGCCATATTGTCCACGCCGCCGCTGGTTATCCCATAATATAGGCTGATGACGATCATAAATAAGATCCCCTTACCGGAAATATCTCTGATTCGTCCTCTGTTACGCATTACTACATATAACAATGCACCGATGATCCCAAAAATCGCACCAGATGCACCGGCTGATACAGCGTACTCTCCTGTCCAGACATCGTAGACTGCAGACAGGAGATTGCCTCCCAGTCCGCTCAAGATATAGATAAGCAGAAAACGGAGCTTACCGATCTCTATCTCCAGATTCCATCCGATCACAGTCAAAGTGATCATATTATTCATCAGATGCTCAAAACCAAAGTGAAGAAACATACTGGTAAAAAAACGGTAATACTCTCCGTTCTCGCGAATCACCGGAACAAACATTGCACCATGATCTAGCAGGAACCTTCCATCCTCCGTCATTCCCTGACTGGTAAGTAAAAAGAACACGATCACATTGGTCACTGCCAGTATAACGGTACAGGGTGCCTCTACTCTTCTATTATTCATGTGTGATACAATCGCTTTCTGGTATATTTTTTTGTTTCTTTTGTCAGTATACCATATTTACACAGATATAGTAACCGGCATTTGTTATATTTTACCATGCTTCTTAGATATCCACAATCTGATTCCTATAAAATTGTATCTTCTTTACCAAATTCTGTCCAGAAATAGTTGCGACTCGAAACAAAATCGAAACAAACGGCCTATAATTCTTCCTCCTCAATATGCAATCCATCCCATTCTCCCCATTTCGGCTTTCTGCGTTTGCCAAGAAGATGCTTCACCGGAGTCCAGAAGTTCCCTGTCTCCCGCATAACAGACCCTTCCCATTCCTGTTCTTGGTTCAGATCATATCCGCTCCCTGCTTCCAGTTCTTCCTCATCTGCCGCTTCATCTGCCTCTGCCGGCTTCTGCAGACATTCTGCCGTAAGCTTTTCCAGACTGTAGTTTTCCTCCATCGTCCTTTTATGGAGCAGGAATATCATCTCAATACCTTCCTGGTCCTGATAATCCGCCTGCTTGACAAAATACTCCGTAAGCCCATGAAACGCTTCCCACAAGTCTTGCTGCGCCAGCGGATAGTAGCAGAAGAAATACCTGTCATTCTCATAGAAGATATATTCCGGGCTGAGCAGGATGCAATGAATATTTAACAGAAAAGTTTCTACCTCCTTCACCACCATTCTCATATCTCTGAGAAATATTTTTATGTCTTGTGCGCTTATTTTGCTTCTCTCATACATTGCTTTCATTGATATTTTCCCGCTGACATCATAATCATAATAACTGCTTTCATTCATTCCTCTGCCGCCAGTCTTAAGCAGTCCTTCCAGATTATTCGCCTTCAGCATACGCATCTGATAATCTTCTCTGTAGAATACCTTCTCCTCAATCGTGATCTTACGCTCCAATCCTACTCCTTCTTTCCCTTCAATCTTCTTAAGTTCCTGATGGTCTTCTCCGGCTCTGTGACCGACGCTCTCTTCATGACCGACACCCTCATATATCTCCGTGACGCATCCGCCGTCACTTCGATCTCATCTTTGCTGATTCTGACTGCAGCACGGGGCCTGGCAAATAATATGCACTTATTCCCTGTGCGTTGATGGAACAGGCTTTCCAGCTCGCCTTCCTTCACACCATCCTTCTCCCGCGCCTTCACACTTCCGACAACGGCCGTCTCATAAGCCGCACCGGACAATATGTTCTTATCGTGATAATAGAAGACTGCCAGTATACAGCTCATGATCAGGAATAGTATCATGGGAACGAGAAACGACATCTCTACCGTGATACTCCCCCGCAGTTCATATCTCTTCATCCTTTCCTCCCTCTTCACTCTCTTCCATACCTTACCACAACACACTCATCAAATACCCCGCCGACAGAAACGGGAAAAAGGGAATACTCAGCTTCCTGGACATTTTCCTCACTGTCAGCCCGGCAGCGGCAAACACTGCAAGCAGGAAAAAAGCTCCCGCAAGCACCGCCAGCAGTTCCCACAGCCCAAGGTAGATCCCAAGGATCAGGATCGCCAGGCTGTCCCCATACCCCAGGCTCTCCCCGGTAATTCTGCTGATCAGGAGAAACAACATCCCAACCCCTGCCCCGCCCAGAATCAGCAAGATATCTCCTCTTCCGATAAGAATCTGATATCCGACCGCCAGCAAGCTTCCTATAATTAAATACTTTGTCGGTATTCTTCTCTTATAAATATCTGCCAGAGACAAGCCCGCCAACATCCCCATGCAGACCATCCTGCTTACCGTCCACATCTGGAACACGCCCCCTTCCCAACCACTTCCGACATTGGAACTGCATAAATGGTCCTCTTTAATCCGCTGCAAGACAGAGAACTGTGATACCGGTCTCCGGAATCCGTAATATATACCCCCTTTTTCCCGTGCCCCCTGCAGCGCTCACAGGGGTAATATTTTCCGCCTCCGGTATTGCGAAGTCCCTCGATTTCTTCTGACTGAACCATATGGATCGATAATTCCAGATATGTACAGTGGTAATCCTTATGATAGACAAGCCCCGTCTCTGTCACGTATACTGTCTTCTCATCATCCTTCTCGAATCCCGACTTCTCATATCCGACCCACGCCTTTATCCGCATCTTGTCCCGGCATGTGACCGGCGGCACTCCAAACATGGGAATCGGCAGGCGGATCTGATATGTTACTTCCAGTTCTCCGATACCGGTCCGGGAAGACATCCTGGAGCCTCCGCACCGTATCCCGCCGCTTCCTCCTTCCACGATACTCCGGTTAAGCCTCTCGGCGCCTACTGCATGGACCACATCATCTTCCAGCCGTGCCGGCAATACAGCCGTAAGCATGTATGCCTCCTCTGCTGCTTCTTTCCCCGCGTATTGAAGCCCTGAGCGCACCGCCGTCCGAATAGCTGTCATCTCCATCAAATACAGAAGACTCACCACCGCCAGAAAGAATATGGGAACGGCCATTGCCGCCTCCACCGTTATGCTGCCTTTTCTTGTTCTTTCTTCAGAGACAGATGCAGATATCCTCCCGGTAATGTAAGAATAGATAGATTTTGAGGGGAGCTGTTTCTTATTCATCGAACGAATCCTTCTCCTTTCTTTATATTTTTTGTCCTATATTTGGATCCTGTTAAGGAATCTTCAAGAAATAACCTGCTATTTCTTTCGGATTTCTAAGATATCCGGAAGGATATCTGTATCTGCCTCTGTCAGTACAGCATTACACAATCATCGGTAACCATAATACGTCTTAAAATCATAACGGATTCCTCTTCTTAAGCTGCAGACCGACTTCATCTCTAACCGGCTGACACACAGATCCGCCCGAAAATACGTCTGTCCATGTACTTTTCTAAGATTCTGCTCTATGATATCGAGCGCCCGCAGCGCGGCCGTGTCCTTCTTCGTCAGAAACAACAGAATCCGAAGATATTCCGAATAGTTCAGTCCATTTTCCGCATCCCGGCCTTCACTGCAGTCTTCCTCCGTTCCAAGAGTGAGAAGCTTCGACAATTGGAGCTGCCAGCTCTCTTTTGTTTTGATCAGCGGCACCTTGCTTCCCCTAAGCAGCGACCGAATATCCATCACAGACTCTCCGTAAGCCCAGGCCAAGAGAATCCCCTGCGCGGCGGCTTCCGTAATAGCCGGTACTGCTAACAGCGTACACAGGGTAAGCGCCATGGACTCTGCCTCTGCTCTCATCTCACTGTCCGTCTGGATATACGTATAGTTTGGAACGAACCGCATAAGCAGCAGCTTCTTTACAACCGACTCCAGATTCTCCCGGTCGCTGCCCTTTCCCGCCAGAATATACTCCAGTTCGTACGCAATCGGACGAAGCCCGTCCGCCTCCAGGGAACGGATTTCACTGGAGGCGCCCGAAGCATTATCCGTAAACCTGGTAAAATGCTCCAGAAGATATTCCCCCAGGATCAGAGAAGACAGATTCCCGTTCTCTTCCCCGACATCCGCAAATTCCCCGTATCCTGTATTTCGTTCTCTTGCCGACAGCAATTCCTGACTGTCCACCCGTTTCTCCGATACCGTCCTATCCTTAGGCATTACCAGTGACAATATCGGTGAGCTCTTTAACTGCCCTGCATGTACGATTGGGTTTCCTTCGTCAGGCAATTCTCCGTCCTGTTCACTTAGCAGCTCGTCCAGGCGGTCCTGGCACGCCTGGTCTTCCCGGGCATACGACTTGGCCTTCTCTTCCTGCTGCCCCCACACAGATGTCATTCCCAGCATATCCTTCATCACATCCAGCCCGTACTTGTGCCCCATGTATGCCGAGATCTGGCCGCAAAACCCAAGACACCCCCGGTCCGTAAGGAACTGGATCCGCTCCAACTTATGCTCCATGCTTCCGGCGCCGTAATATGTCAGCCTGTCTATAATATTCTGCTCTCCATACTGCCCCGTCTCATAGCTGCCGTCCAATGCAAATATATCATACTCCTCCAGAAGCTCCTTCTGATATTCCGCAAAGACACTCTCCATCGCCCGGTTCGCATCGGCTCTCCGATAATTCTTGGCCAACTGGATAGACGCGCTCTCCATGATTCCCCCTATAAAGGTGACCAACAGGATAAAGATCAGGCTCAGGAATGCGGTCACCTCTCCCTTGTACATACCGCCTTGGCATTTACCGCATACTCCCATCAGATACCTGCGCTCTCGCTTACGATCTTGCTGAAAATATTCTGCACCAGACTGGTAAGCTGGGATTTGAAGATAATAACCAATCCGATCAGCACCACCAGGATCAATATAATCTCTACCACGCCGACTCCGTCTTCCTCTTCTAACTTCTTCAACACATATCTCATTCTCCACATATCATAACCTCCTTTATATCTGCACCGACAGAAATGCCGGCACGATTACGATCACCAGGACGATCGCAAGCATCAGGAACATGGGCAGTAAAAGCTTCGTTCCTGCTTCCTCCCCAAGCCTTCTTGCCTTGGCTTTTCGTTCCTCAAAAGCCTGAATCGCTTCCAGTTTAAGCATCTGCGTCAGCCCCTTCGTCCCTTTTCTCAAGTTCTGCGACAGCAGCGCCCCAAATCTTACATAGACCTGCACATCACAGCGCCTTCCAAAATTCTCATAACTTTCCGGTTCCGTGACACCGCTCTCCATCTCATAACAGGTACGCTTCATCTCCTCATATGCATACCTTTCTCCCCGCGATCCCTTCTGCCGTTCGTAATCCTCCACCACCTTTTTCCAGGCGCGTTTGGCAGTCATCCCGGCTCCAAGGAAGAGCGTCATCTTGTTCACGATCTCCGGATAATCCAGTAGCATCTGCCGCTTCCTCTCTTCTCTCGCCTTTCCTTTGTTCTGAATCTCTAACGCATATAGCAGAATTCCAATCAGCACAGCCATAACTATCAGCACCAGTCCGCGGCAATCCATCCTCTGATAGTAGGCGGCTTCTTTGCCCAGGAGCGTGTCAGGAAGCTGGAACTCCCTCTGTGCCCGGCTCTCTTCTTCCCTCTTCCGGATCTCTCCTGCCGCCTGTTCTCTGCTCTTCTCCCCTTCCTCCAATGTCCTGGGGAAAATATTCGCAGTACACTGGTACAATGCCTGTTCTTCCTCATTCTCACTGTAGGTAAGAACGGCGCTTAAAGTAACCAGGGTTCCTTCTTCCTTCAGTGCATCTTCCTGTATCTCACCCCTGATATTCATCACATCATAGCGGTCAAGCTCCCAGGAGATCATAACCGGCTCGCCCGGAACCTCCGACAGCAGATTCATATCCTTCTCAACCCTGTCAAGGCTTCTGTTTTCTCCCAGGATCAGCTTCTCCATGTGCCGGATGACTCTTTGAAATAATTCCTGGATCTCTTCTGTACTATACTGCTGTTCTGCTACCTGGATCTCTGCCGGGAATCTTACCTCTCCTCCCGCTATCGATACCTCCAGCTCTTCCGTTCTGCTTCCCTGTCCATATGTATTTCTCTGAATACTCCCATCTGTCTCCCTCACTGAGCGCAGGTAATCTGCCGCCAGAAGAAATACTCCGCCCGCCAGCAGTACGCTCACCGCCAACGCCTTCACACTTCGATCCTTATCATCCTTACACCAAGATAATAAGCGCCCATATAGATTGCCAAACATACCGTCATCACTCCTATTCCAAGGATATTCCCATATAAGCAGTCCATGAATTCCGGGAAGCTTAGAGACATATACCCAATGATCGCATAAGGAACCGCCGACATTACCCGGAACTCATACCGCTTGGACGCGAGTATCGTATCGATCTCCCGCTTCACATCTATCTTATCTCCGATCTGCCTGACTGTATCCTGTATGATCGCGATCATATTGCCGCCGCTTCTCTTGGCTGCCGCAAATACTGTCACAAAGTTCTGGACATCCTCTGTCTGTGTGCGCTCCCCGAATTCCTCTAGGATCTGCTCCAGAGGCACATGGATCTGAAGCTGCCGCGTTATGATCATCAACTCCTTAGAGATCCTTACTCCTTCCGGATAGATCAGCCGCAGCTCCTTCTGCGCTTCCTTGAAGGCATTCTCCACCGAATAGCCCGTATTCAGCGCAGCGGACACCGCCTGTATCGCTTCCTTGAACTGCACCTGAAATTCCATCTCCTTCTTCTTGATCCCCTCCGCTTCCATCATCCGCAGATGCCAGATCAGCAATGGAATCAACGGAAGCGCCATCAGTAAAGACCGATAATACAGCCACGCCGTAATCATCGTCAGGCCTGCCGCTTTTGCCGCATACCACAGATACTCTTTCTTCGTCACATCCTGCTGCCAACAATTCTTCCTGTCACGCGTCACACCCCGCCGCCCAGAGTTTCCCCCGGTGCGTGATCTCGCCATATTTCCTCCATTCTCCCTGTATCTTCCCATCCTGCTCTCCTGTCTCTACGAATTTATACAGCGTCTTAAGCCGAATCTCGCCGTCCTCATATCCCAATACCTCCGATGCCTCAAGCACCTTCCGGCTCCTGTCCCTCAACCTTCCCAGATGAACGATCAGATCAATACCAGAGGCAATCTGTCTCTGGATAGCCGGAAGCGGCAATTCCATTCCCATCAAGACCATCGTCTCCAGCCTGCTCAGCATATCACGCGGACTGTTGGCATGACCGGTGCTTAAGGAACCGTCATGGCCCGTGTTCAGGGCTTGCAGCATGTCTATCGCCTCCTCGCCGCGCACTTCTCCTACCACGATCCGATCCGGCCGCATCCGAAGCGCCGACCGGATCAGATCACGGATCGTAACCGCGCCCGTTCCTTCCACATTCGCATTTCTTGCCTCCAGCCTTACCAGATTCGGTACATCCTGAATCTTAAGCTCGGCATTGTCCTCTATAGTGATGATCCTCTCTGTCTTTGGAATATACTGCGACAGCGCATTTAAGAAGGTGGTCTTTCCCGAGCCTGTCCCGCCGCTTATGAAAATGTTGTAACCTGCCGCCACCAGACCGGCGAGAAATCCTGATACCTCCTCACTGACAGAATTCCAGGAAATCAACTGTTCCATGGTAATTGCCTCTTTGGAGAATTTACGGATCGTAACGATCGGCCCGTCCAATGCGATTGGGTCCAAGACCACATTGACTCTGGAACCGTCCGGAAGTCTGGCATCAACGATCGGCGAAGCCTCATTTACCAGACGGTTTGACCCCGCTGCGATCTGTTGGACCACATCTTCCAGCTTGTCCTTGGACAGGAACCGCTTACCCGACTGCAGGATCCTGCCGTTTCTTTCATAGAATATATTCTGCGTTCCATTGATCATAATCTCTGTGATCGTCTCATCCTCCAGGAATTCCTGAAGAAGATCCAGCTTCCGGAACGCATTGAACAGCTCCCGGCCCAGTATGGTCTTCTCATCAAGAGACAGATATTCCTCCTCCGACGCCTCCTTAAGAACATGATAGATCAACTGCGTCAGCTCCTCGTCTTCAATCTCTCTTGTCATATCCAGTCTCTCCAGTATCCTGGCATGGAGCTGTTCTGAACCTATCACGTGATCAGCTCCTTCTTCTTCATTTTCTTCCTTACATCATCGAACCCAAGCAAATGCATCTCTCCTTCCATCTGCAGAAGCTTCGCCTCCGCCGCCGGATCTCTGGCTGATGGAACACAGATCTCTGTACACAGACGAAGCAGGCCGTATACATCCTTAAGCCCCTCGTCTATATCCAGGATCAACACATCATAGATACTCTGTTCCGCGATCTGAACGATCATACTTGTCCATTCCTCCAGCGGAACCGCCTTAATATCCTCGGACACGCGCACCGGAAGCAGATAGTCCAACGTTCCCATATGCTTCACAAGCGTTGGAAGGATCAATCCCAGATTCCTGCTTTCCTGTCTCGAATAATACAGCGCATCCGCCAGGGTATGTCCTTCCTCCGGGAAATATCCGCCGATCCCTCCGTACAGTTCCATATTGAGGTACAGCACATTCGCCGATGCTGCCATCTCCTGCCCCAGCTTAAGTCCATAGCTTGTCTTCCCGCTTCTGTGGACCGGCGAAAAGATACCGATCACCCTGACCTGACTGGTTTTTACCGAACGGAGGTACAGATCTTCTGTTTTATTTTCCTTGCTGCATCCGCAGATGATCTCTGCCAGGATCGCTTCGCCTGACTGGTACTTATAGACCGCCACCTCCCTGGGGTTCGTCTTAACCTTCCCGGACTCTGCAAGAACAAATACACTTCCCGCTTCCAGTTTCCCCCGTTCCCTGACCGGGTAATTCCCGCCGACCAGAAGAATGTCGATCGGGTGCTCTTCAAGAACCGCGGTCACCTGGGCCAAACTGTCACACACCTGCACCTGAAAGGCAAGTTCCTTTTTCTTCGTAAGAAATACGGCAAAGGCTGCAGCATATCCTTCCTCCTGGTCACAGATTACCAGACTTCTGCTGCTCACATAATATCCCTCCTATCAATACACCGTTACAGTTCAGAAAAACTGCATCGTTACAATACATTACACTTCCATTCTTTTACTACGTGAATTGCTGCCGATACGGCATCGAACACTTTGAAAACACGATTAACCTGAACTTACTGAAATCTTTTAGATTATCTTATCTGAGGAATTTTAAAAATCTTTTGAATGTTATGAATCTATCGACTATCTTGAAACTATCAGATACAAGTCACTTGATTTGTAACTTGTAGGATGATTATAAACCTCTCTCCCATGATTTGTCCACCCCATTTTTAGAAAAACCCAAACTTTGTGCAACACCTACAAAATTCCATAGAAAGATATCCCATAGAGAAGCGCAACCCCAGGAGTTCCAAGGATTCCCGATGTCAAAACCGTCCACGGATTCAATCCCACCTGCACGGCAATCCCCTGTGCGCTCAGGAATTCATTGATGAAAAATATCATGGCGGACCCGATAATTGCCCGTACAATAAAGTTGCTCAGCAGATTCGATCTTTGCTCTGACATATTTCCCTCCGGTTCTGATCATATTTCCTAATACCATATATATCCTTGTACCGGGTATTTTATTCACAAATTCTGCCTATACTAGTTATATCTGGAAACGATTCAACTGTACGGAGGTGGATTATGAGATTATTTGAACGAAGAAATGCAACAGAAGAAGACATCTACAAACGTCTGTCCTACGACCCGGCGGCCAACACTCTGTTAGAAGAGATCGCCGCCGCACGCCGTCAGATTGAAGATGCCTATAATAATTTCCAGAATGCTTCTGATCCTGACCTGATCGACTCTTATATCTACATGGGCAACGCCGCCCTGCTGCGCTACCGGTTCCTGCTGAGGCAGGCCAAGATCATCTGAGGATTATTTCGTCCCGAAAATGCGGTCGCCGGCATCCCCAAGCCCCGGGACTATATACTTGTGCTCGTTGAGATGGCCGTCCAGCGCCCCGATATACAGATCTACATCCGGATGCTCTGCTTTCATCCTCTCTACGCCCTCCGGCGCGGCAATGATGCACAGGAACCGGATATACTTCACACCCTTGTCCTTCAACATCTGGATCGCCGCTGCACTGGACCCGCCGGTCGCCAGCATCGGGTCCACCACGAACACTTCCCGCTCATTACAGTCCGCCGGTAATTTGCAGTAATATTCTACAGGCTCATATGTCTCAGGGTCACGGTACAGTCCGATATGGCCCACCTTCGCCGCCGGAATCATCTTAAGGATTCCGTCTACCATCCCAAGCCCTGCCCTTAAGATCGGCACAACCGCAAGCTTCTTGCCGCTCAGTTCTTCCCCATACGTCTCACAGATCGGAGTCTTGATCTTCACCTTCTCAAGCTTCAGGTCCCTGGAAGCCTCATAACACATCAGCGCCGCAATCTCACTTACGATCTCACGGAATTCCTTTGAGCCCACCTCCTCCTGACGGATATAGGTTATCTTATGTCGGATCAGCGGATGATCCATAACTTGTATCTTAGACATCTCTTCTCTCCTTTTCGATTATTTGCCGCCGGCGTCTATTATGCGCTGCCCTGCTGCCTTCAGCAGACGGTTCATGACTGCGCTTCCGATTCCTTCTCTTCCGAAAGCTTCACTGTATATATAGTCGGTCCCGATGCTGTCGAATTCCCGCAGTATTCCATACAGATGGCTGGCGATGGCTTCTTCATCCCCCCTGGCTCCGATGCATTTCACCTCTCCCATGCTGTATCTTAAAACCGTCTCTTCGGTCGCAATAATGCCTACCTTGAAGCCTTCGGCGATCTTCTCCCCGGTCAGGCGGATGATCTCATCCACTGCCCGGGAAATGCTTCCCTCCACCACCGTCAGCTCTGCCTTTGGTGCATAGTGGCGGTACTTCATCCCCGGCGCTTTGGGCGCCGCATGGCTGTCGCCATCTATTACGGACTTGTCCACCGCCACTTCCCCGATCAGTTCCTCCAACATCTCCCTGGTAACCGCCCCCGGTCTTAAGATCATGGGCGGCTTTGCCGTCATATCCAGGATCGTCGACTCCACGCCGATCTCAACAGCTCCTCCGTCTAAGATCATATCTATCTTTCCATTCAGATCCTCCTCCACATGCTGTGCCGTCGTCGGACTCGGACGGCCGGAAGTATTCGCACTGGGCGCGGCGATATAGCCGCCGCCCGCACGGATCAGCGCCCTTGCCGCATTATGATCGGGCATACGGACCGCCACAGTGTTAAGCCCCCCTGTCGTTCCCATCGGTACTTCCCCGGTCTTCTGGAATATCATGGTGAGCGGCCCCGGCCAGAATGCCTCCGCAACGGCCCTCGCCTTCTCGGGAACGGCTTCTGCAATCTGCACGATCGCTTCCATATCTGCAATATGCACGATCAGCGGATTGTCCGACGGCCTTCCCTTGGCGGCATAGATCTTCTTCGCCGCCTGTTCATTCAGCGCATCCGCGCCAAGTCCATAGACCGTCTCAGTCGGGAATGCCACCAGACCGCCGGATCTCAGGATCTCTCCGGCTCTTGTGATTATGTCCATGTTCATTTGTCTGAAATCAATCTGTTCTACTATCGTCTTCATAGATTTCATTATACTACACTCTAATCAGCCAGACAAGATTCGATTCCCTTCACGATCGCTTTTGCGAGCTGTTTTTGATATTTCTCGTCAACCAGCTTCTCCGCCTCTTCATAATTACTCAAGAACCCGCATTCCACAATAATCGTCGGAACTTCCGTCCGCCGCAGGAGATAATAGGTACTGTCTGCCTTCGCCTTCCGATGGTTATCTTTGTCTACGGACAGCAGCGCCTTCTGCATGATCTCTGCAAGCTTCTCCCCTTCCGTCGAATGCGTATAGTAGAATACCTGTGCTCCGTGTACTTCCCCTCCGCTGTAGCTGTTCTGATGGATGCTGACCGCAAGATCCGGCGCCGTATCGTTGATCAGCTTCACCCTCTCCTTCATATCCTGCACCTTCTTGCTTCCCGTGCCTCCCTCTGAAAGCATCTGGTCCTTTTCTCTTGTCATGATCACCTTTACACCCTTATCCTCCAACAGCTTCTTAACTCTCTTGGCAACCTGCAGATTGATATCTTTTTCTTTCGCGTCATTTACCCCGATCTTACCAGGATCGGCGCCGCCGTGTCCGGGATCTATGACTACCGTCTTCTTAGACAGCTTCACCTTACCGCTTGACACATATTCCCCCAGATTCCTGCTGACAGCCACCAACCCGGCAAGCAGCAGGATCAAAAGGATCAATTCAACTTTTTTACGCAAGAAAATACCTCCTGACAGTCTATATATCCAATATATGACTGCAGAAGGTATTTATATGTGATGAATCTTTCTAATATTAGTTCACATATTTCTGGATCAGATTCCATATCTCTCCGTTCTCATAGCCCAATGCCCACGCCGCCGTGCCGGCAAGCTTGTTATCCTTCATGAGCTTGAGTTTCGGCTCAATGGACTGCTCATCCTCTAACCACATCTCAAAGGTCGCGCTCTCCACAACCCAGGTCGCGTAATTCTGCTGTGCATTCTCATCCCAGGTCGTCTCAATGCCTGCTTCCGCAAGCTTCGCCTTGGCAGTATTCATATCGAATGCCTGGCTGGTAACCTTCGTGGTGTACTGTGCTTCTTCTGTACCTGCCTGATTGGCCAGTTCCTCTTCTGTCTTAGGCACTTCCTCCCATAACCTGGTGAAGAACGGTATGCCGCTGATCACTTTGTCCGCAGGCACTTCTTTCAAGGTCTCCTCGATTCCTTCCTTAACGAAATTATACGAAGATACCGGACCTGCCACAGGCGAACCGGCATAATGCTCATCATAACCCATAATGACGACATAATCAGCCACAATCCCCTGCTCCTTACGGTTATACTGCATATTGTAGCCCTTCGGGACATAATTATCGATGGACAATACGATCCCGTTCTGCCGGCACCTTACCGACAATTCACGGATAAACTGTATATAATGCTCTCCGCATTCCTCGGATATCTTCTCGAAATCCACATTGATCCCGTCTACACCCACACGCAGAGCCTCTGAGATCAACTGATTGATCAGATTCTCCCTCTTGGATGTAAACCGCAGCAGCTCATAGGACTCTTCATAGGAATTGATTCCTCCGTCGAAATCCCGGATCGCCGCCCACACCTCAATGTTAGACTGATGTGCATAATTGACATAATCCGAGGACGCGATGGAATCCATATTACCATCCGTATCCTTCACATGGAACCATGTCGGCGCAATTGTCGTAAGACCCTTACTCTCTGCAATCCTCTGCAGCACGCTGTTATTCGCGTCTGTGTTGGTCACGTTGTGCCATGCCATGTTAATCGTGTATTCCTTCTGGATGCTGGTAAATTCCTGTTCGTCAAAGGCTCTGGAGACTACCTTCTTCTCTTCTTTCCTGAGCGCGCTGTTCTTGATATATCCGATAAATCCATCTTTCGTACGGACCTTCTTCCAGTTCTCCTCGCTCTCTATCACCGTAACCTCGTCCTTCTTCTTCACCTGGGACAGGATCGGGCTCTTCACTCCGCCCTGATAGCGCACCTGTGTATTCTTCTTCACCGCAGCTACGGTCGTCTCGCCCCAATCGCTGACGATCATCACGCGATTCGGTTCATTGTACAGTTCATATTCAATATTCGTATACTGCTGGATAAAATCCAGCGCGATATATGCTGTGCTTCCTTCTGTTTTCAGAATGACGTAGTCTTCGCTCTTCTTCTCTTTGGACACAGAATAATCCTTACTTCCAACCTCTACGGTAACCATATCCTTCGGGAGTGTATACAGGAGAACATTCTCATTCGGATCCCAGTAAAACCGATCGTTAATATAATCTCTTACGATCTCGTATTGAACATACGCCTTGCCGTCCGCTATCATCCCGTGCGGTTCCGCAACCTGATTATCTACAATGACCGCAAGCTGTCCTTCATTCTCAATCCCATAATATTTCTTCAAATCATATTCTTTCTTAGAAGGACTGTATCTCTTCCATAAGAATGCACCTACAACTGCTGCGATCACCAGTATCACGATCAGCGCTGCCTTGATGATAAGATTCCTCTTTCTCTTCCGCCTGGACTGCTGCTTCCTCGCCGGCGGCCGGTTCATACCGCTTCTCTGCGGGCCGGGGTTTCTTGCGCCCTGGCCTGGCTGCTTCCTTCTGCCGGCTTCCTTCTGCTGATCCTGGGCTCCCGGCCTTTCCTGCCGTCTCCTGGCCGCTGCTGCCTGGCTTCTGCTCCCTTCTAAACCGGAACTTCCCGGTACCTGACGTCTCCTGCCTTCGGCCTCTTCCTGTCTTGGCTTCCCGGACGCCTGACGTCTCCTGCCTTCTGTTCCTTCCATCCTCGGACTGCCTGATATCGGCGTTCTGCTGGATTCTGTATCTCTTATCCGACGCATCTGCAAAGTCGGACCCGGTTTCCTCCCGGTCTCCCCAATGCTCCCTGCGCTTGTCGCCTCTGTGTTCCATTTGCGGTCTGAAGTTGTGCGGCTCCTTCTGTCTTTTTGTTCCATGCTGCACCTCCTACTCGACCCTATTATAACAAAACCCGCGACACTCGTCATTACTTATTTCGACATTTTCTGGTTTTTTACATAGAATACGGGGTATTTCCAATATCTGGTTATCAGTTACTATTAATGCTGTTGAACCACAATGCTTTAATATCGCCTTTCTCATTCAATACATAGTCTCTCATATACACCGCTTCCTCATGCACGCCGTGCGCCCTGACGATCTGCATGGGACTTGCCGGTATCCCATTTATCTTAAGGTCTATCTGTTTCTTCTCGTACCCTGTCAATTCATTAAACATCTTTTGTAAACGGGTTGCATCCTCCACATCTGACCTCCTGCTCCATGTCAGAGGATAACTACGGCTGCGATTGCATATCATTTAAAAAAGGAGATGCCGTGACACAATATTCCTTATACGCCGCAGCTACAATAATAAATTCATATAGAAGATAGTCCTGACACTCTAATACTCCATTAACAGTTCATGTGAAAATCTGCCTGAAACGGCTTCTTTCTGATCTTTCTCTGATTCGTTGCTGATAGGTTTATAGATTCATATCTAAGAAATGTTATAAAATAAATGTAAGAAATTCTCCCTCCTTTGTTCTAAGAACGTAGTTACCCGGGAAAACTATCTTCTAGTTATTGTTATTATAGCCGATAAAATATATCTGCGCAAGCATTTTTTTAAATTAATACTTATTTTATGACTTATTTTATTGAACATTCAAGGTTTTCTATGCTATACTACAGTAGGAAGGAAGTGATGATTATGAAGATTGAAAAATTGAACGACAATCAGATTCGCTGCACCCTGACTCGTGCCGATCTAGCTGCCCGACATCTTCAGCTAAGCGAACTGGCCTACGGAACCGAGAAAGCTAAGTCACTTTTCCGAGACATGATGCAACAAGCAGCCTTTGAATTCGGATTCGAGGCAGAAGACCTGCCTTTGATGATCGAAGCAATTCCGGCTTCTTCGGATTCAATTGTGCTGATAATTACCAAGGTCGAGGATCCCGAAGAACTCGATACACGCTTTTCAAAATTTGCGCCGTCACCCGGCGGGGACTGGGATTCTCCGAAGAAGGAACCCCCAAGCAAGCTGGAAGGCGCCGATACATTACTTGAATTACTCGACAAAGTGAAGGAAAAGTTCAGTAATTCCATTGCATCGGACGGAAAAGAAGATACCCCCGCAGAGCAGCCCAAGAATGTTCTGCGCCTGTTCTCATTCCCAACGATGAACAGCGTATTAAAGGCGGCAAGACTGCTGAGCACTATTTATTCCGGTTCCAACACCTTGTATAAAGACCGCGAGGAAGACGTGTATATCCTGGCGATGACTCAGTCGGAGCACACGATCAATGACTTTAACCGTATCTGCAACATGCTGTCAGAGTACGGTTCCCTGGAGACCTCTTCAGGCGCGATACTGGCATTTCTCGAAGAACATTGCGAGATGATCCTGTCTACGGATGCGGTTCAGAAGCTTGCTCAAGTATAATTATGTACGATAAGGGACGCCCGGAAGGGATAAAGACGGGGCAGTCAGGAGTATTATGAATCTCCTGACTGCCCCGCTTTTTATCTTACTTTAAGCATTCAATGTTGCACCGATCGTCGCATTCAGCTTCTCGAGCAGCAGATCCGGGTCTATGCCATGTCCCATTGCGCCGTCCTCTATAGACTCCATCTGGGAATGAGGACATCCGATACATCCCATCCCGGCTTCAACCAGGACATCCACGATCTTCGGACATTTCTCATAGTATTCTTCCAACAACTGACCAAACGTCATGTCTTTAGAAACATATGCCATCATAACGCCTCCTTTTCTCTTCAGTGTTTCCATTATAATCGCTTTTTATCATTGTGTAAACATTTTCCATGAATTTCTTCCTAATATTTGACTTCTCAAATGTCAACCTGTTTTTCGTTTTTTTTCGACAAAAATCCATTTTTATGATATCTACACAAAACGTTCGTTCTTTTCTTTATCCCGAGTAATCCACCAAATTCGCCGCTTTTAATGTGGAAAATGTGGATAAAATCTTGAAAACACTTATTTTTCCACCTTTTTTGGCTATTTTATTGTGGAAAACTTGGAAAATTATATTTTCCATTTTTTTACAAATTTTTACAATTTTGAACAATTTGTACATTACACCAATCTTCTGACAGTAACGATACTCGTGTAGGTGGCCGGTAAGATCCCGATTCCTCTTGAACTGTTGATCGCATTGACGATCTGCCCATTCCCCATATAGATTCCTACATGTCCGTTGTAGAGAATAATGTCGCCCGGGATCGCCTGATCATAACTGACAGGAGTTCCCACATGCTCCATATCCCATGTAGTACGCGGAAGGCTGATGCCGAAATGCGCAAATACCGACTGAACAAAGCCCGAGCAGTCCGCTCCGTTCGTCAGGCTTGTCCCACCCCACACATAGGGGTTGCCGATAAACTGACAGGCATAATCCACGATCGCCTGTCCCGTTCCTGCCTTCGCCGCCGCTTCTTCCTGGGCGCGCGCCGCTGCCTCCGCCGCCTCCGCGGCAATCCTTGCCTCCTCTTCTTCCTTGGACTCGGCATAGGTAAATGCCTCTTCCGGGCTCTGCCCTTCTGAATCCTGGATCATTTCCTGTGCTTTCTGCTCTGCGCTGTTTCCTATTATAATGTATTCGGAATACACATAGCCAGTCACTTCTCCGGACTCGACCTTCGTCCACTCTCCCACCGGTCCAAGAATCTTCGCGGCATAATCGGGATATAACTTACCCACCCACTCACTGTCCGTCGTCGGCTCACTCCTGATATAGAGAAACGACTGGACATCGGCAAACGCCATATCTAAATACTCACCCTTCTGTGTCGGCACCAGATAATCTTCTACCTCAATCTCACTGTCTGCGACGTAGCAGTTATTCAGCACCTCCTCGATCCCCGTCTGCGGCATTACATTTTCGGTGTCTGTATCTGCAGCATATGCCGTAGCCGGAAATGCTGTTATAGCTCCTGCTGTAGTAACTAGGAACAATCCTTTTTTAAGAATAGAATCCATAAACTCCCTCCTTTATGTTTTCTTATCTTTTGTAAATATTACAGAATTGTTACATATGTTACGCTATTATTATATCATCGTTTTTCCCAGTGTCAACCCCGTTTATGCCTAATATTTTCGTCATATTATATGATTATATTTAAAAATAATACACATATCTTAAATATATTTATTACAAATTGTTACATTTTAAAATTATTCGTTGACAGATGGCAGATGAAATTCTATAATGATTTTAGTAACTATTATTATTTAGGAGGAGTTTACAGATGGCTAATTTAAAATACAGCCGGCAGCGCGCTGCGATCAAAGAGTATCTATGTCATACCACAGAGCATCCCACTGCTGATACGGTGTATCTTCATATTAGAGAAGCATATCCGAATATCAGTCTTGGCACAGTGTACCGTAACCTGAACCTGCTTGCGGATACAGGGGAAGCCATCAAGATCTCTACTCCCGACGGCGGCGACCGTTTTGACGGCAGGACCGATCTCCACTACCATGTGATATGCAGGGAATGCGGCCGCGTGTTCGACCTGGAACTGGGTGAACAGCATATCCGGTCCATCAACAGTCTTGCCGGACAGCATTTTGAAGGGACCGTTGACTCACATACCATTCTATTCTACGGAACCTGTAAAAATTGTCTGGATAAAAAATCCAAAATAAGATAAAATAATCATTGACAATTTGTTTTAATTATGTTAACTTAATATCAGTAACTATTACTGATATTAAATATATTTTAAATAAGAAAAGGAGAGATTTGCTATGAAAAAATTTGTATGTACAGTATGCGGCTATGTTCACGAGGGAGATGCAGCACCGGAGAAATGTCCGGTATGCGGCGTTGGCGCGGACAAGTTCAAGGAGCAGGCCGGTGAGAGAACATGGGCTGCCGAGCACGTTGTAGGCGTAGCGAAGGGTGTCAGCGAGGATATCGTTGCTGATCTTCGCGCGAACTTCGAGGGCGAGTGCTCAGAGGTTGGTATGTATCTTGCAATGGCAAGAGTTGCTCACAGAGAAGGATATCCAGAGATCGGTCTCTATTGGGAGAAGGCTGCTTACGAAGAGGCAGAGCACGCTGCTAAGTTCGCTGAACTGCTTGGCGAAGTTGTAACAGACAGCACCAAGAAGAACCTTGAGATGAGAGTTGACGCTGAGAACGGCGCTACGGCTGGTAAGTTTGATCTTGCTAAGAGAGCGAAGGCTGCGAACCTGGATGCGATCCACGATACTGTACACGAGATGGCAAGGGATGAGGCTAGACACGGCAAGGCATTTGAAGGACTTCTTAAGAGATACTTCGGCTAAGAGGAAGATTGCATAATATAAGGGTTATTAAGAGGATGGACAGGTTGTTGTCTGTCCTCTTTTTTGCTTTACAACAGGGGATTCCTAGATGTATGGGTGTGAAAAAGGTGTGAACTATTTCTTCATATCCTAGTACAGCGCTGTACTAGTCAGAATAATACGTGCTTTATTCAGTGATATGTGATATGATTATTCTATACTTTTACGGAGGAAAAGGAAAATGGTACATAAAATGATGAAGCATGGCTTAACAGGAAGAAAAGGTTAAACGAGCAATGGCTTGAAGAAAATTATCAAAAACATGGTGTACCGATAACGGATGAAGTGTTAGAGCAAATAGACAAGCTATATCAATCATAGAATATAATAATTATATTTTAGGAGGAAACTCATGTCACAAAAAGTCCAATCACTATTACTTCAATATTTGACGGAAGTGCGGAAGATATATGGTTCACATTTAAAAAGTGTGATTCTCTATGGTTCTTATGCACGTGGAGATTATACAAAAGATTCTGATATAGATATTATGATTTTGGTAGATTTACCAGATGAGAAATTAGATTCTTATTTGGATTCCCTGTCGGAACTTGGATTTCAATACAATGTAGAACATGATATCTGGATTATGCCAATAGTAAAGAACATAGAACATTTCCAATATTGGGTTTCTGCCTATCCATTTTACAAGAATGTTCAGAAAGAGGGGGTAACGCTATATGAAACAGCCTGATTCAATTGATATCGGCACTCAAATGGATATAGCAAGATATCGTTTACAGACTGCAAAAGAAGATTTAGATACCGCAAAGCTGACCTATGAATCTGAACAACTCCGCGCCGCAAATAACAGAGCCTATTATAGTATCTTTCATTCGATTTGTGCCGTTCTTGCAAAAGAAGGAATTTCCTTTAAACGACACAAAGATACAATCGGTTATTTTAATAAGAATTATATCCACACAGAAATTTTCCCTAAAGAACTTGGCAGAAAGATTATAACAGCAGAAGAAATCCGCCATGCAAGCGATTATGATACATTTTATATAGCTTCGAAAGAAATCACAGCACAACAGATACAAACAGCAGAACAACTTCTAACTTTAGCCACAAAATATCTGGAAGGAGCAAAGCAAGACAAAAGCGAGGAACACTTACTATGATACGGACAGTTATTTTGGATAGAGACCAAAAACCAACAGCGGAACAAATCAGACAAATAGAAGAAGCGGCAAAAAACCGTAACACACAAAGAAATATGAGTGTTTCGTAAACATGAGGAAAGATGTTAGAGAAATTAGTAAATACAGCCAAGCAACTCATGCAGGAGATTTCAGTAATCAATTATACAAAGGTTGCATAGCCTGACGATTAAGAGGTACTTCGGTATCTCTTTTTCTATATACCAATACAAAAGTGGAAATAAGGTGGATGCACCTATTTAGTAGAGCTAGTGAAAAAGCCCAAAAGTAGTTTTCTATTTCATCTTTAATCTTGCTGCTTTTCCTGTTTCTGTATCATAAAAATAATAATTCTGTCAAGATTAATGCAAATATGTACTAGCCAAAACACCTATGAATACAATCATGATAATTGTAAACAAAGTTGCAATAATACTAATAATAAAATTCACTCTTTCTCTACGTCGGAATATCTTCACTGCAATATAATAACTTCCAATTCCTAATATTCCCCCACAAGTATTCGTGATCAAATCTGTTATATCAGTCCTACCTATCCCCAAAATATATTGAAAAAGTTCAAGTAAAAAGCTAACTCCAAAAATAACTCTAACCTTGAAACGCAGTTCATAGTTTAGCATACATAAATAAATCCCAAATGGAACAAATATTTCAACATTTAACATAATCTCCTTTTTCTGAATTGCATTTCCCACCCCATTTCTAAACGGAATTAAATTGATACTTCTTACATTTTCCAATTCATCAATTGAAAATGAAGCTTTAAATAAAATAATCCAAATCAAAAGTATAAGATAGATAATAAACAATATTGATATAACAATTTCCATTTTATTTTTTTTCATTATTTCCTCCTAATCGATTTCTATATCTCCAACCAAAAAAGAGACGTATATAAAATATTGTAAATTGATTTTATTTTTTCTAAAAATATCATTACTCTTTCAATTTGTCAATATTGATTTTAAAAAATAAATCAAGCGCTTGCCGCAACTCCCTATCTCTTCATAAAGCTGCTGGATCTCGGGTTTCTTTTTCCCCTTTCCCAGATCGTCATCGGGTAAATGCAAATCGAAGAAATTAAAGTTAATTTTCTGTTGCCCTAATTCAAATACACTCAAATTTTACGCCAGGAACGCAACCTGACACAAAAAGAATTGTGCGCCAAACTTAATATTAGCCGTACAAACTACAGCTATTTTGAGAATGGGAGGCGTGTGCCGGATGTTGATACGCTTCTGTTAATTGCGGAATTTTACGGTGTTTCATTGGATGAACTGGTAACAGGTACACATTCGGCGGTAAATGAATCCAAAGAAGATACGACCGTTTATGACTTAGGGTCTAGCCTTGTTCGACATCTCCAATCAAAACATATTCCTATTGAGAACATTATGCAGTTGTCAAAAGCAGATTTCGGTTTTCTGTCTGTTTATAAAAAACTATCAGAGGATAACCAATCTGAAATGCGTTATTTAATGAATTACAAAATCAGAAAGCAGTCAATTAAAATCATCCGTCTTAAATTCAACCTTGCAGACTGGCTTTTTTCGTTCTTCCACGTCCCTGCGATTTAGGTATACCGAAATATTCAGTTCAGTTGGGTAACCTCGAATGTCCGTCGAGATTCAAACACAAATGGGAGGAATACGATATGTCAACACTAGCGCAATATTTAAAGAAAAATAAAGAACACGCATATTCCTTTGCAACTGCTAATACTAAATACGATAAACAAGGACGCCCCGTAATATCAAAGAAAGACGAATGGGTAGATGAGTCAGAGTGGAATGAAGTGTACAATATGTTAAAATTCTAAAAAAAGCTTATCAAAATATAGGCCGCCAAATGTGCATGCAAGCATGCCCACTTGGCTCCTTCTTCTTATCCCGCCGCCCTCTATATCTTCTCCACCTCTTCCGGCGTTATCTCTTTCTGCTTTAATTTCAAGTACACAACCTCCCGGAACAGCGCATAGATCACCGACACCACCGGGATGAAGATCAGCATCCCGACCACGCCCATCAGGCTGCCGCCCACGCTGACCGCCGCCAGCACCCAGATAGAAGGCAAGCCCACCGAACCGCCCACAACATGAGGATAGATCAGATTCCCCTCCACCTGCTGCAGTACAAGGAACAGCGCCACGAAGATCAGCGCCTTCACCGGATCCTCGATGAAGATCAGGAACACGCCCACCCCACAGCCTACGAACGCGCCGAATATCGGGATCAGCGCGGTAAATGCGATCACGATCCCCACAAGCAGCGCATACGGAAGCCGCAGCACCGCCATGGAAACCACGAACATACTTCCCAGTATGATCGCCTCCACACACTGCCCGGTCAGAAAGCTTGAGAAGGTATTATAAGTCAGGGACAGCACCTCAAGCGCCGCCTCCCCGCGCCCTCTCCGAACGAATGCGAACAGCACCTTCTTCGCCTGCATCCCCAGCTTCTCCTTCTGAAGCAGAATATAGATTGCGAATACGAACGCTATGAAGAATGTTGTGATCGCGCTCACGATACTCTTCGCCGCAGTGATGGTCGAATCCAGCACGCTTCCCGCTCCGTTCTTGAAGAAGTCAAGGCCCGCTTCCATGATCTTATTCCAGTCGAACTCAAGGCCATTCACCCAGTCCATGATCTCCTTATTGTTATGGAACATCTCTTCCGCCCACTCCTGCACCTCCGGAATGAACTCCTGGATACTCATACCCAGATTGGCAAATGTAGTCCCTAACTGCGGGATCAGAACGAACATCACAACCGCCACGATTCCAATCACACCGAATACCACGATCAGCATACTCACCGGACGGGCAAGCTTACACATATATTTCTTCCCTTTTATCTTCTCTTCATCGAACAGATGACGCTGAACGAAGTTCATCGGCACATTCAGCACGAATGCGATCGCTCCTCCAAGGACGAAGGGAAATATAATGTGGAATACGAACGCCAAAGCCCCCACCACCACATCATATTTCCACAGACACGCCGTAACCAGCGCCGTAAATACGATTAAGCCCCTGATCTTTCTTACCGTCTCATTACTTAATTCCATTAAAAACCTCCATACGAATGCCTACGCCTTTTTATCCATTTCAACAATTGTACTACCGGCAGGTTTAGGAACGCCAGAACATATACCGCCGTCAACTGTTCCGCTCCCAGACCAACCACCTTGAATATCCCGTGCAGTCCCGGTATCAGAAGCACTCCCGTGATCAATACCGCTCCCACGAGAAATGCGCCTGTCAAGTACACATTATTACATATTGCCGGAGAAAATACAACCGGTCCCGCTGATTTGCAGTTGAATCCATGCACCAGGCGGCTGACACACAGCGTTCCGAATGCCATCGTGCTTGCAAGTCCCGCATCGCCGCTTCGGTAACCGATCAGAAATGCGGCCGCCGTGAACACTCCGATGCACAGACCTTCCGTCCCGATACTCAGCAGATAATCCTTCGTCAGGATAGATTCCTCCCTCGCCCTTGGCTTCTGCGCCATAACCTCCGCCCGGTGCGGCTCAAGTCCCAGCGCGATCGCCGGCAGGCTGTCCGTCAGAAGATTGATGAACAGCAGATGCACCGGCTCAAAGGGCACCGGAAGCCCCGCGACAGAAGCGAATAACACCACCAGGATCGCGGCAAAGTTGCCGGATAACAAGAACTGGATCGCATTCTTGATATTCTGGTATATATTCCTGCCATTCTCCACCGCCTTGACGATCGTCGCGAAATTATCATCCGTCAGCACCATCGCCGCGGCATCCTTAGACACTTCGCTTCCCGTGATACCCATAGCGACGCCGATATCCGCCTGCTTAAGCGCCGGGGCGTCATTGACGCCGTCCCCCGTCATCGCCACGATATTTCCCTTCTCCTGCCATGCCCGCACGATACGGATCTTATGCTCCGGCGACACCCTAGCGTACACCGAGATCCCTTCCACGAATTCCTTAAGCTCCTCATCCGACAGAGTCTCGATGACAGCTCCCTCGCAGGCCTCCGATTCATCCTTAAGGATCCCGATCCGCTTCGCGATCGCCGCAGCCGTAATCTTATGGTCTCCCGTGATCATGACCGGCTTGATCCCCGCCTGGATACATCTGCCGACAGCCTCCTTCGACTCTTCCCGCGGCGGGTCCATCATGGCGATCAGTCCCAGGAATGTCAGATCCTTCTCATCCTCCAGAGTCAATTCCCGTTCATTTTCTAATTCCTTATAGGCAAATGCAAGGACCCTCAGGCCTTCCTGGGAGAATTCCAGATTCCGGCGCTCTATCTCAGCCTTATCTTCCTGCGTGATCTTCCTTACTTCCGGACTCTCGATCTCCCCTCCCCGTGTGCCTGTACGGCTCTCTTCCGACATGCTGCCTTCCTGCATAGCATTTCCAGATCCGCCGCACCTAATATAAACGATCCGGTCTAACAGCATATCTACGGCGCCCTTCACAACCACTATGATCCGTTTACCGCCGGCATGCTCCGTAGACATCCGCTTCCTGTCGCTGTCGAAGGGCAGTTCCGACAATCTCGGATATCTTCTTCTCACCTCTGCCACATTTACCCCAAGCTGATGCCCCAGATTAATCAGCGCCGTCTCTGTCGGATCCCCGATCTCCGTTCCTTCTTCATTCGTAGAATCGTTACAGAGGATGCTGAACCGAAGAAGCATCTCTTGATTCGGGCTGCCAAGGCCGATCTTCTCCGCCGGAATCCTCCTTCCATCCACATAATAATCCTCCACGGTCATCTTATTCTGCGTCAGCGTTCCCGTCTTATCCGAACAGATCACTGACACGCTTCCAAGCCCTTCCACCGCCTGAAGCTTCCTCACGATCGCATGCTCCTTCGCCATCTTCTGCGTTCCAAACGACAGTACGATAGTGACAATAGAACTTAGTGCCTCAGGGATCGCCGCTACCGCAAGCGCCACCGCGAATAGAAATGCATCCACCGCAGAACCGCCCCGCAGGATATTCATCCCGAAGAGGATACCGCAGAAAATCAGTATGATGACAGATAATTTCTTACCGAATTCATCCAGATTCACCTGCAGCGGCGTCCGCTTCTCGGAGGCCGTCTTAAGAAGCCTTGCGATCCTGCCGACCTCCGTCTCCATCCCGACCGCCGTCACCTCATAGGTTCCTCTTCCGTACGTGACGAAGCTTCCGGAGAACACCCGGTTCGTCTGATCTCCAAGCGCCGCGTCCTTCGGCGCCTCTTCAAGAGATTTCTCCACGGGAAGGCTCTCGCCCGTCAGCGCACTCTCGTCCGTCTTAAGGCTCGCACAGCTAAGTAATCTCCCGTCCGCCGGAATACAGTCCCCCGCCTCGATCACTGCTTCATCGCCCACCGTGACCTCCCTGGAAGGGATCTGCACCAGGCTGCCGTCCCTGACCACCTTCGCGACAGGCGCCGACAACTGCTTAAGCCCGTTCAAGGACTGCTCTGCCTTCACCGTCTGCACCGTACCAAGGATTGCATTTATCGTGATCACCACGAATATTACAACCGCGCTCTCGCCGTCTCCTAAGAATCCCGATACCACCGCCGCTATGATCAGGATCATCACAAGAAAATCCTTGAACTGCTCCAGGAATATCTGCAGAACACCTTTCTGTTTCCCCTCCGCCAGTTCGTTGTATCCGTACCGCTCCTGGTTCTTTCTCGCCTGCTCACTTGTCAGCATATACATTCCCTCTCTTTCTCCGGAAACTGTTGTCCGCCATATCATAACAGTTCCTCGCTTACATGAATACTCTGCACATAGACGTCTCTTTCTATTAGCTTTCCCATATTTTACATATTTGAAAACAAAAAAGAGACCTCTATTGCATATGAAACTATGCAATAAAAGTCTCACCATTTCATTACGACACGGATGGCAGGCGCCATCGTACTGACGATATCGTAAACGTCTCGAATCCTTAAGACGCTAGTTACTCCCTTTTACTTGTTAAATAATATATACCAGGATCATCCATTTTGTCAAGACCGATTCCTCTTCTTTATCCATACGGCCAGAATAGCCGCTGCCACAGCCGCTCCCGCGATCACCCATACCGCCGCATTCCCGGAACCTTTCGTTTGTTCTGCTTCCTTCGACATCTTCGTCTCCTTCGGCTCCCTCTGCGTATCCGTCTTCTCGCTCAGTTTCCACACCTGCGTTCCGTAGAACGGGTTCGCCGTCCCCACGTATAGCCCGTCATCCGTAATCCCAAATGCACGGCAGCCATGATTATAGGGATCTCCGAACCCGTCGTCCGTAATCTTCGTATATTGGACCCCGTCCTCCGTCACATACAGGTCAAATCCGAAGGTCGCCTCGTCCAGATATTCGGCGCAGGCAGCCGCGCTGTCCGGAACTCCCTGGTAGTCACTGCACAGCGTTTCGACATATTGGTCCACTTCCTTCTTCCACTCCTCAGACACATTCTCATCATTCATATACTCATCAAGAGGAAGCAGGAAGCTGCTGGCATCATAAGTCCCCACATATAATTTTCCATCATACTCCGCCATCTTCCAGATGTACTGATTCTCATGGTCGCCGAATCCCGAACCAAGCCCGGATAATCCCCCTTCCGGAAACATCTGGTCGGCATCCCCAACAACCAGCTCCATATTCTCATCTTCATCCATTCTGTAGAAATTGATCGACTGCTCAAAATTCAGGTTCATGAAGGTAAAATCATTGTCGAACAGCATCCTCTCTACCGCAATCTCCTCGTCGTTATACTCTCCGATATAGAGGTATCCGTTGAATGCAATCAGATTGGCCGCGCCGCTCCTTGTGCGCTCCGGGTCGATCCCAAATGTATACCTTGCTCCGTCCTTTTCCTGATCTCCGGCCACACTGGTCCATTTCCAGCTCCCGTCCTCATGCACATCCCCGCGGACAAGCGCAAAAGACTGCATGGTATTCTCGTCTGCCGCATTCTCAGGTTTCCCTGTACAGATGGATACATAGAGACTCTTCCCATACTGTGTCATATCGAAGATCGATCCGCCGTATATGCTATCGCAGTAATTGTATGCAGGATAATGGAACAGCTCCTCGTCTGTCGCAATCACCTTGAAGGAATCCTGATCCGTTGGGTCCTCGGACTCACAGATCACAGCGCCTTTGGTATTGATACAGCTTACGATCAGCTTATCCTCATACACACACATTCCTCGAATTCCTACGGATACACCCTTCTGGTACGCCGCCATATACTCTTCAAGCGTCATCCCCGCATAGACCTGCCTACATTCATCTGTCTTCGGATCCACCTGGAAGATACAGGGGATCGTATTGACCGCTCCGCAGAAATACAGCTTATCCTTGAATTCCACGGCATTTCTGAAGATAGTGTTCTGCCCTGTCAGATCCTTGGACATCAGAATCTTCACTTCCCCGGTCTTGACATTCAGCTTCAGCAGGATTCCAAGCGAATCCACACCGTCCTCCTGAGCCGTATACATATGTCCATGATAATATGTATCCAACGCCTTCTGCATCACATCATCATCAAAATTATGTCCCAGACTCATTTTCATAAACTGCAGCGTGGACGTCCAGGCTCCGTAACATGTTCCGATATACATATAATCACCGTAGCCGATGGACCCCCAGGAATAATTCTGCCCCCGGTCCCCCTGACCATCCTCCAGATTCGCTCCTAACGTACCGTTTCCTGTGTAGTCCACGATACCGTCGGCCGTCATGACATCCTTGTCCGGATGCGTGATCTTCTCCGCGATATAACCCGTCCCGGAATCATAGACAACCGGCGCTTTCTGTTCTGTCTCTTCCGCGAATACACTCGGCACACTGACGGGCAACAGGCAGACCGATAGTAATAGACCAGTAAATATGCTGAATTTGCCTTTTCTCATAGCATTTCCTCCAAACCCAAAATATGTCCCTATTATATTCATAATTCCATATTACAGAAACCATTTTGGCAGGAACATCAATTTTCTGGCAAAAACATTACATTTATGATAGAATCAAACCAGAACTTTTAGAAACCGGGGGTGAGATGAATTGAAGATTGCTTTCGTCGATGATGAACCGATCTGCTTAGATAAGATCGGGCAGATCTGCCGGGACTTCGCCGTGCAAAACCAACTGCAGTTTGACATCCATTACTTCACCAACGGGGAAGACTTTCTCGGCACCTTTAAAAAGGACAGGTATTCTATCGTCTTCATGGATATCTATCTGGAAGAGATGAGCGGTATCACCGCCGCGTTAAAAATGAGAGAACAAGACAACAACTGTATTCTGATCTTCCTGACCTCCAGTATGAACTTCATGCCGGATGCATTTTACTGCCATGCTTTCGAATATATCGTCAAGCCTATTTCCGGAGAACGGGTAACCGCCGTTCTGCAGGATGCCTTGAAGATACTTCTCCCGCAGCCGAAGTATATGGAGATCAACAGCGGACGCAAGACTCTTCCGGTCCTTCTCCACGACATAATCTCTGTCGTCACAGATGCCCATTATCTGAATATCAGCCTTAAGGATAACACCACCTTAAGAAGCCGCATGACCATATCGGAATTCATGCGGCTGTCAGAAGACGACTCACGTTTTATCCTCATCAACAAAGGGATCCTGTTAAACGCGGACTATATCTTAAGTTTTGAAGACCGCTGCTGCATCCTGGAAAACGGAGAGCATTTCCCAATCCGTGTACGCGGTCATGCTAAAATAGAAGAAACCATCCGAAATTATCATTTTAAGAAGATATGCCGCCGGTTCTGATCACATATAACAGGTCAAGCCCCTCCCTGTTCCTCATTCTTAAGCCGCTTGACCGTCACCATATAGTGGTCCGAGATCGCCTGGCATACGGCATCCACATCCCGCGTCTTACAGACATCCACCAAATCGCGGTGAATGGGATACTGACGCTCTATGACCGACTGCTTATCTACGAATCCTGCATTACAGCTTAAGATCTCCCCGTACTCGAGATCTGACCATGCCTTCGTCAGGCGCGCAAGTCCTGCCTTCTCAATGATAACCGCATGCAGCATACACCCATAAGAAACCACATCACTATAATTCTCTATGGTCAGATTCCTCATCAGTTCTACCGCTTCTTCCATCTTCGCGATCTCTTCCTCCGTGAACTGAGCCTCATACAGGCGGACGGCGATCATCTCATAATTCGAGCGGAGCAGATACGTCTCATACACGTCCTGCAGAGTAATCTCTCTGACCGAACATCCCACATTCCTGGTGTATTCAACCATCCCCTCCTGCTCTAACTGCCGAAGCGCTTCCCGTATCGGCCCTCTGCTTACTCCCAGTTCATCTGAAAGCTCCTGCTCTATGATTCTCATTCCCGGCGTAAGTTCCTGATTCAATATCTTAAGGCGAATCTCCTCCGCTACATTTTCACGCAATGTCTTGAATGCCAATTTACCCATAAGTAGCCCCTTCTCCCTGCGGTGATCAGACATGTTCTCCTGCTGCCTGACACTTCTTCATCATTTCCTGCTTCAATATTCATTATATTTTACCATAGCAACGCCAATAACGGAAATACTTCTTGCAAAATTTCTATATATTTCCGCAGACGGCAGAAGAAAAGCCAGGATAAAAGCGGTCTTAACACTTTCATCTGGCTCTTCTTCTCCGCACTTCTATTTATCGATTCAGCAGCTCGCGCTCGATGATCTCCCTTGCCTTCGGCGCCTCCACCTCCATGCGCTCCGGATATCCGAAGATAGATACGCAGGAAATAGCCTCGCCGCCAACCTTAAATTCTCTGTTCGCAAAATCCATTTTCCTCAGGGTCTCAAAGATTCCTTCAAAATCAACATCCCCTTCTCCCATCGGGTTATGCTGGTGGATAGACACGTCCTCTCTTCCCATGCTGTTTAACCACGGCGGGTTCAGAATATATCTGCAGTCCTTGGTCTGGTTAAATGTATCCGCAAATAACACATGACTCAAGTCGTCCCCCGCATATTCAAGCATCGCGCGCACGTCGCCCTTGCCCTTATCATAGAAGAATCCATGCGGAGCAGAATACACGTATTTCAGATTGTCAGAGCGGTAGCTCTTAACCATATCACAGGTCTCGTTGTTCAGCTCACAGAAATCCCACGGATGTGACTGAATCTCCACGCGGATTCCTTCTTTCTCAAACAGCGGAAGCAATTCATCCATAGAGCGGAACCACATACCATTGCAGATCTCCTGCTGGTTCGGATCGCCGGACAACTCCGTGTTGATCACCTGCACGCCCATATCTACCGCGATCTCAACGATCCTCTTCCAGTTCGCCACAGCCATCTTCCGCTGTTCCTCCGTCGGACCGGACCAGCGGTACACGACGATGAAGGAAGAGATCTCCACGCCGGTCTCGCTAAGCGCCTTGCGGTATTCTGCCTCGCACTCCTTCGAAAAGAGCGGGTGCTTATAGAATGGATTGATGCGCGGATGCGGAGACTGCTCAATATACTTATATCCCCAGTCCGCTACCTGGTGCACCATATCGTTGATGCCCATCTGCTTCGCCAATACGTCTACGTCAAATGCTATCTTCATCTCTTACGCCCCTTTCTTACAATCCTGTATGTTCGGCAATATATTTTCTCGCCTTCAATGCATACTCGAACGGATTCGCCTTCGTCGGATCCTGCTCCGCCTCTACCACTACCCAGCCTTCATAACCGGCCTCTTCTAATATCTTGAAGATCGGCGCGAAGTCCACGTCTCCGTCTCCCGGCACGGTAAATGTTCCCTCGCGGACTCCCTTGAGGAAGCTCCATTTCTCCTTCCGGGACTGCTCTACCACACTCTTTCTCAAGTCCTTCAAATGCACGTGGCGCACACGGTCAACATATTTCCTCAAGACCTTCTCCGGATCGATCCCCGCGAATGACAGGTGGCCGCTGTCGAACAATAGGAATACCAATTCAGGGTCTACGGATGCCATAAAACGATCGATCTCCTCTTCCGTCTGTACGACGGTTCCCATATGATGATGGAAGGTAAGCACCATTCCCTTATCCTTCGCGATCTTGCCAAGCCTGTTAAGCCCGGATGTCAAAAGCTCCCACTCCCCGTCATTCATGACGTACTTGCCTTCCTGGATCGGACGGTCCAGCATTCCCTGGATACTATAGCTCTGCTCGGATACTCCGATACATTTCGCGCCTACCTGGGTCAGGAAATCACACTGCTTAATAAAGGCTTCTTCCGTCTCCTCATAAGGCCTGCTGATCAGGAATGAGGAAAACCACTGATTACAGATCGTCATTCCCCGAAGATCCAGGGCTTTCTTAAGAGCCTTGGGATCCGCCGGGTAGTGGCTCCCCACCTCTGATCCTGTAAATCCTGCCAGCGCCATCTCACTGACTGTCTGCTCAAATGTATTCTCCTTGCCCAGATCCGGCATATCGTCATTCGTCCATCCGATCGGCGCAATTCCAAGTGAAACTTTATTCTTATCTAACATCTCTCTTAGCTCCTTAAGCGAAATACTTCTCTACAAATGCCTTCGTTACTTCTGCCGCCTTCTTCACATTCTCCTCATGTGACATCGCATAGTATTCCGGACGGAATTCCTCGATGGTGCACACACCGTCGAAACCGATCTCCTTCAGCGCCCCCGCGATCCCGGCATGGTCGATCACGCCCTCTTCCGGCCACAGTCTCTTGTCGTCTCCGCAGGAACCAAGCGGAAGGTCCTCGCAATCATTCAGATGGTATGCGAAGATCTTCTTGCCGTCCGCCTTCTTAAGATCCTCAAGCTTCGAGCACATCTCATGGAAATGGAAGGTATCAACCGTGATCCCCACATTATCCCTGTCCACTGCCTTCACTACGTCATAAGCCGTACCGAACTGGTTGATCGAACAGTTCGGAGCGCCGCAGAATTCCAGCGAAATCCTGATGTCAGAGCCTACCTTGTCAGATAGATAGCGAAGTCTTGCAACGGCCTCTTCCCTGATCTCGGACACACTCTTATCCTTCACGTCGAACTGCGGAACCGTGATCAGCATCTTCATACCGATCGCGTTGCACACCTCGATAATGAAGTCCGTCTCCTCGTCGATCTCTTTCACCCCGGCTTCATCTCTCTGGTTAAAATAGATCAGGGTATTATATGCCCATGGCTTCAGATGATGATTCTTGAACCAGTCTGCCAGTTCCTCCAGTGTATGTTCTTTCAGATAATCCTTCACGCAGTCAAATCTGATCTCAATATAGTCAAAACCATACTTCTCACATGCTTCCAGGTCAGCCATCAAAGACTGTCCCTTACACTCCAATGCTGTCGCTTCGTTAAATCCTAATTTCATAATATTCGTCTCCTTTTATTTTATACGGATGTCCATCTGACCCCTACTCTTTGTCTCTTCCCCGCGCTTGCGTTCACGAGAACGCAAGCATTAAAAAAATATGCTATTTGTAGAATTCCGGCTTCTCCACCGTCACTACCTTCTCGATATTGCCTGTCTCCTGCGCCTTAACCAATGCATCCGCCGTAACTGCCGCCAGATATCCGTCCCATGTGGTAGGCCCTTCGATCACATCCTTCGCCGCACAGTCAACCCAGTTCTGGATCTCCGCATCATAAGCATCCTTGAACAGTACGAAGCAATCGGTTGTGATCTCTGTAGAAGCCGCCGCATTCTTCCTGATAGAAGGGGCCATCGGAGCGCCCATCTTAAGTGCGCCGTCCTCACATACAACCTCGCAGTTGATGTCATATCCGAACTTACAATTTACAAAACACTCCACATCAATGCAGATTCCGCTCTTCGTGCGCATCAGCATGATCTGCGGATCCTTCAGTTCAGAATGAGAATACTTCGTAACCTTCGGCATGATCACCTGTACACTCTCATAATCATCATCCACCAGCCAGTGACACAGGTCAATCTCATGAATCACGGTGTCGTGTACGGCCATCGGTGTGTTGTAATTCGTTCCCACCTCAGGATTCCTGTGCGTACAGTGCATCATCAGCGGCTCGCCGTACTCGCCCGTCGCGATCGCGTCCTTGATCTGGTTATACCCCTTGTGGTAACGGCGCATGAAGCCTAACTGGATCAGATGCCTCCCGGATGCTGCCTCTGCATCCATTACCTTCTTGCAGTCGTCTGCAGTCGTACACAATGGCTTCTCACAGAACACACGCTTGCCGGCCTTGATCGCTTCCAGCAGGTCATCCACATGTGCGAATCCCGGCGAAACGATCAGAACCGCATCCACATCCGGATCATTGATGAGCGCCTTGCCGTCTGTATAGACCTTCGCTCCGCCCGCGATCTCGGCTGCCTTCTTCGCTCCCTCTTCAAATACATCTGAAACTGCCACAACCTCGGCGCCCTGAGTCCTCTCTGTGATCCTCTTGATATGATCTCTTCCCATTCCGCCGCATCCGATAACTCCTACTCTTAACATCTTGTTCTCCGCCTTTCCTGGTTTTGTATGTTTATATCTTTACTTGTTTCTTTATGTTGTCATTTTATCATTGCGTTCACGTGAACGCAATATGTAATCTGCACAAATATAACAAAAGAATTTTATCTATTATAACTATTTGTCAAAAATTATACAAAAAAATTGTGCAAAATATATGTTTTATCAGCATATACATCGCACAATTCTATACATATTGTCCTTACTCTTCTTCCAAGACTTCAATATGAAACTCATCCTGACAACTCCGGCCTTCGTTTTTCACTAATAATTCATGCTCATCATAGGAACGCATTCTATTCACACGCAGGATCTCTCCGATATTCTGCCTGCTGCTTGGAATAACCCTGCTTTGTACCCACCTAAGACTCCACTTAGAATCCACATGCCGGATCCCCTTTTGCAAAAACAATGCAATCATAAACGGAGCTTCCTTTTCGGTAACATTTTCCGGAACATCTATTGTATACCGTTTATTCTCTTCATCATAGTTCAAAACAGCTACCTTTTTATTCTGCCCGTTTCTTTTCACCGCATATCTTTTCAAAATGACACCACCTTTTCCAGACCATTTTAGAAGTCAACACACCAAATTATACTTCGTCTTAATCACGATCTCCGTATAAGCGAATTCCTTCTCCGGTTCCTTCCCGTCAAATATCTTCTCGAACAGTATCATAACCGGCTCATACCCCTGCCTGTACCCATCCTGTCCGATCAGGAAGCGGATCTTCCCTTCCTCCAGGTATCGTACATTCTGTGAAGTAAGGTCATTGGAGATCACCTTCACCTTACCCTCCATCCCCTGCTCTTCAAGCGCCTTACAGACTCCATGCACACCGGAAGCCGCCAGATAGATTCCCGTCAGATCTTCATACTCCTTAAGCATCCCCTGCGTGATCATCTCCGCCATACGATCATCGTCAAAATCATACTGTACATCCAGTATCCCTACATCCTCTCTCAACAGTCCGAACTCCTGCAGGAATCCTTTGGTCCGGTTCTTATGTCCATAACTAGTCGGATACCCTGATATCACAAGAACCTTCCCGCCTCCCGGAAGAATGTCCGCCATCAGCCCTGCTGCCACTCTCCCGCTCTGGAAGGTATCCTGACCTACGAAGCACAGTCTCCCCGACCCTTCAATATCAGAGTTAAATGTGATAACCGGTATATTCTCTCCGGCAAATTCATCCACCGTCTCCTTCAATCTCTCATCATCCACCGGAACGACCGCGATCCCGTTACATCCTGCCGCCCTAAGCTCATGCATTGCCTCCACTGCCATCCCGGCATCAAAATCATCTATCTTACGGATCATTACGTCGGCGCCCATGCGCTCCACTTCGGCTCTGGCGTCTTCCGCCCCTTCTATCACCTTCTCCATGAACGGAGTATCCGCCGCCTGGATGACCACTCCGATCGTAATCGACCGCTTGGACATCGCCAACGCTCTGCCCGCGCGGTTCGGCTGATACCCCATCTCATCCGCAATCTTTCGGATCCTGTCTGCAACCTCCGCATTGATCCTGCCTCTGTTGTTCAAGGCCCTGTCTACCGTCCCTCTGGAGACACCTGCCTCTTTTGCTATCTGCTGCAAGGTTACAGCCATCTTACTCCCTCCTTGTTCGCAGCAGTCATATACATCCCCTTTTGCCGCTGCCTTCTTGTATTTTATTATAAATACCAAAAAAGCAATTGTCAAACTAAGATTCAGAGTCATTTCAAAAATCGTACATACTATGTATTGACATGCGCTTACATCTGCTGTATTATGTAAACATAGTAGGAGGTATAATAGTATGGCAACGACAAGTATCACTATTCGAATGGACGAGAAGTTAAAAAAACAGGCCGAAATTCTTTTCGAAGATATGGGATTGAATATGACAACAGCTTTTACTATGTTCACCAAAGCCGTTGTTCGCCAAAATAAGATTCCTTTTGAAATTACAGCCGATCCATTTTTTTCTGAATCTAACATAAGAATATTGGAAGAACGTATTGCTAAGATTGAATCCGGTCAATCCATTCCGAAAGAACACGATTTGATCGAGGTGTAACGATGGGTATATTATGGGAAGACGATGCCTGGCAAGAATATCTCGATTGGCAAGTGCAAGATAAGAAAACGTTGAGACGGATAAATAAACTCATCAAAGATATTCAGAGAACCCCTTTCGACGGAATCGGCCATCCTGAACCGCTCTCTGCAGATCTGAGCGGATGGTGGAGCCGGCATATTGACGAAAAGAATCGTATCGTATATAAAACTGTCGGCAACCAGACAACTATCTTATCCTGTCATGGGCATTATAACGACAAATAATCTGAAGAGGATGTCACCCCGACATCCCCTTTACCTTCAAAATATATCCTTATTAAGCACCAATCTCCGAGATCTTCACCGGACGGTGCTCCTCTAATGACTTCTTCGCCGCAAGTCCCATCAGTACCGGCTGCAGGCCGTCCTCAACGCCAAGCGGTGTCTCCGTATCATTCTCAATCGCCTCGATAAAGCACTTGATCTCCTTCGCATATGCATCCATATAACGCTCCAGGAAGAAATGCAGCGGCTTCTCGCCTGTCACTCCGTCTACGTTGCTGATCACCGCAGCGCTTGCCGTATCATTGCCCGTAGCAACCATTCCCTTAGAGCCGAATACTTCCGCTCTCTGGTCGTATCCGTATACTGCCTGTCTGGAATTGTCGATCACTGCGATCGCACCGTTCTCCATCTTCAGCGTGATCACCGCGGTATCCACGTCTCCTGCTTCTCCGATAGCCGGATCAACCAATACGGCCGCCTCTACATATACTTCCGCAGCATTGCAGCCCGCAAGAAAACGTACCATATCGAAATCATGAATGGTCATATCCAGGAACATACCGCCGGATACCTTAACATAGTCTGCACACGGCGGCTCCGGATCTCTGGATGTGATCTTGATGATGTGGGTATCCCCGATCTTGCCTGCTGCCACTGCGTCTCTTACCGCCTCGAAGTTATGGTCGAATCTGCGGTTGAAGCCTACCTGGTACTTCACAGGATTCTTCCCAAGCGCATCGATCACTTCCTTGATCTTCGCAACATCATGGTCGATCGGCTTCTCACAGAATACATGCTTTCCTGCGTTGATCGCTTCCACGGAGATCGGAGAATGTGTATCCGTTGAAGAGCAGATCAGCACTGCGTCAATCTCAGGATCCGCAAGGATCTCCTTGTAATCCTTGGTTGTATTCTCAACCCCCATCTTCTTCGCCCAGGCGGCCGTCTCATCATTCATAAACGGATCTGCCAGCGCCTTGATCTTCGCATTGCCCACCTTCGTACAGATGCTCTCTACATGCACTCTTCCAATTCTTCCTGCTCCGATAATACCTACTGTAACCATAATCTTTATTCTCCCTTCTTATAATCCTGTCTTCTCTGCAATAAACTTCCTGGCCTTGACCGCATACTCCAGCGGATTCGCTTTCGCCGGATCCTGCTCCGCCTCTACCAGCATATATCCTTCATATCCATGGTCACAAAGAACCTTGAAAATAGGATCGAAATCAATACATCCGTCTCCCGGTACGGTAAATGCTCCCTGCCTTACGCCCTCAAGGAAGCTTAAGTTCTCCGCCTTCACCTTCTCCACGATCTCCGGACGGATATCCTTCAGGTGCACATGCTTGATCCTGTCCACATATTTGGTAACCATCTCAAGCGGATCTGCCCCGCAGTATGTAAAATGTCCCGTATCAAAAAGCAGACTCACATATTCCGGATCTGTATTCGCCATCATACGCTCTACCTCGTCCGGATCTTGCACAACCGTTCCCATATGGTGATGGAAGGTAAGCGCGATACCATATTCATCCTTCGCGATCTTGCCCAAGCGGTTCATGCCGTCGCAGAAGGTCTTCCACTCCTCATCATTCATCACATACTTGTGTCCGAAGATCGGAGTATCCTGCTGCCCCTGTACACTGTGGCTCTGCTCGGAAGCGCCGATAACCTTGGCACCCATCGCTTTCAGGAACGTAAGCTGCGCACGGAACTCCTTCTCCACTTCTTCAAACGGCTTCGTGATCAGGAAAGAAGAGAACCACTGATTGCAGATCTCGATTCCTCTTAACTCCAGAGCCTTCTTAAGCACCTCCGGATCCTTAGGGTACTTGTTGCCTACCTCTGACCCGGTGAATCCTGCCAGCGCCATCTCGCTGACACACTGTTCAAATGTGTTCTCTCCTCCCAGATCCGGCAGATCATCGTTCGTCCACGCAATAGGCGCGATTCCAAGTTTTACTTTGCTTTTGTCAAACATCTTTTGACTCTCCTTTCTCTATTTTCAAATTCTTGTGTTCTCCTTCCGGTAATCCACCGGACTGCATCCATTAATCTTCTTAAATGTCTTGGAAAAATAATGGTAATCATTGAATCCTGCCTGGCGCGCCACCTCCTTTACCTTATCATTCGTGCCTCTAAGCAGCGCCTTGGCACACTCCATCCTGAGCTCCAGAAGATAGGACGCAAACCCTATGCCCATCTCCTGCTTGAACAGGAAGCTTAAATATGCCGGATTCAGCCCCGCCATCTCTGCCGCGTCAGAGAGTCCGATCTGCTCTTTATAATGCACATGCAGATACTCCGCCACCCGCCGCACCGCCGCTCCCACATTTCCCGAAATCGGCTTCCGTTGTTCCAGGAACAGCCTGCTTCTGTAACCTTCACAGATCTCCATGAGCTGTTCCGCCTTAGTGACCGCGGCATATTCTTCCGGCTTCCTCTCCGCCTTAAGCTGCTCGTCCAGGGCCCTAAGCCAATGGAGGACAAGCCGGGGATCCGTGTGCTGCTGCCGGAATACTTCTGTTACCTTCCGGAATCCCTCTTCCATATTCTCATACTGGCGCCGCTTCACATAATCCTCCGCGCGCTCCGACAACTCCTGCGCTTCCCTGGGCAGCACTTTCCCGATACTTGGGCTGTCTTCATAATATAGGATCCCGGCATCTTTATAGAAGCCGAGCTTGATCATCTCTCTTGCCTGCTGGTATGCCTGACGGATTCCCTCATCTCCGAAACAGATATTGCTCACTCCCACGCCGAACGCATACTCTTCATCCTTACAGCATCGGAAACAAACCGTAGCAACGCTGGTCAGTCTTTGCTTCATCCGGCTGTCCCTGTACATCTCAGACATATCCAGAAAACAACAGAAGACTCCCTCCCCCAGATACACGCATTCCACCCCGTCCATCCCTTCCCTGCGTTCCAACCCTCTTACAAGCTTGCGCAGGAATCTCTGCGCGTATTGCTCCAGTTCCAGCTCGCCGCACTGATATTTTAACACACCCCAGGAGGGAATAAAGAGGTTGATCACCGCGCTGTTTCTGTATTTTACACTGATTCCGGCCTCCCGCCTTCTCATTTCCTTCTCATCCGATGTAAAGCTGCCTGCCAGAAGCCCGTTGAAGAAATGATACTTCAGGGATTGCCTGCCCATCTCCATCAATCGTTTTGCCTCGTCATTCTCCTGAAACTTCTCTTTCTTATCCTGAATCTGCCCCGCAGTGCGGATCAGCATCTCATACAGACTGTCTTCATTCAGCGAATTCTTAAGCACATATTCATCGGCGCCTAATTTCATAGCCTCTTTCACATATTCAAAATCATCATGACAGCTAAGCACTATAATATAAACAGAATGATTGCTCTCCCGGATCCTTCTTATCAGCTCGATCCCATCCATCAGCGGCATTGATATATCCGTGACCACAACCTCCGGCACCAGTTCCTCCACGGCCTTAAGCGCTTCCTCTCCGTCTCTTGCATCGGCCACGATCCGGTAATCCGCACGTTCCCATGCCTTAAGCTGCTTCAAGTAACTCCGCACCAGAAAATCATCATCTACAATCACCGTCCTGATCATACCCTTACTCCTTACAACGCATACCTGTCCTGTTCTTTATACGCCGGAAGGCACATACAGACCTTCGTTCCCGCTTCGCTGCTTACACAGGTAACTTTGCCGGCTTCTCCATAGTACAACTGCATCCGTTCCTTCACATTCGACACTCCGATTCCGGACAATCCTTTTTCCTTCTTATGATTCTCCTGCAAGAGCTGTTCGATCTGCGCCTCAGACATTCCTCGTCCATTGTCCTCCACCCACAGGCACAGACGTCCCTCTTCTACCTTGCCGCCAATCACTGTCCTGTTCTTTCCCGCTTTCAGGTCCAGCCCATGCAGGATGGCGTTCTCTACAAGCGGCTGGAGCACCAGCCTTGGCACAAAGCACGCAAATGCCTCCTCCTGAACCTGATAATCAACCACAATCTCCTCTTCGTACCGCATACGCTGCAGATTCATATAATTCTGTGCAAAATGTACCTCATCCGCCACCGTAACGAACCTGCCCTTCTTTTTGATACTCGCCTGAAGAAGCTCTGTGAAATCCTCGATCAGGCCGCCAATCTCTTCCTCGCCTCTAAGCAGCGCGGCGTACTTGATCGAATTCAGCGTATTATACATAAAATGAGGAGTGATCTGATATTGAAGGGCCTCAAGCTCTGCATTCTTCTTCAGCATCTCTTCCTGCACAAGCCGGCCGATCAGACTCTCGATATGGGCCAGCATATCGTTAAAATTCTTAGATAAGGTCCCGATCTCATCCTTCGCAGTCACCTCCACCCTGCGGAAAAGTTCGCCGCCGCTTACCAGTTCCATCGTCTCTGTCAGATTCTTTAACGGCTGATACATCGCCCTTGTAATGAGGATGATCAGCACAGCACCAATACCGAAAACGGCCGCCAGGATAACTGCCATAAAAGCTTGTATCTCCTTTAAGTCAAACAGCACTTCGCTTTTCTCTCTCTCCATCCAGAATGAATATCCAAAGAAATCCATCTGATACTGTACGGATATCATTTCCTGCTCATTCTCCGGTTTCTCACCGTTTTCCTGCTTCGCTTCGTGGTTCCGCCCCACTTCAAATAACTCTTTCGCAGATACGATCCTGCCGGTTCCGTCAAGGAGCATCGCCTTTGACGTCTTCCCGTCCTCCAGACCGTCCAGATAATTATAATACAGCGACCTCTCCGTCAGATTACTCATGATGTAGGCGCATATCCTGCCGTCACTGTCTTCCACCGGGCTTGAAAATACCAGGAGATGACCGGATTCTCGCAGCGGATCCTCTATAAGCTGCGGCGTAAGCGTCGTCTCTGCGATCTTCTCCTGCGGGAGCATCAGATAGATGGAGCCCACATCAACATTACGCTTGGAATACATCCGGAGAAGCTGCGCAATCTCCGCCAGCCGCTCTTCCTCCCCGCTTGCCAGATAATCCTTCGTCTTTGCCAGAATATCCTCGTCACAGGATGCCTGTACCGTAAGAAAATATATCTCCCCTAATGATTCGTCCAAAGCCTCGCCCATCTGACGGATCCTGGCATAGAGATTCTCTACATAATTCTCTTCAATCTGGTCCGCGGATCTCCCGTAGAATATCATAGTGATCACGACCGTCAAGGACGCCGTCACCGCGAGCATCATCAGAATCATCTTGCTTCTCATACTATGGAACATATATATCCCCTCTTGACAAGAGCACGCACGGTCAAGGGAGAGGACCGTCTTCTGTCAAAATGTCTGCTTCCAATATCCGGTCTTCCAGAACCGCTTCGTCATTCTCTTTATTTTCCGCAATAAAACGCACTGTCTCATATCCGATATCATATCCGGACTGAGCCGCAAGCACCGCAATCTCTCCGTTCTCAACTGCAGTCAGGGCGTCCTGCTGGGCATCCACCGTCATGACCAGCACCGGAGATTCCTTTAAGTATTGCCGGATTCCCAGGGCCGTGACCCCGCTGGTCGCAAATATGCCTTCTACATCCGGATACTCTGAGAATATCCTAGATATCTCAACATCTGATATCAGAAGATTCGCGTACCCGCTCTCGATAAACGCAACTTCCATATCCGTATTCTCTTCTATATATGACAGAATTCCTTCCATCCGTTCCGAATGCGCCGTCTGTCTCAGATCGCCCGTGACGATCCCTACCTTCCCCCGGTTCCCAAGCTTATCCGCCATACAGGCGGCAAGCTCTTCCCCCGCCTTCCGGTTATCTATTCCTATGTACGGAATTCCATCCGCCAACAACTTCGTATCATATGCAACGATCCTGATCTCTTTCCCTGCCGCCTCCCCGAGATAAGAAGTATCCTCCGACGCAATCGGGGAGATCGCCAGCGCATCTACTTCCTGCTGAATCAGATCATGGATCATCTTCTTCTGCATCTTGTCATTCGACTCCGAATCCGGAGAAACAATCCTGACAGACACTCCATAGTCTCTGGCCGCCTTCTCCATACCGGAGCATACGGACATCCAATATTCGCTGTCTCTGGATTTGGTCACAACACCGATTATATATGGCTCTTTGCGGGTGTTCTGCTTCTCATTGCGTGCACATCCCGATATAACACAGATTCCCAGCGTAATTGCCGCCGCAAATCCCATGATCTTAACTTTTCTGCCAAGCCATGCCATCCTGCCGCTCCTTTTTCCAACTCACATATTTCTCATCTACAACCACGTCTGACACATACTTTATCTATATTTTAATATACAAAATTTTAGCTTGCGTGTCAACACATAAATGCAGTATTACACATAAAATGCACGCAACAATCGCGTGCATTTTCCAGCCTAAGCTCCCAGTACCAATGGTGAACATACAATATACATAACAATGATCACCGCAGCGGCAACAACCGCCCACAGTTTCCCCGTCTTCCAAGGCGTCATATCCATAACCTTTGCATCCGGCATCTCCCAGTCTTCCTTGCGCGGACATACCTTGATGCATATGAGGTAGATTACCGCTTCGACTACGAAACAGAAGAATACCCAATACAGATAATGCCATTTCTGACAGAACGGAATCACCTTCGTCGCCCCATAGAGCACGATATGTACCGGAACCGTAATTTTAGGTGCGATGGACGGAGCCTTCTTGCTTAACAGTCCAAACAGCACTGCCAGAAGAATCGACCAAAATATTTCCCGATCTTAACGGTCTTATCCGCATCCGCATTCTTTTCCCAGACGGGCTGCCAGATATCCAGCGCAAAGATCGTGGATGAAGAATTAAGCACCGAATTAAACGATGAGAGAATCGCACCGAACATAACCGCGGCGAAGAATCCCATGAGCAGAGTCGGCATAACCTCCATAACAAGCATCGGGTACGCCTGGTCGCCGGCAGAGCCTACGGAAGTATCGATGGAGCCTTGTGCCGTCAATAGCTGATAAGCGATCACGCCCGGCAGCACAATGACAAATACATCCAGGCATTTGAAAAATCCTGCCCAGATCGCGCCCTTCTGAGCTTCCGCAAGATTCTTTCCGCCTAAAGACCGCTGTATGATCGACTGGTTCGTCGCCCAGTAGAACATATTATTGACGAACATACCCGTAAGCAGCAGCGGCCATGGCACATACGGCGCTACAGAAGACGGCGGCGCCCATGCGTTCATCTTATCCGGTGTAGCAGTCAGAAGGTAATGGAGTCCGTCGCCGAAGCTTCCGTCGCCTCCCGCCAGATTGCCAAGGGCGAATATTCCAAGAATCGGAACCGCGAATCCTCCTATGATCAGGCCGACCCCGTTGATGGTGTCGGAATAGGCAACTGCTTTCAACCCGCCGAATACCGAATATGCCATTCCGATCAGACCGGTGGAGAAGCAGACAAGCAGGATCGCCCAAAAGTAACTCACACCAAAGATCTCCTGAATATTGAAGATCTTAGCCAGGGCTACGGACCCGGAATACAGGATCGTCGGCAGCATCGTTACTACATAGGCAATCAGGAACATACAAGAAAACATCCGCATGGTAAAGGTATCATATCGCATCTTATAGAATTCCGGGATCGTCGCAACGCCCCCTCTCAGGAAACGCGGAAGAATCACGAAGGCCAGGACCATCAGTGCGAATCCTGACGTCGCCTCCCACGCCATAGTGCTCATGGACCCCGAAAACGCCTGGCCGTTGGTTCCCACCAACTGTTCAGCGGATAAGTTGGTCATCATAAGGGAGCCCGCGATTACAATGCCCGGCAGGCCGCGTCCCGCAAGGAAGTATCCTTCCTTAGAAGACAAGTCTTCATCTTTTGTTTTGTACCAGGAAAGAACCGCCACGATTACTGTAAATGCAACAAATTCAATCACAGTTAATAACATATCTTTTTATCTCCTCTCTGTATTTCTGAGGATATTATATTAAATCCGTTTCTTTCCCAGTGTTGTTCTTTTTTTAGATTCGGCAGTAGTTTATTTAGTCGCGCAATTGTTGGTGTACTTTTTTTAGGGTGACAGAAGTCCGCCCGCCCTGACAAGGGCATGCATTACAGTATATCCTTGGGTATACATTTTCGTGACGGATTTATCTTAATTTTCTCCATATTGTTCTGTATTATCCATGCAAAAACTCAATTTTTGTATCTCTCATTGTATTTCCGGTAAAATAATGATAAAATACAGTTTAATATCTGCATAAGAAGGAGGCACTCCTTATGGGAATCTACTTAAATCCAGGCAACAAGAATTTTCAGATATCTCTCAATTCCAAGATCTATGTCGACAAAAGCAATCTGATCGCATACACGAATTCTGTCATCAATACGGAACAGAGATTCGTCTGCGTCAGCCGCCCAAGACGCTTCGGCAAATCCATGGCCGCGTCGATGCTTGCAGCTTATTATGGGCTGGGAACTGACAGCGGACAGTTTGAGCATCTGGCTATTGCCAAAGGTGAAAGCTACCGGGAGCATCTGAATCAATATAATGTCATATTTTTGAATGTGCAGCAATTTCTAAGCCAGACAGAAAATATCGCTACACTAAAAGAACTGATTGAAAAAACACTTTTATGGGAGTTATTGGATGAATATTCTAATTTGAATTATTTCAATACTTCATCATTAACCTCCGTATTGCAGACTATTTCCTCAAAAATGTCAACTGATTTTATCTTTATCATCGATGAATGGGACTGTATTTTCAGGGAATATAAGAACGACACGGAATCCTAGCGGCTTTATCTGGACTTTATCCGTAACCTGTTAAAAGACCAGCCGTATGTGGCTCTTGCTTATATGACAGGCATTCTTCCAATTAAAAAGTATGGAACTCATTCTGCCCTGAATATGTTCGATGAGTTTTCCATGACGAACCCTGGTCCTCTTGCTCCCTTCGTGGGATTCACTGACCAGGAAGTACAGAATCTCTGCGCTGAATTCCAGATGGATTATGAAGAGATCAAACGTATGTATGACGGGTATTGCTTCGAGGGCACAACACATGTCTACAGTCCGCGTTCTGTCGTGAGTGCACTTCTGACTCGAAGCTATGACAACTTCTGGAATAAGACCGAGACATTTGAAGCCCTCCGGGACTATATCATCCTGAATTTCAAAGGACTTCAGGACATTATAACTGAGCTTCTTGCAGGTGCGCGTAAGAAGATCAATACTGCCACTTTCACGAACGATATGGCTGCATTTTCCTCGGCAGACGATGTTCTCACTCTCCTGGTCCATCTGGGATACCTGGGATACGATTATAAGACAAAAGAAATATTTATCCCCAACTCAGAGATTGCATCCGAATTCTGCAACGCTGTTGAATCTGCCGGATGGGATAATATTACAGCCAAAGGATTTAGCAAGAGTCTTCTCTATAGATAATAACGGCGGTTCCAATCTCTTGAACCGCCGCATATCTTCTTTTCGCCTACAAAAACATTGCCATATAAATCGGCAAATGGATCACATCTTCTTTTATCAGCACATCCTTTGTATACAAGATATAGGACTGTCCAATCTTTCCTTTGAACTTCGTCTTGAATTTATCCAAAGATGAATGCGTCCTATATACTCCAGATTTTACTTCTACCGGGCATATCTTTCTCTTTTTCCGGATCAGAAAATCAATTTCCATGTTATTGGCACGTTCATTCGTATCTGACCTTGAGTAAAAGTATAGTTTATGACCGCTTGAACGCAGTTCCTGCGCTACAATATTTTCCATAAGCATTCCTTCGTTCACGTGCAGCCGATCCAGCAGAATATCTCTGTATAACTCATTGTCTGTAAATTTGTCATCCATAAATGAATACGTCACCAACAGACCCGTGTCTGCCATATAGCATTTCCTTGTAGAATGCTCCATACTCATAGACAATCCTACTGTCGGTTTGGTTGCATTGTAACAATTATTCACGATCATAGCTTCTGACAGCCACATAAACGCATCTTCATATTCCCGGAAACGCGCTCCTTTATTCACATTCGACAGTTTATATTTCTTCTCCGCCTTGGCCAGTTGAGACGGTACCTCATCAAAAATAGCCAGAACCTTTGATTCATACCCTTTTGCAAATTTCGTTATGTCTTCTCTGTATAATGTCAGAATACGTTTCTTTATTCTGTCTGCATCTTCAAAGCTTTTTCCGTTCAGATACGCTTCTATTGCCTGCGGCATCCCGCCCACCAGAATATACTGGCGAAAATCATTCATAACCCTTCTATGCATAGCCTGTCCAAGCGGCTGCTTCTTTTCAAAGCATTCCCTTAAGAAAGGAATCGTCGTCTCATCCCCCTGCGCCCACAAAAATTCTTCAAAATCCATCGGAAACATCTCTATATGTTCTTCTTCAGACGGAATTACAATATTTTCAATATTCATCCTCAGAGAAATCAACGACCCTGTCTCAAGATAATCATATCGTCCATCTGCCACCAGATACTTGATCAACTCTCTCGCTGCAGGATACCGCTGCACCTCATCAAAAATAATAAGGGAATCCCTCTTATAAAGCGTAGCTCGATAATATGCAGATAATTTATGGAAAAACATATCAAAATCATCTATATCATTCTCAAAAATGTTCCGTACCTGAGACGGTAAATGTGCAAAATCAATCAGCAGATAGCTTCTATATTCTCTTTTTCCAAACTCTTCTGCTATATAACTCTTGCCGACACGCCTGGCTCCATCCAATAAAAGTGCACAACTTCCGCGGTCTTTCTCTTTCCACTCCAATAATTGTTTATAGATCTTGCGCTTCATAAAATCACCTCAAAAAATACTCCGTCACGTGTATCATATCTTATTATATACATAAAAGGCACTTTTATTCAATAGAGTTTATACACATAAAGGCACTTTCTATTACAGTTCACAGCCTAACCGTCCGCGAACTGTAACGCATCCAGCCCATTAATACCTACCGTTAATAATTCCTCCACTGCATTCCCTTTAAATGATACCTGCAAATATTTATCTTCCTTCACGGATAACCTCCTCAATATTCTTATAAGGTATCTGCTGAAACATATTCTTTATCTCATCTGCACAATCAAGCGCGATGGCAAGTTTCGTCAAAGACAATAATGAAATCTTCCCTGTGGATTCAAATCGTTTTACCGACCCAAAACTTACTCCACTTATCTGGCTTAATTTTTCTTGCGATATGGAGCGCCTTTTTCGAATATTCCTGATTCGGTCAGCTAACTGTTGATCAATCTCCTCCGCTGTTTCCCATACAAAACCTGTTCTCATATATATTCTCCCCACACAAAACAATAGATAATATTTTATCTATTTTATGTATATTTCTATATAATTAGATAAAATATTATCTATATTTAGCTTATCACTCTTTTCACTTTTTGTCTAGTACAGCGTTGCATTAAGTTGGGTTTCCTTTCTCTCAAAAGACCGCCCCACTATTTGTTCCGCATTTGACATCTCATCAAGAATGAAATAATATAGAACTATAAAAATAACTTCTCGGAATCTCAATGAATGAGATTCCAGCCGAAGATTGACAACTGAA
>CANTDX010000006.1 GCA_947652615.1 uncultured Dorea sp. | reverse complement strand
CTGCCCTTAGTATACCCTGATTTGATGTAAAATTCAACAGCATATTTTACAACAGTATTTTAGTGAGCACCCCATATGGATTTCGAGAGACTCCCGATACCTTGCACCAGCAATTACTCCCTGTTATCCTTTAAACCCTCGATCATATCCACCTTCTTCACCTTGCGGCGCAGCAGCCACAGCGAGCCAAAATAACAGCCGGATGTCAGAAGGACCGAAATCAGATAACTTTTCGGCGCAATATAAGTGTCGATCAGCATCACGCCATAGTCCACCATCAACAGGAAGAACGCGTGTGCCGCCCCATAAACACACGGCACAGCCAGAAGAATCCCAATGGGAAGCAGGACATGGTGAACCCTGAGCAGGATTTTGTTGATCTGGCCATCCCGGTATCCCAGCACCTTCAGCATGGAGATATTGCTTCGGCTTTCGGTGACCAGCATATTGACTGCCACATAGACTGCGGCAATACAGATGATCACACCCAGCCCGATGATCATCCACAGAAGAAAATCCATCTGCTTGGTCATGGTCTTCGCTTGGTCGGTGATATCGCTCCTTTTGCTCTCCTGGACGATTTTTGCTTCGGGAATGGAAAGGGTACGGCCGCTGACAATGCAGTTAAAGCTGTCTTCCTCCAGTCCCGTAAGCTCTGCGGCAAGGGATTTGGAAGTAAGGATACTCTTCTGCACATCGTTCTGGATAATCCCTGCAATCCGGATCTCCTTCTCTTCCAGTGACAGCGGATTGTACACCGTCACTCTGTCTCCTGCCTGCCATCCATAGGTAAGCTGCGCGAGACTTGTAATATAATAGCCCTCTTCCAGGGATACGGGGGTTCCGTCTTTTCCGCGAAAATTCAGATACGGATTGCCGTCCGCCGTGCCGATCACGGACAGCCTGCTGCCGTCGGCATCTTCCACAGCCGATACCAGCATAGCTTCCCCGCCATAGGGATTCTCTGTCAGCATTTCATTCAGGATGTACTGATGCTCGAAGCTTCCTATCTCTCCCGCCGCCGTATTTCCCATATGATCGATGGAATCAAATAATCCCTGCCCCAGCAGCATGATAAAGCAGCCCAAGAACGCGCCCAGAAGAACCACGAAACTTCGCATAGGATTGCCGAGCAGGGAGCGCAGGGCAAACTTTGTGCGGAAAGAAATTTTCTTTCCAACCATCAAACGCTTTCCTTTATTCTTCCCGCCATCCACATTGCCGTTCAAGAGCAGAACCGTATCCTTTTTCAGCAGCTTACGGACCGACAGAAGGGCGGCTATGACATACAGAAGGGTAGGGACTACCACGCCCAACACAGCGTCAAACAGGTTCAGATGCCCGGTTACACGCATGGGTTCATAATCCTGCAGGCCCATTTCACTCATGGGCTGTGCCGCCGCCATAGAAATCACGGCTGTCAAAATGCCGCCCACAAGTCCCGGAATCGCCGCAAATCCTGCATAATGGAGCATAAGCTGTCCTTTTTTATAGCCAAGCGCCGAGAGCGTTCCGATCATCTTCTGTTCCGACTTTACCTTGCGGCTGATAATAATGCTGATCAGGACCACTACTACCAGAGGCAGGATACACAAGAGGACATAGGCCATGACGATAAACATCTGCGCCTGCTGCTCCACCATGGTAATGCGGGGATTTTCTTCCGCCGCAGAGTAGGAGCGCATATAATACCGCTCATACACCGCCTTCCGAAATCCTGAGACATCGGAATCCGGATGGTATCTTACAAGATACTGGCATCCGGTATCACCCAGAGATTTGAACTCCCCGTCCGTCATGTAGCAGAGATAAAAAGTGGATACATTCTTGTAGGAATCGTCCTCACTTTCCAACATATACAGGTAATCCGGGCGCTGCATGAAACCAGCGACCGTATATTCTTTCCCGCCGATTTTCATACCGCCACCGACTTGTACGCCATTTTCCACCGCATACCCCTCGGACAGAACGATTTCGCCGTCATTTGACACATCCCTTCCCTGGGTGACCTCGTACATATCCACTGCCTGGGTTCTTTCAAAGATGCGGGCTGTAACTCCGTCTGTCTCGATATTGATATAACGCTGTTTTTCCAGTGTTACACCGTATGTATCTGCAAGTTCTGAGAGTCCCTCCTCGGGGATTTCCATATAGGTGACAAAGTGTGCGTCTTCCCTTTTGTTCCGCTCATAAAACTCTTCACTGAATGTAAGGATGGCATTTCCTGCCATGTTAGATAAAAAATACAAAAGCAGCGTCACAACCGTAAGCACGGTGGAAGCAAAATAAAAAGACCGATTTTCTTTGATACTGCGAAGATAACGTCGGTTCAGCTTCATCCGGGCACCTCCTTACAGTACAAGCTTCGCCGCAGGAATTTTCCATTCATTCCCCCGGTTCTCGCAGATCTGGCCATCCTTCAGACGGATGATCCGATCCGCCATGCCTGCAATCGCTTCGTTGTGGGTGATGATCACCACCGTCGTGCCAAACTGTCGGTTCATTTTTTCTACAAATTGCAACACCTGTCCGGATGATTTCGTGTCCAACGCCCCGGTCAGCTCGTCGCAAAGCAGGAGCCTGGGATTTTTAATCATCGCACGGGCAATCGCCACCCTCTGCTGCTGCCCGCCCGAAAGCTCCCTGGGAAAACGTCGGCGGTATTTTTCGATATCCAGCGCACGAAGCACTTCCTCCAAAGAGAGCGGTCTGTCGGAAATATCTGCCACCACCTCGATATTCTCTTCCACCGTCAGATCGGGAATCAGGTTGTAAAACTGGAAGACAAAGCCCACGTCCTCCTTGCGGTAATCCGTGCGCTGTTCCTGGGAAAGCCCCGTTACCATTCTGCCGGCTACCATAAGCTCCCCCTCATCCAGGGTGTCCAGCCCTCCCAGCATATTTAAGAGCGTGCTTTTCCCGGAACCGGAGGGGCCTAAGACCACGCAGATTTCCCCCTCATTAAGAGTAAGCTCAGCGTGGTTCAGCGCATAGACTAGCGCTTCCCCACTACCATATTTTTTTACTGCATTCTTTAGACTGATCAACATTCAATTTCTCCTTTCTTTTCATAGATCAACACCGCTTTTTTGCTGTCGGGTCTTGCAACTCTTGTTCCAACGTGTTAGGATAGGCTTACGGATAATTTCCGTCCAGGAAAGGAGAACCGTTATACTATGAGTTATATCCAACACAAAGCCGAGGAATCCCTTGAGGATTATCTCGAAACTATACTGATCCTGAGCAGACGCCTTTCTGTGGTACGCTCCATCGATGTTGCAACCGAACTGAATTTCTCAAAACCCAGCGTAAGCGTTGCAGTGAAAAACTTGAAAAACCGCGAATACATCACCGTTTCACCGGAAGGTTATCTCCATCTGACAGACGAAGGGCAAAAACTTGCAGAAAGTGTCTATGAACGCCACACCCTGTTGGCAAAGTGGCTGACCCATCTGGGCGTCGACCCCAAGATTGCTGCAAGAGACGCGTGCAAGATGGAGCATGACATTACCCCTGAGAGTTATGAAGCAATGAAAAAATGTATCCTGTCTATTTTAGAGCATAACTGAATGCAATATTTATGGCGTATGGCATTGCTTTCATTTGCATCCGCAATTGCATTCTGTATGTCTTTCTTCTTTCCCAGAGCAGCATCCGGCGGCCGGGCAGCCTATGCATTTCGCTCCGCTTTTTTTCGCTTTCAAAATATAAGAAACTGCAATTCCTACAAGCAACAATATGATACCTATAATCAGCAAATCTATCATATGCCATCATCCCTTCTATATCTTTCTTATGCGTGCAAACGGTACTCTGCGCAGAATTCTCTCTCTTTTCTTTGAACCATCATAACTATTATAACAGCAAATACGGCTACTGCAACCAATCCCGGAACAAAACCGCTTCCAATAGCTCCCGTTGTCGCCAGCGTGCCAATCTGATATACCAAAAATGCAACCGTATAACCTGTGGCCAACTGTAATGCGACGCCGCCCCACAGCCATTTTTTATCCTGCATTTCAGAATTCATGGCTCCGAGAGCCGCAAAACAAGGCGGTGTAAACAGATTGAACATCAGATAAGCAAGCGCTGCCACCTTGGTAAGCCCCATAACCATTGCCACCTCATTTGCACCGCCAACCAATGCCAGTTCCTCTGTATCAATAAAATTCGTGAGTCCATACACGACTGCTAAGGTACCGACCACATTTTCCTTTGCGATAAAGCCTGTGATCGCTGCCGCAGCAAGCTGCCATACGCCAAATCCAAGCGGAAGCAGAAGCACTGCGAACGGGGAAGCAATGGATGCAAGGATAGAAGTATTCTCCATTCCTTCTTCCACCACCTGGAACTGCCAGTTAAAGCTCTGCATAATCTGCACGACTGTGTTGCACACCAGAATAATGGTTCCTGCTTTCACAATATATGCTTTGCCGCGGGAAAGCATGGACAGTGCCGCACGCTTCAGGCTTGGAACCTTATATTCCGGAAGCTCGATGATAAAGAATGATTTTCGGAATTTGAATCCGGTGATCTTCTTCACCAATAAGGCGCCTAAGAAGATCAGCACAATGCCGACCAGATACATCATCGGTCCAACCCACGAAGCATCCGCGAAGAACGCTCCGGCAAATAACGCGATAACCGGAAGCTTCGCACCGCATGGCATAAACGGCGTCAGCATGGCAGTTGCTCTTCTCTCTCTTTCATTACGGATGGTACGGCAGGCCATGATCCCCGGGATGGCGCATCCGGTACCGATCACCATCGGAATCACGGATTTGCCGGAAAGACCAACCCGCTTGAATATCGGGTCCAGAACCACCGTCGCACGGGCCATGTATCCGCAGTCTTCCAAAAGAGCGATCAGGAAATACATAACCATTACCAATGGCAGGAAACCTACCACTGCACCTACGCCGCCGATGATTCCGTCAACTAAAAGCGCCTGAAGGAACGGATTCGCATTCTCTGCCAGACCTCCAACCCACGCCTGGAACGTCTCGATCCAGCCAACCAGCCAGTCGGCGATCCACGTTCCAACCGTGGACTGAGATATGTAAAACACACCAAACATAATAACTGCAAAAACAGGAATTCCGACAAATTTATTAGTCAGTATGGAATCAATACTGTCCTGCTTGTTTTTATCCTTCGTGAAAACTTTTCTCTTTTCTACCGCTTTTACAATTCCATTGACAAATTCAAAACGTTTTCTGTCCGCTGCCTCCACTTCCGTCTTGTCCTGCAGATTAATCTCCGCCTGCACATAGGGTGCTTTCTGTCCGCAGTCTTTTAACGCCGCTGCCTGATTTACCACATCCTTCAATCCATCATGGCCTGAAGCTGTAGACACCGTCTGGATCACCGGACAGCCTAACTTTTCCGACAGTTTTTTTACATCGATTTCTGTTTTCTTCTTCTCTGTAATGTCGCTTTTATTCAGAGCAACCACTACCGGAATTCCAAGCTCCAGAAGCTGGGTGGTAAAAAATAAACTTCGGCTTAAGTTGGTCGCATCCACAATATTGATAATCGCATCCGGATTCTCATTTTTCACATAGGCGCTGGTGATACTTTCCTCCGAGGTAAAGGGCGACATAGAATAAGCGCCCGGCAAATCTACTGCGATCAGTTCCTCGGCTCCGTCAAAATACCCTTTCTTGATCGGGCTTTCCTTTTTCTCGACCGTTACACCGGCCCAGTTTCCAACACGCTCATTTCTTCCCGTAAGCGCATTGTACATGGTCGTTTTTCCGCTGTTGGGATTTCCTGTCAACGCAATTCTCATAATTTTTGAATCCTCCTTCATTCCAATTAGTATTAACTAACCAAAAATCACTATTTTATATTGAAATAGCCTGTGCTAAATCAGTATCAATGTTATATCTGGCATCCTTAATCGATACCACACATCCTCCATTCCGGTGCGCAATTACAGTAATGGGCTCGCCGCTGTAGCATCCCAACGAAAACAAGAACGCATTCAATTCTTCGTCATCTGTAGAAATACCTTTTATAATATATCCTTCCCCTTCTTTAGCTTCTGATAAATTCATAAACATCTAACACACTCCTTTACTTATGATATACATTTAGTTATTTATCACTTACCAAAGTTAGTATATCCTAATCCAAGTGCTTTGTCAACCATCTTTTTGAGAACATTTATCATTAATACACGACATTCGTCAGACTCCATGGTTAAGCATTCTCAGCATACGTCTCCAATATCTGTATCAGCGCACTTGCGCTGCTACTGTGGGAACGTTCCAGCCTGGAATGATGCCGCTCTGATTCTGTAACTGCACAGCGTATCATTTTATGGGATACCGTCGAAGTAAACAGGATCACCAGATCCGGACAGCCTATCTGGCTGCTTAAATCGGATTTCATTTTAGTAAATACCTTAGATTTATGGTTATATTTTTTACAGATCTCCTTATACCGGGTCTCCATCCTCTCGTGTCCGCCTATGATTACAACACTCATGCGTATTCCTCCTCTTCATTCTTTTATGGTTAGTTCTAACTAACCGTCAGGGTTAAAGAAAATGCCATAAGGCATTTCTTTTGTCCAATCTCAGCTTATAAAAAACTCTTCTCATGGTTAGCTTAAGCTAACTTGCAGAGATATATTACCATATTGCCAATCGGTCTGTCAATAGATTTTCATATTTCTTCCGCCAAAACACAACCTGCATTACTCGTTATCTCCTTAGTCACTATGAGCCCGCATATCTATAATGAGCTTTCCTATGTTACTGCCTACTGAATTTTCTAATTCTTCAACATTTTCACAAAATTTCTTCTCATTATTAATAGCATTATCAATGTTTTTCACTAATTCCTCCGCTCTGTAAGAACTCTTTTTGTATCCCGGCCAAATCCTTCGAAGTTCCTGTTCTACATACCTTCTGTTTGCTGTTATCTTTGGATTCTCTAAAAGCTTGTCCTGATCTAAATCAAATACTTCATCAAAATGTAGTAACAGCCAAAATTCAAAACATGGATTCGTAATATACAATCCAAATCCCATTTCTTTACACTTGTCAATTACATACCTATATTGATTATTCATCGGAGAAGAAACAAAACTGTCGCGGTCACGATCTATAATTAAACAAATTCTGTCAAATCCTTCCGAATATGTGACTCCCCCTTCCTTAATCATATGAGAAATATCTGAAATCACATGCTGTAGATCATGTTCTTCCTGTAACGCCTTTAAAATCAGATTACAACTTTCTTCTATGTCTTCCACAAATGAGTCAAGATTTTTCAAACATTTTTCTTCACAAATCCTGCACATTGTTTTCCAAATGCTTCTTGCATATATCCTACTGGTCGTTATTACTTTCGTTTTCCGCTCTGCAAATGTTCTTTTTTCTCTCATTCCAGTACCTCACTAATAGGAAATACCGTATTGAAAACCGGAACACCTCCATAACGCCCCTCTAAATAAGCCTTATCAATTTTCTGATCAAACCTGGCATTGTATTCCTCTAAAGAATAAATATCGCTCTCTCCGGATTTTCTTTTATTTACAAACCAAATTTCGTCACGACGCAACAAATCAAAATCTAATAAACGCGATTCGTGAGTTGTTACAATCAATTGAATATTTTTCTCGGATGCCAATTCTAAAAATGTTTCAACAAATTTATATGTCAAACTAGGGTGCAAGCACCTATCTAATTCATCGATAACATACGTTTTGCCTTTACCAGACAATAGCACTTCTAATAAATCCAATAGTCTTACAGTACCATCCGATTCTTCTGACAATTCAAACAAAACATTCTTTTTTCCATGAGAAAACTTGATTGTTTTACAAGTAATGTTTTCTTCCTTATCAATATTGAGAATGAAAAAGTCTCTATAACTTCGCATTATAATTCCTAATCCATCTACATCAATATCCGTCTTCATCTCCACCGTTTTCTTTTCAATATCCGAAAGCAAGTCCTCCTGTATCCTCTTTGGTAAATGCCCCAATACTTTTTCAACAGGAACTTCCACCATCTGAAAATCTGTAATACCTGTTCCGAAAGCTGCTGTAATTCTACAGATCTTTTCCACTTTTTCTGTATCCACCATGTAGGAATAATCAGAAATAGGTCTATCTGGATAATTAATATCTAAATTATTTCTTATCCACATGTAGACATCCTGAAATACGGCTGCTTGTTCAAACTGTTGATATAGAGTCTTCTTATTCTGATTCATAATTGATAAAAATAATACGCTGCCATCTTCCTGTATGTCCTCTGCATAAACATTCAGTTTTTCTATTAATCCTTTTACCTTTACTTCGCCGCCAAGTTCATATGTTCCTTTGTCGATATCACGGCAAAAAATCAATTTTTCCTTATTATCTGATGTTAACTCCACTAACCATTCTGATATAAATCGGCTTTGATTTAAAATCACTTCAAATCCATAAGCGTAGTATTTTTCATTTAATAATATTTCTAATTCAAAATAGCTTTCTCTCTCCTTACTCTTTGCAGTAACTTTACAGTAATTATCGGTGTGTCGTTCCGGTAAACCTGATACTACAATTCTTCGCATAAAATCCAATGCCTTTACTAAATTAGATTTGCCTGCGGCGTTTGCTCCATAAACTGCAGCAAATTTTAGAAGCTTAATCTTTCCATCCTCATATATATGTTCCTTTTTACTCCTTACTTTTCCAGCAATCATAGAAAATTCTTCTGATTTTCCATCCTCTCTTTCTGAAAATGACAAGAAGTTTTTTACGTTAAACCGAATAAGCATTTTAAGCCTCCTATATTTGATATCTGTAATATATGTGATTTTTTCACTTTTGTCAACACTATATTCGCTATTTTATTACTAATATTTTATTACTAAACGATTTTTACGATGTTACATCGTGGCTGGGTATACCGCCTTTCCTGCCTCCCAGGACATTCGTTCCCTTGATGGCATCCCATGTGAAGTCCGGCATCTCTTCTCTTGCTACCAGGAAGTTGCCGGCACGCTGGGTCAACTGGGCGAAGTTGACAACATAATCGTTGGCGCCCTCGTTATAAGTATAGATCGAAGCCTCGGAACCCATGAATCCGATATCCGCGCTTCCGGAGATAACAGCAGTCATGGTTTTATCCGCGCCAAACCCTGTGACTAATTCCAGGTCGATTCCCTCTTCCTCAAAATACCCTTCTTCAATCGCCACATACATCGGAGCATAGAAGATGGAGTGTGCAACTTCATTCAATATCACCTTGGTCGATTCCGGCAGAGTCTCTTCTGTTTTACCGGTATCTTTGCTATCATCTGCTTTCTCGGTCGTGGCATTAGTTTTGGTTTGCTCATCCTTGGACGAGCAGGCGAGCAGAGTAGTCAAGGACATAGCGATAACCAGTGCCGCCGCAATAATACGCTTTTTCATACATATCCTCCTTATTATTCCTAATGGTACAGTATATTCCGGCAGGAAATATATGTGAAAGGGAATCATACGGCGGGACACGTAAAAATGCCGAAAGAGCAAAGACTCCTGGTCTTCCGTCTCTTCCGACATATATTTATCTTCGGTTCTGCTCCTGCACCAGATGCGCAGCCCCGTACATCTCTCTTAACTTCGGCTTCTCGATCTTGCCCGTCGCGTTCCTTGGCACGTCTGCGAATATCACTTTGCGCGGTCTCTTATATCTCGGAAGCTTCTTACAGAACGCATTAATATCATCCTCCGTACAGATCACTCCCGGCTTCAGCGACACGATCGCCGCCGCGATCTCTCCAAGACGCTGATCCGGCAGGCCGATCACGGCAACATCCAGGATTGCATCGTTCGTACGCAGGAAATCTTCGATCTGCACCGGATAGATATTCTCTCCGCCGCTGATAATGACATCCTTCTTGCGGTCTACCAGGAAGATGAACCCGTCCTCATCCTCCATCGCCATATCGCCCGTATAGAGCCAGCCGTCATGCAGGACCTCTTCTGTCGCCTTCTTGTCATTATAATATTCCACCATGACGCCGGGACCTTTCACTGCCAGTTCTCCGGTCTCTCCCGGCTTCACAGGATTCCCGTTCTCGTCGATGATCTTCGTCTTCCATCCGAATCCGGCCTTACCGATTGCTCCTACCTTGTGAATATTGTCCACTCCCAGATGCACACAGCCCGGCCCGATCGACTCGCTCAATCCATAATTCGTATCGTACTGATGATTCGGGAAATACTCTTTCCAGTGCTTGATCAAGCTCTGCGGCACCGGCTGCGCACCGATATGCATCAACCGCCACTGGTCAAGCTGATACATCCCAAGCTTAACCTGTCCACTGTCTAATGCCAGCAGAAGATCCTGCGCCCAAGGTACCAGAAGCCATACGATTGTACATTTTTCCTCTGATACAGCCCTTAAGATGAATTCCGGATTGGCCCCCTTAAGGAGCACCGCCTTGCCTCCCGTCAGCAGGCTTCCGAACCAGTGCATCTTAGCGCCGGTGTGATACAGCGGAGGGATACACAGGAACACATCCTCCTTCGTCTGTCCATGATGATTCTGTTCTACCTTGGCAGAATGCATCAGCGCCTCATGGGTATGTAGGATCGCCTTAGGGAACCCAGTCGTCCCGGAGGAGAAATAGATCGCCGCATAGTCGTCGTCATTGATATCGATCTTCGGAGACTGGCTGGAGCAGTTGGCGGAATGAATGGTATAGTCTTCCGCAAATCCCGGGCAGCCGTCCCCTACATAATAAAGCAGACGATGCCTGCTGATATTGTCCGCGATCTCCTCCACACGCCCGATAAACTCCGGCCCGAACACCAGCACATCCACCTCGGCAAGCTCCACGCAATACTGGATCTCCTCTGCCGAGTACCGGAAATTAAGCGGCACTGCCAGCGCCCCCGTCTTCAAGATCCCGAAGTAGATCGGAAGCCATTCCAGACAGTTCATCAGAAGGATTGCAACCTTATCTCCTTTCTTGATCCCCCGCTCCAACAGGAGATTGGCAAAACGGTTGGACTTCTCATTGAATACGCTCCATGTGATCTCACGCCGGTAGTAAGACGCACGCACCGGCTCGATCAGCTCATACTCCTTCCAGGTCACACGCCTGGTCTCCGGCATCTCCGGGTTGATCTCCACCAGACACACGTCGTCGCCGTACAGCCGGCAGTTTTTCTCCAAAATATCTGTAATAGGCATTGGAAAGTTCCCCTTTCTTATCGCTTTAACGCTTTTACTCATTAAAGTCAATGATACCCAATTTGATAAGAAATGTCAATGCCAAAAAATTATTTCCCCGTCTTCTCTCCCTTTAATACCTTGATGAATGCCGCACATGCTGCAAACATAATAAAGATAAACGGGAACGCCGCCGCCAGCGAGATCGTCTGCAGAGGCTTCAGCCCTCCTGCCATCAGAAGACCGACCGCCATCACCGACTGGATGATCCCCCACAGGATCTTCTTATTGTTCGGCGGATTGATATCCCCCTTCGTCGTAAGCATAGATAACACATATACGCCTGAATTCGCTGACGTAATGAAGAATGCACATAAGGATATGATCGCCACCAGTGATAACAGGAATCCAAGAGGGTACTTACTCAGCACTACAAAGAGGCCGACCTCCGGAGCCGCTACTGCTTCCTGAAGCTTTGATATCTCCATGATGCCCTTCTCTCCCAGATTGATCCCAAGGCTTCCGAACACCGATCCCCATATACAGGAAGCAAGCGCCGGAACTAGCACCACGCCGAGGATAAATTCTCTGATCGTGCGCCCTTTGGAGATCCGTGCCACAAATACACCTACAAACGGCGCCCAGGCAATGAACCATGCCCAGTAGAATATTCTCCAGCTTCCGATCCATGCGTTATCCCCGTATGCCTGGATTCCCAGGGAATCCGGAACAAACTTACCGATATACTGCCCTAATCCATTGATGAAGCTGTTCAGGATCTCTACTTTCGGCCCCACCAGGAAACACACTGCCATCAGTCCGATCGCAACATAGAGATTCGTATCTGAGATAATCTTGATTCCCTTGTCAATGCCTGAAACCGCAGACCCGATATATAACACGGATACAACTGCGATAATGATGATCTGCACCACAAGTGTTGTAGGAAGCCCGAACATATAATGGAATCCCGCATTGATCTGCAGTGTCCCAAGCCCCAGCGAAGTCACGACACCGGCCACCGTTGCAAATACCGCCAGAATATCTACCAGTTTCCCAAGCCACCCTTCGGCAAGCTTCTCTCCGATCAACGGTTCGAGGATCACGCTTATTAAACCCTTCTTATTCTTACGGAACATGAAATACGCAAGCGCAAGACCGATCACCGCATAATTGGCCCACGGGAGGATCCCCCAGTGCATGAAGAAGGAACGCATGGCAAAATCTGCAGCTTCCGGCGTCCCTCCTTCCATCCCCATAGGATTCAGATAGTGAGTCAGAGGCTCCGCAACACCCCAGAATACAAGCCCGACTCCCATGCCGCATCCAAACAGAAGTCCAAACCATGTAAGATTCTTATATTCCGGTCTGGAATCGTCTCCCCCAAGACGAATCTGTCCGTATTTACCGAATGCAACATAGACGACGAATATCAGGAACACGATCATCGACACGAGATACAGCCACCCGAAATCCGTAGTCAGAAATGCAAACGCAGCATTGGATACTGCGGTAAAGCTCTCATTCAGTGCGACCGACCATATCGCCATGACAGCTATAATGACAAGAGAAATATAAAATACCGTGTTTTTTGAGTCCTTTTTCTCCATGCAATTACCCCTTTCAGTCCTTTTAGGAACAGTATCCCGCATTAAACGCGGAATACTGTCTGTTCAGTAATGTCAGTTGCCAATGCTTCTAATGCAACCTTCGTCCTGTGATAACGAAGCTTCCACTGGTCTTCCTTAGAAGTCCCCGGATCTCCCAACGGATAAGGAATGGATATGGTCGGAACGATCCGGTTAGAGCCAACCGTCTTCGCTACCGGAATCAGGTTACACATCTGTACGATCGGGAATCCTGCTCTCTCGATCTCTTTCACCATCGTTGCGCCGCAACGAGTACAGGTACCTCATGTAGAAACCATGATTACAGCGTCTACGTTATCTTCGGTAAGATACGGAACCATTTCCTTTGCCATTCTCTGCGCCTCGGCCTCTGTCGTCCCGGTTCCTACCGTAGAGTAGAAATACGGATGAAGGCTCCCATAGACCTCCTCCTTCTCCAATACCTTCAAAGCATCAACCGGGGTGATCACATTGGGATCTGCATCAGCGGCAGCCGGATCGAAACCGGCATGGATCGTCTTATACACCCCGCCCTTCAGCGCTTCTGTCTGAGAGATATCGTATCTTCCCCACCTGGTCGCAGACGCAGACTGAATACGGTCCGGATTCTCTACCGGCACGATACCGCCCGTCGTAACCAGCGCGATCTTCGCCTGCTTAAGATCCTTAACAGCCGGAGCGATCGGAACCAGATCTCTCTTTGGAATCGGCAGTTCCGTCTCAAAAGGCTCGCCGTTTAATTTCTTAAGCAGCATCTCCACCATACGCTCCGACGCAGGCTTCCCATCCGCAAGCCAGGTCTGATGACGGATCCCTCTTGCGAAATACCCTTCCTCATCCGCACTTCCTACCGTCTCGCCGTTTAACAGCTTATTAGCGATCCGCGCCATAGCTTTCACGTCTTGTCTCATCTTCGAAGCGATATTGCCGCCCTTCATGATATACATATTCTTCTTGAACATATCAACGCCCGGAGTCTCACTGTTCATAGAGGTTACGACCGGAACGGCGAATTTCTCCTTTACTGCCTTGCAGATCGTCCCGCAGGCAACGGTATAACGTCCCGCCTGAAACGCCGGTCCCGCAAGAAAGATATCAAATTCCTTGCCGCTAAGCATGTCAAGGATTCTCTCAACTGCTTCCTCCGTATTCGATCCCATATAATTATCACCGCAGATGATCGTATGAGTTACATCTGCGTCAAGTTCTTTCTGAAACTGCATCGCAGGTCCTATCTGCCCTTCATGGAGCTGCGGCTCGATCCCAGCCTGCTCTTCTCCGCCGACCTGTCCAAAAAACTGATTCACATATACGATTGCTTTCTTCATTCTCCGCTTACCTCCATTAGAATTCTTTCATCGTCTTTGGGGACCATCCGCACACCTGATCACCGCAGAACATCGAGTTGTTCTCCATGATAATGGAACCGTCTTCCCTGACGGAAGGTCCTAAGATCTCATCGTCCGCCCATCCGCCGGACAGCCCGTCTCTTGCCAGTGACTTAAGCTCTCCTAAGACCGTCTCCATCGGAGGCAGTTCGATCAACTGAGATACATTGCCGCAGGATACGATAGCATCACACTTCTCGTCTAACGTCGCAAGTCATTATTGACTATAATACACGGAATAAAATATCAGCCCCCGCGACTTCAGATCAACTTTTAATTCAGGGACAAGCATCAAACAGTAAACAAGCACCTATATCCGCTTCTCCCCTGCAAGATGAATGGCAGATATATGAAAATGAAAAGCTGGCTTTTGAAAGAGAAAAAATAGCCTTTAAAAGAGAACTGCAGAACTTTGAAATTCTGCGGCGTGCTTTTGAAGATGAAAAACTGGCTTTTGAAGAGAAAAAACGAACTCTTGAAGATGAAATCCTAGCTTTTGAACTCAAAAAACAGGCTCTTGAAGATGAAATCCTAGCTTTTGAAAATAAGAAGCAGACTCTTGAAGATGAATCTCTGACTTTTATAACCGAAAAGCCATTGGAAGATATCGAACTGGAAGCTTCCACACCAGATAAAGATGAAACGGCATCTTCTGTCTCCCCTGAACAAATTGAAGAATGGTATCAAAAAGCATTGCAAGTGTCAGACACGGAGGATTTTGATTCAGCAATTGCCCTTTATAAAAAAGCTGCCGAACATGGCCATGAGTATGCTGCTTTTAATCTGGCATTGCATTACTATTATGGAGAGAGAGATTTCGAAAAAGCAATCTATTGGTTAGAACCATACGCACGATCAGGAGATATCGATTCTCAATCCGTACTCTCTGATGTCTACGAAGATATCGGAGACGGCGAGAAATGTCTGTTCTGGCTGAACGAAGGCGCCAATCAAGGATCTCCTGATATGCAGTGCAGCCTTGGTCTTCATTACCTTTCAGGCAAATTTCTCGACCAGGATCTCCAACAGGCCAAATACTGGTTGGAGAAATCAGCCGCCCAAGGATCCCAGCGTGCCAAAGAAGCTCTCCTGGAAATAGAACAGTCTGCACAGCACCAAGAGCAATCACCTATTTCCGATGGAAATAAAATATTTCTGGCCGGAATACAGGCTTATCAGGATAAAGAATATGGGAAAGCAGTCACTTACCTTGAAAAAGCCGCACAATTAGGAGAAGAACAGGCGCCTAAGATTTTGGCACGATGTTATTTGAACGGACAGGGTGTATCAGCCGACAAAGATAAAGCCCTTTTTTGGCTTGAAAAGTCTGCCGAACAAGGAGATTCCGACGAACAATTTCTGCTTGGCACATGGTATCTGCCTGGAGGCGAAGGAACCGTCAACCTGGAACGGGCTGAATACTGGTTTGAAAAATCTGCGAAACAGGGCCATGACAAAGCCAAAGAAGGCTTACGGATCATCCGGCGTAATAAAGGAGTGGAATACTATAATGCTGGAATGCGTAAGATAAAACAAGCCACTGTAGATTCCCAGATGCATCTGACCACAGAAGATCTGTCAGACGCACTGCCGGATCTTGAAAAAGCCGGCGAACTAGATCTTGTGGAAGCTCAGTCAATGCTTGCCTCTTACTACTTATATGGCAATACCCGCTTTTCTCCAAAATTAAACGAAACATGCCCCGGAGAAAAAGATATAGATAAAGAAAAAGGAATATACTGGCTAAAAAGAGCAGTTAAAAATCAAGACCCTTATTCCACATTTACCTATGCAAAGTACCTTTTCTTCGGAGACGTAAATTGCATGAGTGAACAATCGTTTGATATCGGACGTTGTCCTCGTTATTATAACCAAAAGGAAGCTCTCGATTATGCGGTAAAGGCTTCCGATCTTGGCTGCCAGGCAGCATATCTCTGGCTTGAACAAGCCAAAAAAAATGGCGTTTCGGGTGCTGCAAATGCACTAGAACGCACAAAAATGCCTTAACCTATCCTAAACATAATTTGAAAGGGGAGGCTATACTCCCTCCCCTTACAATTCTATGCTTTACCGGTCTATGATCTTATTCTTCTGCCGGTACTCTCTTGGCGATACCCCGTACACGCCCTTAAATGCCCTGGAGAAATGCAGCAGATTGGGATACCCCACCGACACCCCGATATCTCCCACCGAATCGTCGCCGATGATCAGGGCGTCCGCCGCCTTGCTCATACGGTACCGGATCAGGAACTCCTGGGGGGACTGGCCGACCGCCTTCTTGAACACCTTCCCGAAATAGCTGCGGTCCAGCTTGCATCTCCTTGCGATATCCTCAACTGTGATATCCTTATCGTAGTTGTGCTCGATATACACCACGGCCTCTCTTGCATAGAACTCGCCCAGCTTCCCGCCTTGAAGCTGCTTCTTCGATGCCGAATACTTGATCAGGCAGTCAAGGAACAGGTACAGATGCCCGATCACCTCCATATTCGACGCGTTCTGGCTTCTGACAATGGTCAGCATACGCTCTTTGAGCGTCTCGCCGTATTCGGGCGCTGCCAGATGATATACCGGGGACTTGTGGGACAGTCCCGCAAGCTCTATACACTCCTTCGCCCGCAGCCCGCCGAATTCCACCCATACATACTCCCACGGCTCGTCGTTGTCGGCATAGTAGGTATTGACATATCCAGGCTCAATAATGAATCCGTTGCCCGCCTCGATATCATAGAACGTCGCATCCCCCTTCTCATCATTGGCATGCAGGCACCCTTTCCCGGAGATTACATAATGAAAGAGATAATTGTTCCTTACATACGGACCAAACGAGTGCAGAGGTTCACACTGCTCATACCCATACTGGTATACTGTCAGGTCCATAAAGCGCTCATCCTGAAACACAGAAAATAAATAATTCGTCATAAAGTCATTCTCCTTTTTTCATTCATTTCTTTATTTTCGTTATATTGCTCAAAACTGCACTATCTATTTTGTGGAAAGTCACGAAAATCTCTCCATTTCCTTTATTATATACCATAATACGTCTATACTTCAACATTCTCTTTATAATACCGCATTATGATAAAATCCCGCCCCATCAGAATATTTACCTTTCCACAGCAGACTGCTATTATTTTACCTGTAAATTACATAAAATTCATGCAACCTAACGAAACTGTCCATTAAAAAAATGCGTCGGGGCAGACGGTATGCATGAAGGAAAAAGGAGAGGTGTGGAATGAAAAGAAGAGTAATTGCCACAATGCTTGTGGCAGCAATGCTGATTGGGACCGTCATCTCAGCCAATGGCTGCAGCTCAGACCAAAGCGCAGACGGAAAGACCCATATCACCATGCTTCAGTACAAGCCGGAGGCTGTCAAGGCTTTCGAGAAAATGGAGGAGGAATTCAATGCGACACATGATGACATCGTGCTGCACATCGAATCTCCCAACGACGCCATGACCGTACTGAAAACACGTTTCATCAAGGAGGACGCCCCGGATATCATCGGAATCGGCGGCGACGTCAATTTCTCAAACTTCCTGGATGCCGAGATGCTGATGGATATCTCAGATTTTGAAGGGCTCTCATTGATCAAACAGGCTTACTTAGACATCGACAAGAACTTAGAATTCGTTCCGCTGGACGGCGTATATGCTGTTCCTTATGTAGCGAACGCCGCAGGTGTGCTGTACAACAGAGAGATGTTCGAAGACAATGACTGGGAGATCCCGACCACATGGGACGAGTTCATGGACCTGTGCGACGAGATCAAGTCCTCCGGACAGCAGCCGTTATACTTCGGTTACAAAGATGTATGGACCTGTCTGGCGCCGTGGAACGCACTTGCCTGCGATCTGGCTCCCGCGGATGTATGCCGCCAGGTGAACAAAGGCGAGACGAAATTTATCGACGAATATCCGGAAGTTGCAGAGAAGATGCTCGAACTGCTCGACCATGCACAGGATGACCCGTTTGCTTATAACTACAACGACGCATGTACCGCATTTGCAAACGGCGAAGCTGCTATGTACTGTATCGGAAGCTATGCTGTTCCGCAGATCCAGTCGGTAAACCCTGATATGGACATTGATTCTTTCGTTATGCCGGGATGCGACAACGCGGATGACAACGTTCTGAACTCCGGTGTGGACCTTCAGTTCTGTATCACCAACGAATGTCCGAACAAAGAAGCGGCCTACGAAGTATTAAGCTTCCTGTTAGAGGACTCCACCATCCAGACTTACTTAGACGACCAGAACGCCGTGCCTTGTAAGGATACGGAATTCAAGCTTTCTCCGGCTCTTGACGGTATGCTCGATTACATCAACGAAGGCAAGATGGTTGACTATCAGGATCACTACTATCCGTCCGAGATGAGTGTGGACGCTCAGATCCAGACATTCTTATTAGACGGCGACGTAGACAAATTCCTGAACAAGTTCGACACTGACTGGGTACGCTACAACCGCGACATTATCCGCAAAGTACAGGATTATGAGAAAAAGGGAGGGAATCAATAATGAATAAAAAACTCAGCAGAAACCAGACCTTTTTATTAATTACAGTCCCCGTCCTGGCATTGTTCTTCTGCTTTAACACTCTGCCGCTGATCAAGGGTCTGATCTACAGCTTCACGAACTTCAAGGGCTTCGGAAGCTATGACTGGGTAGGAATGCGTAACTATGCCGATCTGTTTACAGACGCACGTGTAGGTAAATCTTATCTCTTTACCTTCAAATTTGCGCTTCTGTCTACAGTCCTGACGAATGTGATCGCCCTGCTCCTTGCACTGGGCTTAAACGGCAAGATCAAAGCCAAGAGCGCTTTAAGAGGTATGTATTTTGTTCCGAGAATCCTGGGCGGACTGGTTGTTGGTTATATCTTCGGATATATCTTCACATACATCCTTCCTGCACTGACCGGAGCCGGAAGTATGCTCTCCAACACGAAGACCGCATGGATCGCTATCGTCATCGTTGCCGCATGGCAGTCCATCGCCCAGACAACCCTCATCTACATCTCTGGTCTTCAGACGGTACCGGCGGACGTATATGAGGCAGGCGCGATCGACGGCGCTACCGGATGGTTAAGCTTCAAGTCACTGACTTTCCCGCTGATCATCCCGTTCTTCAGTATCAACATGGTATTAAGTATGAAAGACTTCCTGATGGTATTCGACCAGATCATGGCTTTGACCAAGGGTGGTCCTGCACAGAGTACCGAGTCCATCTCCTACCTGATCTACAACAATGGTATGGGCGGCGGACAATTTGGTTTTCAGAGTGCTAACGCGGTTATCTTCTTTATCGTGATCGTCGCTATCTCTGTTGCCCAGCTTACTATTACAGGAAAGAAGGAGGAACAGTTATAATGAAACAGAAAAATAAAGTCGCGGCTACTACAAACTGGCCGCTTACCATCCTTTTGATCGTTGGCTGCCTGACTGTTATCTTCCCGCTCTATATGGCGCTTGTGATCGCATTCAAGAAACCGTCCGAGATGACCAACGACATCGCAGGGGCGTTAAGCCTTCCAAAGAGCTGGAGCCTTGAGAACTTCGCGGAAGCTATGCGTGTCACAGACTTCTGGCACTCACTTGGCTACAGTATCATGATCACCATCGCAACCGTAGTGCTTGCCATCCTGATCCACTCCCTGGCAGGCTACGCCATCGGAAGAAGCATGGCAAAGAGCAAATTCTACAAGGTATCTTACCTCTATATCGTAAGCGGTATGTTCGTACCGTTCGCGATCCTGATGATGCCTCTGGTAAAACAGACTGCACAAATGGGGGTTGACAACTGGTTCGGTGTTATATTATGCTATCTGGTGTTCTACATGCCGATGAATGTAATGCTCTACTCAGGCTACTTGAAGAACATCCCTATCGCACTTGAGGAGGCTGCTTTCGTGGACGGCGCTACCACATGGTCAACCTACTGGAAGGTAATCTTCCCGATCATGTCGCCTATGCACGCTACGGTAGCCGTACTGACAGCCCTTGGAACCTGGAACGACGTTATGACTCCGCTTGTCATCATGTCCGGTACAGGCGCCAACACACTGCCTCTGGCACAGCTTACTTTCCAGACTCAGTTCGGTACGAACTACAACCTGGCATTTGCCTCTTACCTGCTAGCACTGCTGCCGATCCTGATCTTCTATCTGGTATGCCAGAAACAGATCATCAACGGTGTCGTAAACGGTGCGGTAAAATAAGATTATTGAATACTGAAATGAGGACAAACTTATGGCTATTTTATTTGACAGCACGAGCAGACTATTTACCCTGACAACAGCCCATAGTATGTACCAAATGAAAGCAGACAGGTATGGAGTATTACTCCATACCTGGTTTGGTATGAAGGGTTCTGCTTTCGACTATTCCTACCGGATCGCATACGCGGACAGAGGGTTCTCCGGCAATCCCTACGACGCGGGCGACGACCGTACTTACTCCCTGGATGCGCTTCCTCAGGAATTCCCTGTCTACGGAAGCGGCGACTACCGCTCTACGGCGCTTAAGGTCCGCTATCCGGACGGCACTGCCGCATGTGACCTGCGTTATCTCTCACATGAGATCCACAAGGGCAAATACTCTCTTCCGGGACTTCCATCGCTCTACGATACACTGGACGGGAACAATCAGCCCCGGGGGATCTGCGATCCAACAGAACATGACGCGAAGTCTGACACATTGATTATTACTCTGGAGGACACCCGCCGGATGTTCTATGTCCATCTCTACTACGGCGTCATGGAAGACCTGGATATCATCACCAGAGCAGTCTGCGTCGAGAATCACAGCGGCTTGGACATTTACCTTGAGAACATACAGAGCGTCTGTGTCGATTACTTACATGGAAGCTATGACCTGCATACCTTCTACGGACGCCATGTTAAGGAACGCAACCATCAGCGGACGCCTCTGGGCCACGGGATCCACTCGGTTGGAAGTACACGCGGAACCTCCAGCCACCAGTACAACCCGTTCCTTATCCTCTCTGACAGGGATACGACAGAAGACACCGGAAACTGTTACGGTTTTTCTTTCCTGTACAGCGGGGACTTCCTGGGGAACGCCGAGCTTGACCAGTATAACCAGACCCGTCTCCTCCTTGGTATCCATCCTGATAACTTCTGCTACTGTGTAAAGCCAGCGGAACGCTTTCATGCACCGGAAGCAGCATTGGCTTACTCCGCCCAGGGACTTGGCCGGTTATCTCGTATCTTCCACCAGGCTTACCGCACCCATCTGTGCCGGGGCAAATGGACCGCTAAGAGACGGCCGGTCCTGCTGAATGACTGGGAAGGCGTGTATTTCGATTTTGACGGAGACAAGCTGATACAGATGGCAAGGGACGCGGCAGATCTCGGCATAGAACTCTTCGTCATGGACGACGGATGGTTCGGCAAACGCGACCTGGATGTGTCCGGCCTCGGGGACTGGACGGTGAATGAGAAGAAGCTTGGCTGTACGCTTAAGGAGCTGTCTGACCAGATCCACGGCCTTGGACTTCAGTTCGGTATCTGGTTTGAACCGGAAGGGATCAATGAAGACAGCGACCTCTACCGTGAGCACCCTGACTGGGCCTTCACCGTTCCAGGGAAACAGCCTACCCGTTCCCGGCTTCAATTACTGCTTGATTTCTCCAGAGAGGACGTACGGGAATATATCTTCAGCCATATATGCCAGGTACTTGACTCGGCCAGGATCGAATATCTCAAGTGGGACTTGAACAGAAGCCTTGCAGACCTCTACAGCGCCTCTCTTCCCGCAAAGCGCCAGGGAGAAGTTATGCACCGCTATGTCTTAGGTCTCTATGATATGCTTGAAAAATTAACGCAGCGCTATCCTGATATGCTGATCGAGGGCTGCAGCGGCGGCGGCGGACGTTTTGACGCCGGAATGCTCTATTACACGCCCCAGATCTGGTGCAGCGACGATACCGACGCCATCGAGAGGCTCAGTATCCAGTACGGCACTTCCTTCGGCTATCCTGTCAGCACCATGGGATCCCATGTATCCCACTGCCCCAACGAGCAGACCCGACGTATCACTCCGTTAAATACCAGGGCGACGGTTGCAATGTCCGGTACGTTCGGATATGAGCTGGACGTCAATAAGATGACCGAAGATGAGAAGACCATTGTAAAAGCTCAGATCAGGGAATTCAAGGAATATTATGACCTGATCCAGTACGGAGACTATTACCGGCTTACCGATCCCGATACAGCAGACGCTTACCATGGATGGGAATTCGCCGCAGAAGACGGAAGCGAAGCGCTTCTTTGCATCGTCGCTCTCCAGATCCATCCTAACGGTCCCGGACGCTGGATGTGTCTGAAAGGATTGAATGCAGACAGTATCTATACGGTAAACGATGAAGAATATCCCGGGGACGTGCTGATGAATGGCGGACTCCTGCTCCCGACGGCTGCAGAAGAATACGAAAGCTTCCGGATCCATATCGTGGAGTGCCCTGCCGTATAAATACCGCGATAAGACAACAAGGGAATATCAGGGATAGACGCCTCTGTCATCCCCTGATATTCCCTTGACTTATATCAAATCTGCTAAGACTCCCTCTTCAGATAACCTGATATATATCCCTTCACTTCATCCTTAGGCAGGCCCAAGGCAACCGCGAACTCTCCATAGAGGAATTTCTCTGCGATATTCAGATACTTATCATCCACATTAATGACCTTCTTCCCGGAAGCAAGCCTGTTCATCTTCCGTATATAAGAGGTCTTGATCAGAGAAATCCAATCTCTGCACTGATTCCTCAGCAACGCTTCCTTATAGGACAGCTCGCGTCTCTTCTCATCCGCTACCCCGATCATCTCAATATTCAGCATATCATCGATCAATGCCTGCGCTTCTTCTCCGGAGATCACTTCCCGGATCTGTCTCTTCTCATTGTCTACTGGCGTATACAGAGTTCCCCCGGCATCATAGAGAGGCTTCAATGTATAGTATTCCTTCTCCTTATCGGAGCAGCTAATATTCAGCTTCCCGATACTCATTACCTCACAGACACCTTCTTTGTAATGTGCCACATAATCTCCTATCTTGAACATAACTACCTCCTTACCGGTTCCGTATTAACATGTTACTGCAATAAAGGATGTCCACAAAAAAAGCGTACACTACTGCGGCACCTTCCCCATGCTGCCTGAGACTGTACGCCAGTATGTCTGGAGTTAAAGCTATAAAGTTGAATCTGTAAGTTGTAATCCCAATGACATATAATCCCTTTATTTCTATATTATACCACTATCATTCTCAAAATGTAAGAGTTATTTTCAGAAAATCTTTGCAAGATATTTATGATTATCCACAATTCACATCCTTTGTTGAATCTTATCATTCAAATCATTCAAATATACCCATCTGTCCATCTTCTCTTCCAACTGCTGCTCCGTCTCATCTTTCTCTTTCAGCAGTTCATTAAGTCTTGCCGAATTCGTGGCGTTCGCCGCGATCTGTTCATCCAGGGCACAGATCATCTCTTCCAGCTTCGCGATCTCTTCGTCTATCGTCTCGAACTCCTTCTGCTCTTTGAACGTGAATCTTAATTTCTTCTCATGTTGCTTCCAGGAGCCCTTCGCTGCGCGCACCGCAGTCTCGTCAGAATCCTCCGCTCCAGGGCTGTTCTTCCCCTTAGGACCCTTCCCGGGAATCTCACCCTCCTCCGGATTCAGAAGCTCCCTGCGGATCAGATAGTCGGAATATCCGCCTTCAAACTGGCGGATCTGCCCTTCCCCCTCAAAAGAGAAGATACGGTTCACCGTGCGGTCCAGAAAATACCGGTCATGTGACACAATAATGATGATCCCGTCGAACCGATCCAGATAATCCTCCAGAATCGTCAATGTCTGGATGTCCAGATTATTGGTAGGCTCGTCCAGGATCAGGACATTGGGCGCGCTCATCAGCACTCTGAGCAGATAGAGACGTCTCCTCTCCCCTCCTGACAGTTTCTCAATCCTTGACCACTGCATCACCCCGTCGAACAGAAAGTTCTCAAGCATCTGCGACGCCGTGATCCTGCCGTCGGATGTGGCGATATACTCTCCCACCTCTTTCACATAATCAATCACCCTCACAGATTCATCCATGAATTCATTTTCCTGGGAAAAATACCCCATGCGGATAGTCTGTCCGATCTCGATTCCTCCGGCATCCGGCTTCTCATCTCCGTGGATGATCTTAAGAAGCGTCGTCTTGCCGCAGCCGTTGGGGCCTATGATCCCGATCCGGTCATTTTTAAGGAAGATATAGTTATAATCCCTGATCAGGACACGTTTGCCATAGGATTTGCTGATACCTGACACTTCAACCGTCTTATTTCCCATCCTGGAGGCAACTGAATCCATCTGTACCCGCTTCTCCTCCTGCATATCCTGGATCTCCTGCATGGCCATGATCCGGTCTATATGCGCCTTCTGTTTCGTACTCCGCGCCCTTGCGCCCCGGCTAAGCCACTGAAGCTCTGTACGGAGCAGGCTCTTGCGCTTGCGCTGTGCGGCAAGCTCCATATCCTGCCGTTCTCCCTTAAGACGGACAAACTCCGAATAATTCCCCGGATAGCTGTAGAGCTTGCCGCCGTCTACCTCTACGATACGGCTGGCTACGCGGTCCAGGAAATACCGGTCGTGAGTCACCATCAGGATTGCACCTCTATATCGGATCAGATACTCCTCCAGCCACTCGGACATCTCTGAATCCAGATGATTGGTCGGCTCATCCAGGATCAGTATATCTGCCGGTTCAAGAAGCACATTGATCAGCGCAGCACGCTTCCTCTGCCCGCCTGACATATGCTCTACCCTCTCCCCGTAATCCGTGAATCCCAGACGGTTCAGCATCGCTTTCGCCTCTGCCTCTGCCGTAAAACGGTCCGGGCCGCCCACACCGCCCGCAATCGCCGCCTCAAGGACCGTCATTTCTTCTTCAAATACCGGCGTCTGCGGAAGATAACAGACCTTCACCTGATTCCCCATGCTGACCTTCCCTAAGTCCGCTTCCTCGATCCCTGCCGCAATCTTGAGCAAAGTGGACTTCCCCATGCCGTTTATTCCGATCACACCGATCTTCTCCCGTTCACTGATACTGAATCCCACGTCATCCAGAATCTTCCTCTCCGTATAAGACTTCGTAATATGTTCCATTGTAAGCAAATTCATAATTATCCTCATCATTCATTTATTTGTATATTTTATTTTGCTGTTTTTTACAGAAGATGTCAAGTAAATTAATGCGGGCAACATAATGCAAAAATTATTTGGAAAAATTTTTATTTTTTTATACAAAATTATGGAAATAATGATAAAAAAATTGTATAATAATCTAATCTTATGTAACATAAATGGAAAGAGAGGACACACTATGAAACAAAATAATATGTTAGCGATGATTTTAGCCGGTGGCCGTGGCTCCCGTCTGCATGACCTGACCAACAAAGTAGCCAAACCGGCCGTTTCATATGGTGGTAAGTACCGCATTGTTGATTTCCCGTTAAGCAACTGTGCCAATAGCGGCATTGATGTAGTCGGTGTACTGACACAATATGAATCCGTTCTATTGAACAGTTATGTTGCAGCCGGACGCCGCTGGGGTCTGGATGCAAAAGACAGCGGCGTATATGTACTCCCGCCGCGCGAGAAAGCTGACGCCAATCTGGACGTCTACCGGGGAACTGCAGATGCGATCTCACAGAATATTGACTTTATCGACACCTATTCCCCGGAATACATACTCGTTCTTTCCGGCGACCATATCTACAAGATGAATTATGCCAAGATGCTGGCGGAGCATAAGGCGAACAATGCAGACGCTACCATCGCCGTTATCGAAGTGCCGTTCAAGGAGGCGAGCCGTTTCGGTATCATGCATACGGACGAAGAAGGGCATATTATCGAATTCCAGGAGAAGCCTGAGCACCCTAAGAGCAATCTTGCGTCCATGGGTATCTACATCTTCAACTGGAAGCCTCTTCGAAAGCTTCTGGTCGCTGATATGAAGGATCCTGATTCCCACCATGATTTTGGTAAGGATATCATCCCTCAGCTTCTTGCTGACAACAAGACTCTGTACGCATACAGATTCAAAGGCTACTGGAAGGACGTAGGAACCATCGACTCTCTGTGGGAAGCTAATATGGACCTTCTCGACTCTAATAACGAACTCGACTTGAATGATCCGACCTGGAAGATCTATACGGAAGATGCAACTACCCTGCCTCATTATGTAGGACCGGAAGCAAGTATCAAGCGTTCTTTCGTCACACAGGGCTGTGTCATTGAAGGTGAAGTGAAGAACTCTGTCCTGTTTACCGGCGTCGAGGTCGGTGAAGGCGCTAAGATCATTGACAGCGTATTAATGCCGGGCGTCAAAGTAGAAGCGGGCGCAGTCGTGCAGCGCGCTCTTGTGGCTGACGGAGTCAAGATCGGCAAAGAAGCTGTCGTTGGAAGCGCTGACAGCGAACATATCGAGCTCGTGGCAAAACGCGTAAAGGGGGTAGAATAATATGAGCAAAGCATTAGGAATCGTTAATTTTTCCGGGAATCATATCTGGGTAAAGGGAATGGAAGAATATCGACCGATCGGAGCATTTTCATTCCTCGGAAGATACCGTGTGATCGATTTCCCGATCTCTAATATGAGCAACAGCGGAATCGACCGCATTCAGGTATATATCAGAAGAAAGCCCCGCTCCCTTGTTGAGCATCTTGGAACCGGACGTCATTATAACATTAACTCCAAGCGCGGCAGGCTGCATATCCTGTTCTCCGAATCCAAAGGCGACAACGACCTTTACAACACGGATATTGCTGCGTTCTCAGCGAATCTGGAATGTATTGAGAGATCACACCAGCCTTACGTCGTTATCGCGCCGAGCTACATGGTATACTCTGCTGATTTCAGCACTCTGCTTGCGAATCATATTGAATCAGAAGCAGATATTACATTATTATATCACAGTGTAGATAATGCCAAGGATACCTTCCTTAACTGCAATACTCTGAATCTGAACCGGCAGAAGGGTGTCCTGTCCTTAGAGCAGAACCGCGGCAACGCCAAGAACAGGAATATCTTCATGGATACATATATTATGAAGAAGGATCTGTTCACCGACCTGATTAAGAAGGCCAAGACCTTATCTTCCATGTATACACTGGCAGATATCGTCAACAATGCATGCGAGGATTTGGATGTGCGCGGTATTTCCCACAGGGGATATTTTGCATCCATCACAGACCTTAAGAGCTTCTATAATGCCAACATCGAACTGATCGACTTCAAGAGAGCATCCAATCTCTTTGATGACGAATGGCCTGTATATACCAGGACCAACGACTCCTGCCCGACACAGTATTTCGAGACGGCAGACGTGAAAAGCTCCGTCGTATCCAACGGATGCCTGATCGAAGGAACCATAGAGAATTCCGTAATCGGACGCGGATGCGTGATCAAGAAGGGCGCCGTAGTTAAGAACAGTGTTGTTCTGCCCGGTGCAATGATCGGCGAGGATATCACCATTGACTATCAGGTCGTTGACAAGCACGCCAAGATCATCCATGCGAAAGAGATCATCGCGGATCCTGAGAATCCGGGATACATCAGACGTGAAGATACTTTATAATATGATACGCGGCGGCCGTTGAACGACAACGCTGCCGTGTCAGCCAGATACAGATACTTACAAAGAGGCTGTGCTGTATGACGCCTGATCATACAACACAGCCTCTTTCTGTCTATATCTTCTAAAATCTGAACTCTCCGCTCTTGCCGCCTGTCTTCTCACACAGATGGATATCCTCCATCACCATCCGCTTGTCGATCGCTTTGCACATGTCATAGATGGTAAGAAGTGCAACCGACACGCCTGTCAGAGCTTCCATCTCAACTCCCGTCTTCCCCTCTGTCTTAACCTGACAGAGGACTTCGATCACAAGTTCTTCCGGATCCATCCGAAACATGACCTTAGAATTCGTAAGATGCAGATAATGGCACATGGGAATCAGCTCTGCCGTCTTCTTCGTCCCCATGATCCCCGCTACCTGGGCAACGGTCAGAACATCTCCCTTCTTCACCTTCTGCCCGGCCACAGCCTCGAACACTTCCCGGCTCACCCGTATCTTTCCCTGGGCGAGAGCCGACCGTTCCGTAATCTCCTTACCGGAGACGTCTACCATGACCGCATTGCCATCCTGATCAAAATGGGTAAATTCCATATATTCAATCTCCTCGTTACTGTATCTCTCTGATCTTCTTCCTGAGGGCGAGCACCTGGTTCGGCGCAACCGACAGCTCGTCAATCCCTATCTGGATCAGATATTCCGTAAGATCCAGGTCTGCTGCAAGATCTCCGCATATACTGATATGCTTCTCTTCCAGATGTACATTGTTGGTAATGATCCGGATCATCTTGAGGATCGCCGAGTGATGTGGATTATAATACCGGTCAAGCCTGCTGTTCTGCCGGTCCATTCCCAACGTAAGCTGGAGAAGGTCATTCGTCCCGATACTGAAGAAATCCACTTCTCTCGCCAGTTCGCCGCTGATCATAACCGCCGCCGGAGTCTCGATCATAACCCCTACCGGAATGTCCTCGTCAAAAGCCGTCTTCTCGTTCTTCAACTCCTTCTTCGCTTTCTCAAGCATCAGTTTCGCCGTTCTCACTTCTTCTATAGAAGTGATCATCGGAAACATGATAGACAGGTTCCCGAAAGCCGATGCACGGAGTATGGCTCGAAGCTGGGTCTTGAACACCTCGTCCTTATCAAGCGACACCCTGATTCCCCGGTATCCGATGGCTGGATTGGGGTCCGTGCCAAGATCCAGACACTCTGCTGTCTTCTCCCCGCCAAGATCAGCCGTCCGGATCACCACCTTCTTGATCCCCATGGACTCTGCCGCCAGCTTATATACCTGAAACTGATACTCCTCGGTAGGCGGCTTGGTGCCGCTCTCCATATACAAGAATTCACTCCTGAATAATCCAATTCCTCCGGCATCACACCTCAGTACATTCTCAATGTCCTCTCTGTTGCCGATATTCGCACAGACGTCAATTTTCTGTCCGCTCTGGGTGATATTCTCCTTCCCCTTAAGCCTCTCTAAGTTCTGCACCTGCGTGTGATTGGCATCCTGCTTCTGCCGCATCTTGGTGATCGTCGTGTAGTCCGGCTCGATATAGATCTTACCCTCGAAACCGTCTATGATGATCGTCTTCCCTTCATAATCCTTCTTGAGCGCCTCTCCAAGCCCGATCACCGAGGGGATCCCCTTCGTCCGGGCTAGCACCGCCGTGTGGGAATTAATCGTTCCATATCTGGTGACGAATCCAAGAACCTTCGTCTTATCGAGCTGCACGGCTTCGCTTGGATATAACTCTCCGGCAGCCAGCACGAACGGCTCGTCCATCAGCATCTTATCCTTCCATCCTCTGGCCAGGGTCCGCATAAGACGGTTCGTCACATCCTTGACATCCGCGTCATGCCCCTGTACATAATTCTTATCTGCCGTCACTGCCGTTGAGATAAAATGCTCTGCGGCATTCTGGATGGCATACTCTGCATTCAGTTTCTGTTCTACGATGATATTCGTGATCTTATCCACCAGATCCCGGTCATCAAGCACCATCTGCTGCATCTCAAAAATCGCGGCATTGGCCTCGCCGACTTCCTTCGCGGCATTCTCACAGAGTTCCCTTAACTCCTGCAGCGCCTTCTGCCTTGCCTTCTGAAAACGCTGTACCTCTTTCTCAACATCCTTTACATAGATACGGCGGATCTCTTTTGAATCTCTCTTATAAAAGGATAATTTGCCGATGGCAATCCCTTCGGATACTTTTTTCCCCGTCAATGTAATCATACTCTTATTCCTCTGTTATCCCAATGATTTTATCTTCATCTGTCTATGTATACTTTACACTCTTACATCTGTTTCGTCAAGTGAAATGATATCCCTTAAAAAACCGTTTTTTCCCAAAAAAATAGTAAAAAGATTGCTAAATCTATTGACGCTTTTATAATTATATGCTAGTCTATAAAACAGTTATCTATAGATTTGTTTTATGGATGCAGTGTTTCTAATTAATTTTATTATGGAGGTATTGTCATGAAAGGTACAGTGAAATGGTTCAACAACCAAAAGGGTTATGGTTTCATTTCTGATGAAACCGGCAATGATGTATTCGTACACTACTCCGGGTTGAACATGGAAGGCTTCAAGTCTTTGGATGAGGGTCAGGATGTTGAGTACGATGTAACTGAGGGATCCAAGGGACCTCAAGCCGTGAATGTAACAAAGATTTAATTTAATGCAATTCTTTTAATCGTAAATTAAATGTACCTTTTATATATTAAATAGCTACATGATTTAGATATCTAAAAGCACTACATGTAATTGAGGTTATGGAAAAGACCAGGTAACTCAGTTATCTGGTCTTTTTCACTTTCCGGAGTTCTATTCATTCTATTGATTCTGTGATGTCTTCGCCATCTTAAACTGGACGTTGACTCCCATGGGGTTAAGCACAATGCCGGCGCTTCCTGCCGGTATCAGGTTCAGGATCTTATCTGCTTCAACTACCATCGCACGGAACTGGTTCTGTCTGTTGAATTTCCCGAATTCCTGGATATCCGTAAAAAGCGGCTGGTACAGCTCTCCGTCCTTCCCCTTAAGCGCCGGAATCCCCTTGTCTTTCCTGACCGCGAAGATAAACCGCCCGCGTCCGAGATGAGCCATCATCTCTTCGTACAATTCCTTCATCTCTTCTGTCATACCTTGTCCGCGGTTCTTGTGAAGTTCCTGCATGAAATAGATCGCGGTAAGGTTCAAAGCCGGGTTCTCCACCCATACCTGACCCTTGGGAAGCTGATCCGGGCTGTTCCTTGAGATCAGTTCATTCAACTGCACCGCAATCCTCTCCGAAGTTCCGTCGTCCACTACGATACAGTTCACCCCCATAGGATACAGGCTTGTGTAAAATATCAGAAAGCTCTTCTTCTCAACCTTAACGGTCTGTACAGGATTCTTCTCAGCTATAAGCGCCGCCATCCTGTTCCTTGCGTCCGCTTCTCTGCAGAATACCAGAATCTGATCGTCATATGTATCAGAGTCACATTCTACATAGGGCAGCTTCGTTCCGCCGGACATCAGAACATAAACCGCCTCCGAACTTCGCAGCTTCTCAAGCGTCTGTTTCCTCTTGTCCACAGCCATCATGCCCTTTCTTTTAATAATTTCTTCGTCAGCTTCTTAGCCTTCTTCTTACACTTGCCGCAGCCTTTTCCGACCTTTGTCAGCTTCTTCACCTGCTTGAAGGAATCGGCGCCGTCTTTCACCGCATCCGCGATATCGCCTTTCGTCACATTCCGGCATGAACAGATCACTTTCCTACGGTTCATGATTAAAGTACCAGCGACGGTGCGGAGTACACACGCGCCCCAAGCTCATTATCCAGCATATAGAGGCTCTTAGGATCGTCGCCGAACAGCTCGAACTTCTTCACCAGATTATCCGCATTCGTCTCTTCCTCTCCCTGTTCCTTCACAAACCAATCTAAGAACTGCATGGTACGGAAATCCTTCACAGAATATGCCGCATCATAGATGGTGTGGATCAGGCTCGTCACATACTGCTCGTGCTTCAGTCCTTCCGCAAGCACAGCCTTCGCGCTCTCTAAAGAAACTCCCGGCTTGTCGATCGCCTCTAACTCTACCTTCTCTCCGTTATTCTGCAAATACTGGATGAACAGCATGGCGTGGTCTCTCTCCTCCTGCGCCTGGATCTTATACCAGTTGCCAAATCCATCTAATCCGTGGTCATAATAATAATTAGAAAAATCCAGATACAGATATGCAGAATAGAACTCTTTATTCACCTGCTGATTCAGTAATTCTACTACTTTTTTATCTAGCATGCTATATATCCTCCTTTGTTAAATAATACTCGTCTATTATACACGCTGCATAAATGAAAAGCAATAGGGTACAGGAAGTTTCCCGTACCCCTTAGATCTGTTCAGATTTACTGATTGGCGCGATATGCCTCGCCGGCGCTGTATACATCGAAGCCGCTGCCCTTCAGGATGTCGACCACCCTCTCAGGAGCATCGCTCTTCAATACTGCCGCAGCGTCATTTCCATTGGCAAATGCATACATATATTCTACGTTGACCTTGCCTTCTACGATCTGATGCATGGCCTTGCTCAACGATCCTGTCGCATGCGGCACCCGAAGCGCTACCACGTCGGTGAGCATCGCCGTAATTCCTGCCTCCTTAAGCGCCTGACGCCCCTTAGCAGGATCGGAAACGATCATACGCAGCATTCCATAGTCGGAAGTGTCCGCAAGGCTCAGAGCCACGATATTCACATCCTTTTCTGCCAGAACCTTTAATACATCATCAAGACGTCCTTCTCTGTTCTCCAAAAAAACTGACAATTGCTGAATTGTATTGCTTACACCCATGGTATCTACCTCCTCTTACAGCTCTCTGTTATCAATGACACGTTTTGCTTTGCCTTCGCTTCTCTGGATCGTCTTGGGCTCGACAAGCTTCACTCTTACAGATACGCCCAGCGCCTGCTTCAGAACCGCTCCGACCTTATTCTTCAGACTGTCCAGCTTACGGATCTCATCTGAGAAATATTTCTCGTCTACTTCTACCATTACAGTCAGGACATCCAGGTTGTTCTCCCTGTCAACGATCAGCATATAGTGAGGTGCTACGCCGCCGCCCATGGACAGAAGCGCGGTCTCTACCTGTGTCGGGAATACATTGACGCCGCGGATGACCTTCATATCGTCCGTACGTCCGGTGAACTTCTGGATCCTTGGAAGTGTTCTCCCACATTCACAGATACTATGCTCCATACTGGTAAGATCCTTCGTTCTGTAACGGAGAAGCGGCATACCTTCTTTGGCCAGGGTCGTGAATACAAGCTCTCCCGTCTCGCCGTCCCCGCATGCAGACTGGTCTGCCGGGTTCAGGATCTCCGGATAGAAATAATCCTCATATACGTGGAGCCCCTTGTGATGGATACAATCCATGGCAACGCCCGGTCCCGTAATCTCACACAGACCATAGATATCGAAGCTGTTGATATGTAAGATATCCTCGATCTTCTTGCGCATCTCATCCGTCCACGGCTCTGCACCGTTGATGCTTGCCCTGATCTGAAGACGGTCTACGACTCCGGCTTCCTGCGCCGCTTCTGCAAGATAAAGCGCATAAGACGGCGTACATGCGAATGCAGTTGCACCGAAATCCTCCATACACATCAACTGACGCTTGGTATTGCCGGAAGACATGGGGATCGCCATCGCCCCAAGAGCCTGTGCCCCAAGGTCAAGCCCCATTCCTCCGGTGAACAGCCCGTAACCATAGCATACATGAATGCGGTCTGACGAATTCAGTCCCGCCATAGTAAGACCCCTTGCCACGCATTCTCCCCACACGTCCACGTCATTCTGCGTGTATGAAGCAAGGGTAAGCTTGCCGGTCGTCCCGGATGTTCCCTGTACCCTGGCGATCTTCTCCTTTGGAACCGCGAGAAGTCCGAAGGGATAATTATCCCTCAGATCTTCCTTGGTCGTGAACGGAAGCTTGGTGATATCTTCGATTCCTTTAATATCGCCCGGCTCTACTCCCAGCCCATCCATTTTCTTACGGTAGAATTCCACATGCTCGTATACATTCTTCACCTGCTTCACGAGACGCTCCCCCTGAAGAGCGCTCATCTCGTCTCTGCTCATACACTCGATCTTCGGATCTCTGATCGTCTCATTCCAGTTCTCTAATGCTATTTTCGCCATATTTTCATACTCCTTTCCCAATCACTCAGACACAAGATGATAGCCCACGTCAAAGGCCTTTTTGTTGATATCGATCGTCTTGGGCGGTACGGTGCGCTCAATCACGTCATACCACTCTTCTACAGTAAAATCCATATGCTGCGCTGCAATTCCCAGGACGATCAGATTGAACACTCTGGGATTGCCAAGCTTCTTCGATTCTTCTGTCGCATTTACCGTATAGACCTTGTAATCTTTTTTCAAAGTCTCAATAATTCCTTCCGGATACTCGGCCGCACCAATCACGACCGGTATCGGATCGATCCGCCAGTCGTTGACGATCAGCGCTCCGTCTTCTTTGAGGAAATGCGCATACCTAAGAGCTTCTAACCTCTCAAAAGCGATCAGCACGTCTGCCTGTCCTTCCTCCACGATCGGCTCCGCCACTTTCTCTCCATAGCGGACGAATGTCACCACGCTTCCGCCTCTCTGCGCCATTCCGTGTACCTCCGAGAGCTTCACATCATATCCGCCTGCGGTGGCAAGCCCGCCCAATATCCTGCTGGTCAGAAGCGTACCCTGCCCTCCGACTCCGACGATCATAATATTCTTCGCCGCCATTATCTGTCACCTGCCTTTACTAATTCTATAGCCCCGAATCTGCACAGATCCATGCAAAGCCCGCAGCCGGTACACATGGTGTCGTCAATGCGGATGCTCCCGTTCTCTCTTCTTGTCATGGCGGGACATCCCGGCTTCATACACATGCCGCATTTCCTGCACTTGTCTTCATGTGCGATGTACAACGGTTTCTTTCCTTTGCTGAGCAATACACAAGGCGTCTTCGTGATGATCACAGAGACTTCGTCTCTCGCCGTCTCTTCCTTGATCGTCTTCTCCAGCGTCTCAAGATCGAATGCGTTGACCTCGGTCACATGCTTCACGCCGACAGCCCGGCAAAGCCCCTGGATATCAATGGCATAAGCCGGATCTCCCTGCAGGGTCCTGCCGGTCGCCGCATGATCCTGATGCCCGGTCATTCCGGTCGTCGAATTGTCCAGAATCAGAACCGTACCGGTGGCATTGTTATATACCATGTTCATCAGGGAATTGATACCCGTATGCAGGAAGGTGGAATCTCCGATGGCTGCAACCCAGTTCTTTATGTAATCTTTCCCTTTGGCCTTCTCCATGCCGTGAAGGCTGGAGATGCTGGAACCCATACAGACCGTCGTGTCGACCACGCCAAGCGGTGCAACGGCTCCCAGCGTATAACATCCGATATCTCCCGCCACATGAAGCCCTAACTTCTTCACCACATAGTAGACGCTCCTGTGAGGGCATCCCGGACACAGGATAGGCGGTCTTACCGGAACCTGTGCAGGCGTCTTAAAGTTTGGCTCCTCTCCAAGAACTGCCCTGCGGATCATGTTGGCGCTGTATTCTCCCTGCACCGTGAAGATCTCCTTCCCCACGGCCCTGATTCCCCAGGACTTCACCTGTTCTTCGATCACTGGGTCTAATTCCTCTATAATATATAATTCTTCTACCCTGGAGGCAAAATCTTCGATCAGCTTCCTTGGCAGCGGATTAACCATTCCAAGCTTCAGCACCGAAGCGTCCGGCAGCGCTTCCTTCACATACTGGTAAGGAATCCCGCTGGTAATGACTCCGATCTTCGTATCCTTCATCTCCACCTTGTTAATGGGGAGAGTATTGGCTGCTTCGGCAAGCTCCAGGTTACGCTTCTCTATCTCAATATGCCGAAGCTTGGCATTGCCCGGCATCATGACAGTCTTGCGGATATCTTTCTCATAGGGCTTATCCTCTATTTGCTTACGCTCCCTCAGTTCCACGACTCCCTGGGAATGTGCAAGCCTGGTAGTCGTGCGGAACACGAAGGGACGGTCGAACTGCTCGCTCAATTCAAATGCCTGCTTCATGAACTCCTTCGCTTCTGAACTGTCTGCCGGTTCCAGCACTGGGAGCTGTGCCGCCCGCGCCACCATCCTGGTATCTTGTTCGTTCTGGGAGCTGTAGAGCCCCGGGTCATCCGCCACTACAATGACAAGACCGCCGTTCACTCCCATATAAGATACCGTGTATGCCGGATCCGCCGCCACATTGAACCCAACATGCTTCATACAGCACATGGCTCGCACTCCGACTACAGACGCTCCGACCGCCACCTCGGCTGCTACCTTCTCATTGGGGGACCACTCACAGTACAGATCGTCCTTGTACTGTACCAGATACTCGCTGATCTCGGTGCTTGGTGTACCCGGATACGCGGCAGATACCTTGACTCCTGCCTCATAGGCGCCTCTGGCAATAGCTTCATTGCCCAGCATAATAACTTTCTTCATTTCTGACATTCTATCGTCCTTCCTTTCGTATTTCTTAGAAGCCCAAAACATGTTTCTTTGAAACACTTTTTTAGTATAACATATTGCTTTCACGGATTAAATCATTAATTTATAGAATTCAACATTTTTCCTAAATTGAAATTGAAATGGAGAAGCATCTACTGTAGAATATTACGGAGAAACTTTAAGAATTAAGGAGAAACCAAGATGAGAAGAACAGACAGAGAAGTTAAGGATATGGACAGGATTCAGGAGATCCTTATGTCTTGCAAGGTATGCAGGCTTGGAATGACTGACGAGAACAGACGAGTCTATATCGTGCCGATGAACTATGGATTCCGCTTCGAGGATGGCCGTCTTATCCTATATTTCCATGGAGCAAGGGAAGGACGCAAGCTTAAACTGATCAGCTCCAATCCCGCGGTCGGCATCGAACTGGACTGCGGCCATGAGCTTACGGAAGGGACACTGGCATGCCAATATAGTTATCGCTATGCCAGTATCATCGGAAGCGGCAAGGCTGCGATCGTCTCAGAGCCAGACGAGAAGTTAATGGCGCTAGCTGTCATCATGAAGCATCAGACCGGAAGAGACTTCTCAGAATTCGAGACCAATCCCAAGCTTGAGAAAGCCGTCACGGTCATCCGTGTAGACGTGGACGAATATTCCTGTAAGCAGAACGTACTAGTCTAATGTTAGAACACAAACACCGGCATGAGAGGAAGAAGCTTTCTAAAGAAACTTTTTTATTGCTAAAGATCGAATAATGACAACTGGTTCGACTCTGGCAGTCCTTCCAGGATCCCAAGCTTCACCATATAGTCGATCACCGTCTTACTCGCCTTCGTCCTCTGCCGGAAATCATCCAGCGACAGATACGGTCCGTCCTTCGACGCCTCTTCTACCGCCTCAGCTGCCTTCTCGCCCAACCCTTCGATGCTGATCAGCGGCGGCATCAGCTTCCCGTCTACGATCAGGAACTTCGACGCCTTCGCCCGGTAGATATCCATCGGCGTGAAATCATACCCCCTCGCATACATCTCCTGCACGATACGCATATCTTTCACCGTATCCTGCTCCTTCTTGCTAAGCGAATCCGCCCGCCTGTTATATTCGTCGAGATGGTACTTAAGCCTCTCCTTCCCCTGGCACATCAGCTCATAAGAAAATGCATCCGCACGGATCCCGAAATACGCCCCGTAATAGGCTAAGGGATAATTGATCTTACAGTAAGCGATCCGGTAGGCCATCATGACGTAGGCCGCCGCATGGGCCTTGGGGAACATATACTTGATCTTCTCACAGGACCAGATATACCAGTCCGGTATGCCGTTCGCCTTCATATCCTCCTTGAACTGCGGCCACTCCTTGCATTTGCCCTTCGCAACGGTTCCTTTCCTGACCCTCTCCATGATGGTGAAGGACTGCTCGCTGTCCATCCCCTTATTGATCAGATATGTCATGATATCGTCACGGGTACAGATCGCCGTAGAGATCGTTGCCTTCCCGCTCTTAATCAATTCCTGGGCGTTGTTAAGCCACACGTCCGTTCCATGGGACAGCCCAGAGATACGGATTAAGTCTGATAAGGTCTGCGGCTTGGTATCCACCACCATCTGGATAACGAAATCCGTTCCAAATTCCGGGATCCCAAGGCAGCCCACCGGACAGCCGCCGATATCCTCCGGCGTGATCCCAAGAGCCGACGTATCGTGGAACAGAGAGATCACGCCCTGGTCATCCAACGGAATATCCGTCGCGACAAACCGATTGTCCGTCTCGTTGTATTCATTGTCCATCGCGGGTGAATTGATATATTCCTCCAGAGTCTTGATCATAGTCGGATCATCATGCCCCAGGATATCCAGCTTCAGCAGGTTATGGTCGATGGAATGGTAGTCAAAATGCGTGGTCACGATATCCGTCGTCACATCATTAGCCGGATGCTGCACCGGAGTAAAGGTATTGATCTCCTCGCCAAGCGGCAGTACGATGATACCGCCCGGATGCTGCCCGGTACTCCTCCGGATCCCCGTACATCCAAGCACGATCCGGTCGATCTCGCACTTACGCTTCCCCTGCCCCCGCTCGGTAAAATAATTCTTCACATAGCCGAACGCCGTCTTATCCGCCAGCGTTCCAATGGTTCCCGCGCGATATGTCTGACCGGCTCCAAAGATAACCTCTGTATACTTATGCGCAAGGCTCTGATAATCACCGGAGAAATTCAGGTCGATATCCGGCTCCTTATTCCCCTTGAATCCCAGGAATGTCTCAAAGGGGATATCAAACCCATCCTTCTTAAGAGGCTTGCCGCACTCCGGACACGCCTTATCCGGCATATCCCATCCGCACCCTCCGGCATAGGCGCGTACCTCTTCGGAATCAAAATCACTGTAATGACAATGCTCACAATAATAGTGGGGACTTAGCGGATTGACCTCCGTGATCCCCGCCATGGTAGCCACAAAGGATGAGCCGACCGATCCTCGGGAACCCACCAGATAGCCGTCTTCATTTGATTTCCACACTAATTTCTGAGCAATAATATACATCACGGCAAATCCGTTGGAAATGATGGAATTCAGCTCCCGCTCCAACCTCTCCGTCACCACAGGCGGAAGTTCCTGTCCATACATAGAGTGCGCCTTCTGGTAACAGATCTCCCGCAGCAGCTTGTCCGAATCCGGGATCACAGGCGGACATTTGTCCGGACGTACCGGGGTGATCTTCTCCACCATGTCCGCGATCCGGTTCGGGTTGTCGATCACAATCTCCCTGGCCTTGGCAGAACCGAGATATTCGAACTCTTCCAGCATCTCCTCCGTGGTGCGAAGGAACAGCGGAGACTGGTTGTCCGCATCCGAGAATCCCTTGCCCGCCATGATGATCCGCCGGTACACCTCGTCGTCCGGATCCATGAAATGTACGTCGCAGGTCGCCACCACCGGCTTGTTAAAGCGTTCTCCCAGTTCCACGATCCGGCGGTTCAGATCCTTCAGATCCTCTTCATCCTGAACCCTTGTAATCTTATCGCTTGCGATCATAAACCGGTTATTCCCAAGAGGCTGGATCTCCAGATAGTCATAGAAATTCACGATCTTCGCGATCCGCTCCTCCGGCTTCTCATTCAGGATCGCCTGGTACAGCTCTCCCGCCTCGCAGGCGCTTCCGACGATCAGCCCCTCCCGGTACTTAGACAGCTCACTCTTGGGAATCCTTGGACGGCGGGCATAATATTCCAGGTGGGATTTGGAGATCAGCGTATAGAGATTCACCCTTCCCACCTCATTTTTCGCTAAGATGATCACATGATAGGTCGGCAGCTTCTTGACCGCCCCCGCATTATTGCTCCCGAATTGATTCAGCTTCGCAAGGTCTGTAACGTTCCGGTCCCGCAGCATCTCTGCAAACTTGACAAATATCTCCGCCGTAGCCCCGGCATCATCCACCGCCCGGTGGTGATTTTCAAGAGAGATATGAAGAGCGCCCGCGACCACGTTCAGCTTAAACTTGGACAGTGTCGGGAGCAGGATCCTCGCCATCGCGACCGTATCCACCGAAGTGAAATCCGGCACAATGTCCTGATATCTACAGTTCTGCTCTATAAATTCCACATCAAAGGAAGCATTGTGGGCCACCAGTACCGCGTCTCCTACGAATTCCAGAAACTCAGGCAGAACGGCCTCTATATCCGGCGCCTCTAACACCATCTGGTCCGTGATACTGGTAAGCTGCGTGATCTGAAAAGGAATCGGCACCCTGGGATTCACGAACGTACTGTACCGGTCTGTGATCTTCCCCTGCTCCACCTTCACCGCGCCGATCTCGATGATCTTATCCTTGATCGGGCTGAATCCTGTCGTCTCAAGGTCGAACACTACAAAGGTGCCGTTCAAAGACTGCCCCCTCTCATTGACCGCCACATCTGTCAAGTCGTCCACCAGATACCCTTCCACCCCGTAGATCACCTTAAAAGGATCGTCCTTATCAAGCCTCTCTATGAAATGGTTCGCGTCTGTGAACGCCTGTACCACGCCGTGATCCGTGATGGCAAGCGCCTTGTGCCCCCAGTCATGGGCGCGTTTTAATAAGTCCTGCACCTCCGTCACACCGTCCATATCACTCATCTTCGTATGGCAGTGCAGCTCCACCCGCTTCTCCGGCGCCGTATCCTTCCTCGCTTCTGTGAAGTCACTGATCTTCTTGATCCCGGCGACCGAAGATACCGTCAGCTCTCCGTCGAATTTGTCAATATTGGTCACGCCCTTGATCTTCAGGAATGCTCCCATCTTCACCTCTGCCAGCAGATCCGGGAGCATATCATTGCCAATGAACATCTTGACTCCGATCGTATCGGTAAAATCCGTCACCGCAAACATCACGATCGTCTTCTCATTGCGGATCTCGCGGGTATCAAAATGAATCACCTTCCCGCGGAAGGTGATCTCGCCCATCTCGCCCACCACATGCCGAAGCTCCATCGGTTCATCGTCAAAATCCCGTCCGTACACCATATTGGGGTCACTGGATCGTTTGGCGTAGGAATAACCGCCCTTTGATCCCTTCCCGAATCCTGACCGCTGAAACGGCTTTTCCTTCGCGGGGCTTCCCTGCCGGCGGTTAGCTGTATCTCCGGCGTTCCCGGATGGCGGCGCTTGGGAAGCGCCTGCCGGCTGCGTCCCGGATGCTTTCTCCGCCTTGCTGCCGCCCGCATCCTTTGCCTTCGCCTCTGACGCCTTCTGCGATCCTCCTTCTGCTCTCTCCTCCTGAACAGCCGCGCTCTGCGCAAGAATCGCTTCCACCTCCTGTTTGATCCTTGCTTCGTTGTACTTAAGTTTACTTTCTTTAGGTTCCTCGTACAGCACCCGGACCTCTATGGGCCTGCCGAACCTGTGCTGAAACACATCCGTAAGGTAGGCAGTAATAGACTCCTTCTTCCCCTCTGCCACGATAGAATCCCTCAGAGTAAGGCACAGGATATTCCCCTCCCGGAACTCATACTTAGAGTTCTGGAGCATGCTGCGCTCCACTACGCTTCTTCTGTCCAATTCCAGAAGAAAGCTGTCGAAATACTCATTCATCAGATTCTCCGGCGTATACTGCTCCGACAGCTCATACTGCTCCTTTACTTCGATCTGGATATAACTGCGTCCAAATAACTGCTCCTTTAACGCTCTCTCCACTTCGAACACACATTTCTTCGGAATCAGATGCCTACTCAACAGATGTACCTTGATAAAATCGCGGTCCGAATTAGTGGTCACCTTACTGACCTCCACCTCCGCGAAGAGTCTTCCAAGCTCTTCATCTATCTTCAATGTTGGAAATACTTCAAAGAACGATTTACTCATCCCAGTGTAACAACTCCTGTCTCAATGTCTCCAATAGCTGGTCTTCCCTGACCTTCCTGACCACTTCGCCCTTCTTGATCAGCAAGCCCTCGCCGATGCCGCCTGCGATACCGATATCTGCCTCTTTCGCCTCTCCCGGCCCGTTGACCACGCAGCCCATGACTGCCACCTTGATATCAAGCGGTATATCCTCCACCATCTTCTCCACCTGGTTGGCAAGGCCGATCAGATCGATCTTCGTCCTCCCGCAGGTAGGGCAGGATACCACCTCGATACCGCCTTTCTTAAGCCCAAGGGTCTTAAGGATCAGCCTGGCAGAGCGGATCTCCTCTGCCGGGTCACCGGTCAGGGAGACCCGGATCGTATCACCGATCCCCTGACTCAGAATCAGACCCAGACCTATGGACGACTTGATATTCCCCGCCAGAAGCGTTCCCGCCTCCGTGATACCCACATGCAGCGGATATATGCATTCCCTGGCGATCAGTTCATGCGCCCTGACACACATCATCACATCCGAGGACTTGATGCTTACCACCAGATTGTCATACCCCATCTCCTCGATCATATGTACCTTGTCCATGGCGCTCTTGACCAGGCCTTCCGCCGTAACGCCGCCGTAACGCGCAACCAACGGCTTCTCCAGGGAGCCGCTGTTTACTCCTACCCGGATTGGGATCTTATATTCCTTCGCCTTATCCACGACAGCCTGTACCCTGTCCGAAGTTCCGATATTACCCGGATTGATCCGGATCTTGTCCGCCCCGTGCTCGATCGCAGCTATCGCAAGCCGGTAATCGAAATGAATATCCGCGACCAGCGGAATATGTATCTTCTCCTTGATCTTCGCCAATGCCTCTGCCGCCTCCATGGTCGGCACCGCACAGCGGATGATCTCGCAGCCTGCCTTCTCAAGCTCCAGGATTTGCGCCGCAGTCGCATCCACATCCTCTGTCTTCGTGTTCGTCATAGACTGGATCGCAACCGGACTTCCGCCCCCGATCTCAACATTCCCGATCCTGATCTTCTTCGTCGCCTCTCTTAACATAGATACCTCCTCGTTCTTGAAGAAAAAGGACTGCCGCACTGCCTGACTCGATCGACTCTGGGTGCAACAATCCCTCTTTCATTTATTTACTCTTTTACTAATACAAGCTGTTCTCCATATTCACGTTCTGTCAGTGTCAGCCGTTCCTGATCGACGCTGTAATCGAATGTGGTGACCACCGACTTCAGCGCATTCCTGATCTCGTCTTCCGTATACTGTCCCTGAGACTGATCCGCAAGCTTCTGAAAACCAGATTCATCGGCCATGATCGTAATCGTCTTCTCTTCCTTATTCAGCGTATATCTCATATCCACATCCACACTGGCCGCTTCTTCCGCCTCCGGAATCGTAAATACCAAAGTCCCGTCCTTAGAGATCGACATATCGAAGATGCCGTCTTCATCTGTCCACTCTCCTTCTAAAGGATTCGTTGTAAATAGCTTCATCAGCAACAGGACTGCTCCTACTATGATCAAGACAGATGAAACCGTCATAACGATCCTCCAGATCTGGCTCCTCTTCACTTCGTCATTTTTTGCAATCATCCGCCCATTTCCCCCGCTCTCTTTTCATCCTCTTCATCTATTATATGTGCTTTTTCGTTCAGTGTCAACGGGCAGCGTCCCTATCCTTCCGTCTCTACCAGAAGATAGAAGCCCTTGTCCGTCTTCTCGATCTTCCTGATGATACCCTTGCGCGCAAGAATCCTCTCGCTGGTCCTGTAGATTCCGGACATGGCGATGGACGGCTCCACCAGATACGTGTACTGCCCTGTCACAGCACTTCTCTCACTGATCTCAACCTCCTGGCCCTCTTCCACCAGTCCTTCTCTCTCCATCTTGAATCTGTCCTGTCTCATACACATCCCGCCTTATACATCATTTGACAAATCTATTGTAAATATACGCATTCGCCCTCTTTTCCAGACAATCATCCAACGCTTCCAGCTCTGCCTCGCCGTATCTGCGTTCCAGCGCCTTCCGGATCAGATGATCGCAGATCTGCGGATTCTTAGGGAGCAGCGGGCCATGCAGGTAGGTCCCGATCACATTCTTATAGACAACTCCCTCATAACCGCTCTTCCCGTCATTGCCGGCTCCATACAGCACTCTCCCAAAGGGCTTGTTATCATTGATATAAGTACGTCCGCCGTGATTCTCGAATCCCACCACCGGCATATCTGCCAGATCGCTCTGAAGGACGATGTTGTCGATCAGGCGTCCTTCCTCCTGTTCTGTGTATATATCCACCAGATCAAGGCCCTCGATCGTCCCCGCATCCGTCTTGTAGTATTTCCCAAGGAGCTGGTAGCCTCCGCAGACCGCGATCACAACGCCGTTATCCTCCACGTATTCCTTGAACCGTCCCTGGATCTCCAACAGATTCCGGCAGACGATCGCCTGTTCCCGGTCCGAACCGCCTCCAAGGAGCACGATATCCAGCTTCGTGAAATCAATCGCATCTCCCGTGTTGAACTCTATCGTCTCCGCTTCTATCCCGCGCCAGAGGCACCTCTGCATCATACACGCGATATTGCCCCGGTCTCCATACAGATTCAAGAGATCCGGATAGAGATGCCCGATGGTGATCTTCTTCCCTGTCACATCCGTCACTTCTCTCCCTCCAATCTCTTAAGCACATTCCTGGTGCCAAAAAGCGCCGTATAATTCACCAGTACATACAGATTGCCGCAGCCGTTGGCACTCCGTTCCCTGATCGCCTTCTCCACATCCGGCTCAAGCATCGCGGGGATGTCCACATATTTCAGCCGAAGCCCCATATCGCAGCAGCGGATCCCGCTGACGGTGATACACTCTGTATTGGCCTCCTTAAACCGGTCGAAATCCACATCCCACAGCCAGGAGATATCCGTGCCGTCCTGTGCATTGTCATTGATGACAATGATCACATCCTTACGTGTCTCATCCTGCATCACCGCAGAAATATTCTGGTTGAAGCCCGCCGGATTCTTGGCAAGATTCAGTACCACCTTCGTGCCGTCAATCCCGAATTCCTCCATACGCCCATTCTCCGGGTTGAAGCCTGCAAGCATCGCGTTAAAATGCCCCGCATCGATCCCTCCGGTGCGGACGGCGGCGTAAGCCGCAAGGATATTATAGACATTATAGAAGCCTTTATAGTCCGCATGAAGCCTTCTGCCCTCAACGGTAAATGCAAGCCCGTCGCCCATCTCGATATCCGCTCCGTCATAATCCAGCCTTGGTCTTCCGAATTCACACCCGGTACAGGTATAATCCCCCAACTGGCTGTAATGATAGAACCGGTATTCAAGCGGCGCACCGCAGCGCTTACAGAAGCGGCCCTCCCGGATCTCGTGGGAATCCCTGTCGTCTGTGACCTGTTCGCTGATCCCGTAGGTGATGTATTCATTGCCGCTGTCCATGGCAAGAAACGCAGACAGCGCATCATCCCCGTTGACGATCACCTTCATCTCCGGTGCAGACTGCATCACTTCTTTTAAGATATTCATGGTGATGTCGATCTCGCCATACCGGTCTAACTGATCCCGGAACAGGTTCGTAAGCACCATATAATCCGGCTTAAAATGCGGAAATACCCTTCTTGTGGATGCCTCGTCTATCTCAATACAGGCATAGTCCGCATGAAGATTGCCGCCGATCCCCGCACTCAAGGCAAATGCCGCCGCCACTCCGTTCAGCATATTCGAACCGGTATGATTGCAGACGACGCGATATCCCTCTGCCTCGATCGCCGCACAGAGCATGTTATTCGTCGTCGTCTTGCCGTTCGTACCGCAGACGATGAAGATATCCTTCTTCACCTGGCCTGCAAGCTCCTTAAGGATGGAGGGGCAGATCCGAAGCGCGATCTTCCCCGCCCACGTCATACCCTGCCGGTGGAAGATATGGACACTGGCTTTTTCAGTAATTTTCGCTGCCCAGACGGCCAGCATTCTGCGTAGTCTCATAATCTTGATTATTCCCCTGTTTATGATAATTAAACGTACTACTTCTTAAGAAGCGCTTCGATATCTTGCGGATCCGGCATAGAGCGGATCGCGCCCTTCTTCATGGTGATCAGCGCGGCGCCTCCGTTGGCATAGGTAAGGATCTCTCCCAATACCTCTTCCGTCAGGTTCTCAATCCCATGCGTCAGGACTCCGTTGATCGCACAGCCGCAGAAAGTATCTCCCGCCCCCGTCGTCTCAATGGCCTTCACGGTGAAGCCTCTTCGCTCCACACGCAGATCCTTATAGTAAGCCCGGCTTCCTTCCTTCCCCATCGTCAGGAAGATAAGTGGGATATGGTATCTGTCCTGAAGATAGCGGATCCCCTCATCATAGTCCTCCTTGCCGGAGATAAACTGGATCTCATTGTCGGAGATCTTCAGCACGTCACAATATCCAAAACCATACTCCATCTGCTCCTTCGCCTCATCCAAGGATGACCAGAGGGGCGGACGGAGATTCGGGTCAAATGTAATCAGACATCCCGCTTCCTTCGCGACCTCCAGCGCCTTCTTCGTTGCCGTCTTCACCGGCTCGTCCGTCATAGACAACGTACCGAAATGGAACACCTTCGACTGGCGGATCAAGTCATAATCCACTTCACCCTCTGCCAGCATCATATCCGCCCCCGGCTTACGGTAGAAAGAGAACTCCCTGTCCCCGTCCGGAAATGTATGTACGAACGCCAGCGTCGTATGGATCTCCTTATCCAGTATCAGACCCTTCGTCTCGATTCCAAGCTCATCGATCGTCCCCTTAAGCAGACGCCCGAACTGATCCTCCCCCACCTTGCCGATAAATGCGGTCTTCCTCCCAAGCTTGTTCAGCATCGCAAGTACATTGCACGGAGCGCCGCCCGGGCAAGCCTCAAACAGATTATTCCCCTGGTCACTCTGCCCGTTCATCGTAAAATCAATCAACATCTCGCCCAATGCGGTTACGTCATATAACTTGTCCATATCACAATCTCCTTATCTATTTCAATGTTTGTAATTATTTTAACATACCTTGGGCAAAAAATACAGATAGACTTTCCTTTCCGCAAACTTAATAAAATGCAAAGCCCGATTACAAGCTTTGCATTTTTGATTAATCTATTTAACCCAGCACATGCACCCCGCCGAGAAGTACATAAGAGATAAACCACATGATCACCGTCGCCATACAGATCCCAAGGATCACCGCCGGGAACGCCTTCTTGAACTTCACGCCAAGCAGCGCCGCGATCAGCGACCCCGTCCATGCTCCGGTTCCCGGAAGCGGAATCCCCACGAACAGCACCAATCCCCAGAACTCATATTTCTCGATCTTGTCGCTCTTGCTCATGGCCTTCGATTCCAGCTTATCCACCATAGGCTTGAAGAGCTTCGTCCCCTTCATCCATTTGAAAACAGGCGTGATCAGAAGCAGGATAAACGGCACCGGAATGATATTCCCTATGATACAGAGCGGTATCGCCTTCGCCACCGGAACACCAAGCAGCGGTCCGGCAACCAGAAGCGCGCCTCGAAGCTCCAGGATCGGGATCATCGATATGATGAATACGATCGCTTCCTTTCCAACGCTCCCGCCCAAGACGTCGATAATACTCTGTACTAAAGATTCTGTCATAATCTCCTCCTTATTTCACTCCCATATATTTTTCAAGGAAACGGAACAGCTCCTCCATCTCTTCCCTGGTCCCGATCGTGATCCGCATATACTGCTCGATCCGCTCGCTCCCCCAGTACCGGACATAGATCCCGTTCGCCTTCATCTCCTCGAACAGCTCCTTCGCATCATAGTCCGGATGCATGGCGAAGATAAAGTTCGCACTGGAATCAAGGCAGATAAAGCCAATCCTGGCAAGCCTATCCTTCGCCCATTCCCTCGTCTCTATAATCTTACGGATCCCTTCTTCGAAATATTCCCGGTCTTTCACCGCTTCCGCACCGCACACAAGCGCCGCCTGGTTCATGGTATAAGAATTAAAGGAATACTTTGCATCATTCAAATACTTGATCAATACCGGGTTACTGATGGCATAGCCGATCCGCATGCCCGCCATGGATCTCGCCTTGGAGAAGGTCTGCACCACGATCAGATTCTCATACTTATCAATCAATTCAAGCGCAGAACGGCCCGCAAAATCAATATACGCCTCATCCACGATCACGATCACGTCCGGATTCGCCCGAATGATATCCTCCACGAAATCCAGCTCCTCGTAAATAGCCGTAGGCGCATTGGGATTGGGGAATATGATCCCTCCGTTCTCCTTATAATAATCTTCCTTCACGATCCGGAAGTTCCCGTCAAGCCTCTGGCATTCATATGGAATCCGGTAAAGCTCGGCCCAGACCTTGTAGAAAGAATATGTAATATCCGGGAACAGGATCGGCTTCTTGGAGTTAAAAAACGTCAGGAAACACATGGACAGCACATCATCAGAACCCACTCCCACGAATACCTGGTCCCGGTCCACATGGTAGAATTCCGCAAGCGCTTCCACCAGCGGCCCGCAGGTCGGGTCCGGATAGAGCCTGAACCGGTCCGTATCCATCTTCGCAAGCGCTTCCGTCACCTTAGGGGACGGCGGATACGGGTTCTCGTTGGTATTCAGCTTGATCACTTTATTCTGGGGCTGCTCCCCCGGCACGTAAGGCTCCACCTTACGGATATTATTCTCAAATGCTCTCATAACTTAAAAATACTCCCCGGCTAATTCTCTGAATTTCGGCAGAGAATTCACAATAGTCTCATAAGCCACACAGTACGCAAGCCTTACATAGCCCGGACATGCGAAGGAACTTCCCGGAACCAGCAGAAGGTTATACTTCTTCGCCGCCGCACAGAACTCCTTCTCATCCGCCGCGGGAGATTTCACGAAGAGATAGAACGCCCCCTGCGGCTTGATGCACTCGAAACCGCACTCCCGCAAGCCATGATACAGTGTCTCTCTGTTCCTGTCATAGTAAGATATATCCGTCTTCTCATTGATACACTTGGCAACCACCTTCTGCTGCAGAGTCGGTGCGTTGACGAATCCCAGGATACGGGTCGCCACATTGGCCGCCGCAAGCACATCCTCACTGTCCTTCACCTCATCCGGTATAACCAGGTAGCCGATACGCTCTCCCGGCAGGGACAAGGACTTACTATAAGAATAGCCCACGATGGTGTTGTCATAATATTTCGTAAGATACGGTACCCTGACCCCATCGTACACAAGCTCACGGTAGGGCTCGTCCGAGATCAGATAGATCTCTGTCCCGTATTCCTTCTGCTTTGCCTCCATGATCGATGCCAGCTTCTTGATCGTCTCTTCCGAATAGACCACTCCCGTCGGGTTGTTCGGTGTGTTCACGATCACCGCCTTCGTCTTCGGCGTGATCTTCTGCTCGAATTCATCAAGCTTCGGCTGAAAATCAACGGTATTCGGGGAAACCTCCACCAGCACACCGTCATAATTATTCGTATAAGAGCGGTATTCACCGAAATAAGGCGCAAACGCGATCACCTCGTCCCCCGGATTGATCAGGGTCTTCAAGATCACATTCAATCCGCCCGCCGCGCCCACGGACATCACGATATTCTTCCCTTCGAATTTCGTCCCAAACCGCTCGTTCAATGACTTCGCTACCGTCTCCCGCACATCCGCATAACCGGAATTGCTGTTGGTGTATCCGTGAAGGACCACCGGGTCATTCTCATCTAATAACTCTATGATCGCTTCCTTAACCGCCTCCGGCGCCGCCACATTGGGATTCCCAAGGCTGAAATCAAACACATTCTCGGCTCCGTAGATCTGCGCAAGACGGTTTCCCTCTTCAAACATTGCCCGGATGGCCGAACTGTTCGCCACCATATTCTTCATCTTCTCTGCTATCATATTCTTCTCTCCTTTGCCGGCGGATCCTGCTTCCTGCAGGAATTATGCCGGCGTGATCTCAGTCACATCGCCCTTCTCCACCATGAAGACCGGACGATAAGACAGCTTCGCCTTCCTCAAACCTTCCGCACCTGTATCCTCTTCTCTGTTCACGTAAGGATAATCCATACACTCATGCTCTACGAACTGCTGGTTGATCATCGGATATGCACCCTCCACATCCGCGAATGCCTTCTCGATGTGGACTACGAACGTATCCGAACAGACCGGTTCCCCGATGGTAAATGCCACCACTTCCCCGTCGATCTTCAAGATACCGCCCTTTAGCTCCAGCTCCTCAAACAGACGCAGGGCGTTCATCGTAACACAGATCTCTCCCCGCTTCTCGGGGTCGTCCTCACATCCATTCTGATCCCGCCACTTAAGCGCCATCTGGAAGCATTCTTCCACGTTATCCTTCGTGATGGCCTCGTAGGACCAGCGATCGCCGTACAACGCCTTGAACTTGTTGATATGATTGCGTTTGCCGTGCAGCTTCTTCCCGGACAAAGTCGCAAGCTTCTCAGACTCATAGACATAGTCCGCACTGTCCCTGTTATATTCGATCTGGAATCTTCCGGGATACCACTCTTCCAACTGTGCGAAATTATCCGGCGTCAGATTATACATCTGAAACGGCGCTCCATGGGCCTTGCTGTATTCCATCAATACCTCAAGAGCCTTCTTCACATCCGAAGGCTCTCCTGCCGGATAGGCAAAAGCCAGATGCTCCTCGTCCTCACTCTTGAATACCAGCGCATTCTCTACAATCGCCCATTTGACCGGATACTGTCTGGACCATAAGTATACATTGGCAAATGTCCTCTCGCAGCTCCGGCTCGTATGATGAGCAAAATAATGACTGATGATATCTTTATCTTCTAATTCAGCTCTTTTAAATTGTACCTCTTCCATCCTTAACCTTCTCTTATCTATCAATTTACAGATCCCTGCACTCCAATATACCTTGCCGGTCCACACAGGATCGCGCACCCGAAAGCAGCAGCCTTACATATCCGGCTCAGAATCCTCTGCGCCGCAGGTAATATACAATCCGGAATTCTGCTCTTCTTCCCCGGCCCTGGCAAGCCTGTCCTCTCTGGCAAGCACCGTCGATACACACATCATGCAGACTATGATGACGATCAGCATCGAAGCCTGCATTCTCTTATGAAATTCCATCTGTCTCTCTCCTTCAAAAGCCGCCAATAGTCCCGGCGGCCTCTTATATATTCTCAAAATTACGATGGTACAATGCTTCGTAGATTCCTTTCTTCTGAAGCAATTCCTCATGTGTACCTTCCTCTGCGATCCCGTCCTCCGTCAATACCAGGATCTTCTGTGCATTCTGGATCGTCGTGAGCCTGTGGGCAATCACAAACGTGGTCCTCTGTCTTGCCAGGCCTTCCAGCGATCTCTGCACCACCTGCTCGCTCTCGTTATCCAGAGCCGAAGTCGCCTCATCGAAGATCAGGATCGGCGGGTTCTTCAGAAATACTCTTGCGATCGACAATCTCTGCTTCTGCCCGCCTGAGAGCTTCACACCCCTCTGGCCGATATCTGTATGGTAACCGTGGGGCAGTCCCATGATAAATTCATGGGCGTTGGCATTCTTCGCCGCCCTTACGACCTCCTCATCCGTCGCATCCATCCTGCCGTAGCGGATATTGTCAAGCACCGTTCCCGCGAACAGATACACATCCTGCTGGACGATCCCCACATTGCTGCGCAGATCGTCAAGCTTCATATCCCGGATATCTATCCCGTCGATCGTGATCGCTCCCGAGGACACCTCATAGAATCTGGGGATCAGGCTGCACATCGTCGTCTTGCCAACCCCGGACGGGCCTACGAGCGCCATATAATCTCCCGCATCCACCTTAAGATTAATGTGGTTCAGCACCTTCTCATTCTGCTCCTCATACTGGAAAGACACATCCTTGAACTCGATCTCGCCCTTCATCTGGCCCACCGATACCGCCCCCGGCTTATCCTTGATATCCGGCGCGATCGAGAGGATCTCAAGGAAACGCTCGAATCCGGAATACCCGTTCTGGAACTGCTCTGTGAATGTGACCAGCTTCTTGACCGGATCGGTAAAATTATTGATATACAGAAGGAATGTAATCAGGTCTGTCAGCGTCACCGCTCCGTTCAGCATCATGCAGACACCCACGACCAGGACCACCACCGTGATCAGCGTGCTCATAGCTCCAAGGCCGGAATTATAGATTCCCATATACTTGTAGCTGACCTTCTTCGCCGCCACGAAGTTGTCATTCCCTCTCTTGAACTTCTTCATCTCTTCCCGTTCATTGGCAAATGACTTCACCACGCGGATCCCCGACAGGCTGTCCTCGATCTGGCTGTTGATCTCCGCGATCTTCTCACGGTTCCTCTGGAATGCCTTGCCCATCTTACCGTTATAGTAGAACGCAAATGCCGCCATCACCGGAATAAACGCGAACGCCACAAATGCCAGCTTCACATTGACCATCAGAAGGATCGTAAACGAACCGATGATCTTGATCACAGATATGACCAAATCCTCCGGTCCGTGATGCAGAAGCTCGCTGATATCGAACAGGTCGCTTGTGATCCGGGACAAGAGATGACCTACCTTCTGATTGTCATAGAACGCGAAAGTAAGCTTCTGATAATGCCCGAAGATATCCCTGCGCATATCCGCTTCCATCATCGCCCCCATGATATGCCCGAAATACGCAATATAAAAATTGCAGAAGATCTCCAGCAGCACCAGGGCGACCATCACCGCGCCCAGCTTAAGGACCGAAGCCCTGGCCGTTACCGCGTCAAAATAAACGACCTCATTGGTGATATATCTGACCACTAGCGGTATGATCAGCGTTACCGCAGCCCCCAGGATCGCAAAAAACATATCGCTGTAGAACAGCTTCTTATAGGGGCCGTAGTAAGCAAATAATTTCTTTAATTTTTCCTTCATCTAATAATTCATTCCTTATTCATTCATATTCGCCAGCTTCGCGCTCTGGTCCGCAGCGATGCAGGCGTCAATGATCTCCTGGATATCCCCGTTCATGATCTTGTCAAGCTTGTACAAGGTCAGACCGATCCTGTGATCCGTCACGCGCCCCTGCGGGAAATTATAAGTACGGATCTTCTCTGATCGGTCTCCGGTTCCAATCTGGCTCTTTCTCGCCTCCGCCTCGGCGTCATGCTGCTTCTGGCATTCCAGATCATACAGCTTCGCGCGGAGCAATGCGAATGCTTTGTCCTTATTCTGCAATTGTGACTTCTCCGTCTGGCTGTAGATTACGATCCCCGTCGGATAATGGGTCAGACGAACGGCCGAATCCGTGGTATTGACACACTGTCCGCCGTTACCGGAAGCCCTCATGACATCAATCCTGATGTCCTTCTCGTCAATCTGGATATCCACTTCCTCCGCCTCCGGCATCACCGCTACCGTAATCGTAGACGTATGGATACGTCCGCCGGACTCTGTCTCAGGCACACGCTGCACACGATGCACCCCGGATTCGTATTTCATCACGGAATAGGCCCCGTTCCCATTGATCATGAAGGTCACATTCTTCATGCCGCCGATCCCGATCTCTTCACACTCTACCAGCTCTACCTTCCAGCGCTTGCTCTCCGCATAATGCAGATACATACGATAGATCTCTGCGGCAAATAACGCCGCCTCGTCGCCGCCCGCGCCTGCACGGATCTCCACGATCACGTTCTTGTCGTCATTGGGGTCCTTGGGGAGCAGCAGGATCTTAAGCTCGCGCTCTAATTCCTCCACCCTCGCCTTCGCGTCGTTCAGCTCTTCCTTCGCAAGTTCGCGCATCTCTTCATCCGACTCCTCCTCCAACATCTGAAGGCTGTCCTCTATCGTCTGCTTACACGTCTTATATTCCTTATATGCCTCAACGATCGGAGACAGGTCGTTCTGTTCTTTCATAAGTTTCCGGAATCTCTTCTGGTCATTCGCCACATCCGGTTCCTGAAGCTCACTCAATATCTCTTCCATACGAATGAGCAGATCCTCTAATCTGTCAAACATGATCTATCCTCCTAAAATATCTTCTCAATCGTTATTACCTTCCAACACTTCAAATCCACGCCTGTCAAATACGCTACAGGAATCCGCTCCCGCAGACACTCCTTCTATTGTATACACCTGCGGCTACCCGGTCAAGACCTGACAGGTCTTTTTTTATCGTCACATTCTCATATCCATGCTCTGTCATAAGCTCCGCCACGTCCTTTCCCTGGTCCCACCCGATCTCAAATATCAGGCTTCCCCCGTCCTTTATAAAGGAAATGCTGTCTTTCACGATCCTTCTGTAGAAATATAATCCGTCCTCCCTGCCGTCTAACGCGATCCGCGGGTCATGAAGGCGCACTTCATCCTGAAGGGTCTCAATCTCGGCAGTCCGGATATAAGGCGGGTTGGACACGATCACATCATAACATGGTCTGTCAAACCGTCTGTTCTCATCATCAGACAACCTATCAAACAGATCAGACTCTATCCACTTGGCATCCACTTCCAGACGTTCTGCATTCCTTCTTGCAACCGCAAGCGCCTCCCCCGATATATCGCAGCCTGTTCCCTCTAACTGCGAACACAGCTTCATGATACTCAGCAAGATACAGCCGGATCCGGTACACATATCCAGTACTTTCACCTTACGTTCCTCTTCACACTCGATCCCTGCAATGTTGTCCGCATCCCTTCCAGACTCCTCTGCTCCCCGTTCATTCCCGCGAAGCTTCGCCCGGATGAACTTCACTGCTTCCTCCACAAGAGTCTCCGTGTCCTGGCGCGGAATCAATACATGCTCATTAACATAGAAGGGATACCCCATGAATTCCTGTTCCCCCGTAATATGCTGAAGCGGGATTCGCTTCTTACGCATCCCGATGTAATGAAGATACTGCTCTGCCAGGGGTTCTTCGAGAATCCGATCCGGTTCTCCATAATATACCGCCCGGCTGATACCGGCAGTGTATTCCAACAGATACCAGGCGTCAAGCGCCGCTTCTTCGACACCGGCCGCTTCTAATTCTGCCCTTCCCGTCTCAATGATCTGCCGCAGTGTGAAAATTCTCCGCCTCATATGCTCTCCAATCAAATACAGCCTCCACCGCCTGGATCGCCACCTCTATCATACCGTCGTCCGGCTCCTTCGTCGTCAACTTCTGGATGGCAAGTCCCGGCTTGCTGAACAGATTCACCACCGGATTCTCACTGCGCCCCGCAAGCTTCAGGAACTCATAGGAGACTCCCGCGATCACCGGCAGCAGCACAATCCGGATCACGATCCGCATAAGCGGAGTCTCTGCCCGGACTAACAGCAGCATGATAATGCTGATGGCAAGCACCAAGAACAGGAAGCTGGTCCCGCATCTCTTATGCTGTCTGGAGCTGCTCCTTACATTCTCCACCGTGAGCGGAAGCCCGTGCTCAATACAGTTGATACACTTATGCTCTGCACCGTGATACATGAAGGTTCTCTGAATATCCTCCATCCGGGAGATCAGAAGCACATATAATATGAAGATACCGATCCTCACGAATCCCTCGATCACGGTACGCACACCGTAAGAAGGGATATAACTCTTAAGCAAAGAAGACAAGAAATAAGGAAGTACCATAAAAATAGCCACCGCCGCGACTAGCGAGAATGCCACCGTCACTCCCATCAGCAGGCTCTCCTTCTTCTCCTGCCTGGACGCTTCCTTCTCCGTCAGCTCTTTCTCTTCTTCATCCTCATAGAAGCTGGCAGAATAGGTCAACGTCTTCATCCCCAGCACCATCGAATCTATGAAATTAAAAACACCCCGTATAAATGGGATCTCCGTCAGCTTCTTCCATCTGTATACAATACTCCTATATGTCTCCTTCTGAACGAAGATCTCCCCGTCTGGCTTACGGACCGCAACGGCATAATCATCCTTATGCTTCATCATGATCCCTTCCAGCACGGCCTGACCGCCTATGTTAGATGATTTCATCCTAATACTCCTTATAGAAAAGGGTTGAGATCATACAACCTCAACCCGATACCTGCTTTTTTATTTACCCATTCCGTATTTCTTATTGAACTTGTCAACACGGCCGCGAGCCTGAGCTGCTTTCTGCTGTCCTGTGTAAAAAGGATGGCACTTGGAACAGATCTCTACGTGGATATCTTCTTTTGTTGAACCTGTTACAAATGTGTTGCCGCAGTTGCAGGTCACTGTTGCCTGATGATATGTTGGATGTATTCCTTCTTTCATGATCTTCACCTCTTCTTTATTTTCGCGAGCGTTATACGCTACTTATTCGTTTTCTAAACAGCGTTGTTATTGTAACATAAAAACGCGGCATTGTCTAGATGATTTTTGTCTTTTTTACCATTTGAATCAGTTCGGCATTATTACGAGTCCGGCTGAACATATTCAGGATATTCTCCACTGCCTCATCCGCCCTCATGCCATTTAACGCGCGGCGCATATTATCAACCGCCTCCTGCTCCTCCCTGGACAGCAGAAGGTCTTCCCTTCTGGTTCCGGACTGCGGGATGTCGATCGCCGGGAATACCCTCTTCTCAGACAGCTTCCTGTCTAACACCAGTTCCATATTACCGGTTCCCTTGAACTCCTCATAGATCACATCATCCATCTTGCTCCCGGTATTGACAAGAGCCGTCGCCAGAATCGTGAGACTTCCACCGCCGCGCATATTCCTAGCCGCACCGAAGAATCTCTTGGGCATATGCAGCGCCGCCGGGTCAAGACCGCCGGAAAGCGTTCTTCCTGAAGGAGGAACCGTCAGGTTATAAGCTCTCGCCAGACGCGTGATACTGTCAAGCAGTATCATGACGTCCTTCTTGTGCTCTACCAGGCGCTTCGCCCGCTCGATCACCATCTCCGACACACGCTTGTGGTGCTCCGGCAATTCATCAAACGTAGAGTAGATGACTTCAACATTGTCTCCCTCGATGGTCTCCTTGATGTCCGTTACCTCCTCCGGACGCTCGTCGATCAGCAGGATCAGCAGATGGATCTCCGGATTATTCCTCCTTACGGACAGCGCCACCTGCTTAAGCAAGGTTGTCTTACCGGCTTTCGGAGGAGACACGATCATACCGCGCTGCCCCTTCCCGATCGGAGACAAGAGATCTACGATCCTCATGGCAGTGCTCGTCTTGCCGCTCTCAAGCCTGAGTCTCTCATCCGGGAAGATCGGCGTCATATCCTCGAAATTCGTCCTCCGCATCGCCTTCATCGGATCGATATTGTTGATTCTCGTTAAGTATAGTAATGCGCTGAACTTCTCCTGCTGCGTCTTGATCCTCGTATGTCCTTCCAGAATATCTCCCGTCTTAAGATTGAACTTCCGAATCTGGGACGGCGATACATACACGTCGTTCTCTCCCGGCAGGTAGTTGGCGCTCCTGATAAATCCATATCCGTCCGGAAGCACCTCTAAGATTCCGCAGGCTGTAATGCCGCTATCCAATCTATCTATATCATGAACCTCTTTATCTCCTGTATTCGCAGACATCTCCTTCACTGCTTCCCTGGAAGCCTGCTTCTCCTTCTCATCCTCCTCCAGCATACGCTCAACAAGCTCTGCTTTCTTCATTGTCGATATCCCCTTTAAGCCTCTCGCCTTCGCAAGATCTTTGAGTGTAGATAAGGGCAGTGATTCATATTTTTCTCTCATATGGCTATTCCTTTCTAAATTTTTTCCATTAAATATACTAATATTCGATGTATCATATCTAATATATATTCACTGGGATTGAGGGGCCTGAATTGACCCAGTTGGAATCAGATGTTATTATACTACATTTATTGGAAATTTAAAAGCCTTTTTATTGATTTGATTCATTAAGAATGTTATTATATGGATACAGTTCTCCAACCGCAACGCGGCGGTTGGATATTCAGTCTGAGGGAAAGGCGGCGGAATACAATGGCAATATACTGGGACAACCGGCGATATTACTCTCTTGACTATTACCTGAAGCAGACTTACGGCAGGAAGATGTACAAGATCTCACTGGATGCAGGTCTAACCTGCCCCAACCGGGACGGCACCCTGGGTGACCGCGGCTGCATCTTCTGCAGCGCTGGAGGTTCCGGGGATTATGCCGCAGACCGGCGCCTCTCCATCACGGAACAGATCCGGACGGGCAAAGCACAAGCCGCGGGCAAATATTCCGGCAACGCTTATATCGCTTATTTCCAGGCATATACCAATACCTATGCTCCGGTCTCCCGTCTGCGCAAGATATTCACCGAAGCATTGGCATCCCCTGATATCTGCATCCTGGATATCGCGACAAGACCTGACTGCCTTGGCCCCGATGTGCTGGAACTTCTGAAAGAACTAAGCATGATCAAGCCCGTATGGATAGAGCTGGGGCTCCAGACAATCCATACGCAGACGGCAAAGTTCATTCGTAGGGGTTATGAGCTTCCCGTATTTGAACAGGCTGTCTTAAGCTTACGGGCGCTATCCATTCCAGTGATCGTCCATACGATCCTCGGACTTCCAGGAGAAGGCATGCCGCATCTGCTTGCCACAGTCAGCTATCTGAATACCCTGGATATCCAAGGTGTAAAATTTCAATTACTACATATATTAAAGGGTACCGATCTTGCAAAATATTACAAGGAACATCCGTTTCCGCTTCCCGATATGGAAGAATACTTCGTGATGCTCGGCAAGGCGCTGAGTACCCTTCGCCCTGACATTGCCGTACACCGGCTTACCGGCGACGGCCCCAAGCCACTCCTTGTCGCTCCCCTGTGGACGGGACACAAGCGCCGAGTACTGAACGGCCTGCACGCCTATCTGAAGGAGCACGACATCTGGCAGGGAAAAGACTATGAGAAAGGAATGTAACGCATGGATAAACCTCTCAAATTATACAAGCTTATCATATTATATATCCTGAACAGGGTGGATTTCCCCCTGACGAACGCACAGCTCTCTGAATTCATTCTGGATGAGGGATATACGACTTATTTCAAACTTCAACAGGCGATCTCCGAACTGGTGGAATCAAATCTCATACAAGAGGAATCAACCCATAACAGGACCTTCTTCCATATCACAGAGGAAGGCGCCGAGATCGTCTATTACTTCCGCAATGATATCTCCCCTGCCATTCAGAAGGATATCAATGCATTTTTGAAGCAGAAGCGATATGAACTCAAGAACGAAGTATCCGTCAAGTCCGATTATTACCGCAATTCCAACGGGGAATATTTTGTCAAATGCCAGGTCATCGAACAACGGATCCCTCTGATCGAGCTGACCGTTACCGCGCCGACCGAGGCGGAGGCCGAGACGATCGCCAATAACTGGACGAAGAAGAATCAGGAGATCTATGCACATATCATGTCGCAGCTATTGTAGGCTGTGGTATTTTGATCAGAATTAAAATAGGAGCATAAAATACTATGAATACCAGAAAATTAGCGGAATTATATGTTAGTTTTTTCAAGATCGGCGGCCTCACCTTCGGCGGCGGGCTTGCCATGCTGCCCATGCTGCAGCGGGAGGTGGTGCAGAAGCACAGCTGGTGTACGGAAGAAGAACTTCTGGATATCTACGCCATCGGCCAGTGTACCCCCGGAATCATCGCGGTCAACACCGCAACCTATGTGGGCTATAAGCAGGCCGGGTTCATCGGCGGTGTGTCCGGTACTCTTGGGATGGTCTCTCCTTCCCTCATCATCATCTGTCTGGTCGCTTCGATTCTACAGAATTTCATCCACATGCCGGTAGTCCTTCATGCCCTGGCAGGCATCCGTATCGTTGTATGTGCGCTGATGCTGAACACGGTAGTCAGCATGATGAAGAAAGGGATCATCGACAAACTAGGCGCCCTGGTCTTCCTTGCTGCCTTCATACTGGCTTGCTTTACTCCGGTCCCAACGGCGCTGGTAATCGTCTTATCCGGAGTCACCGGCATCATTGCCAAACATCTCGAAGGGAGGCGCAGCTCATGATCTATCTGATCCTTGCATATGAATTCTTCAAGATCGGCCTGTTCTCCATCGGCGGAGGGATGGCGACACTGCCCTTCCTGATGGATCTGACGAACAAATATGACTGGTTTACAGTAAGCGAACTCACCAACATGGTTGCCATCAGCGAGAGCACCCCCGGGCCTGTAGGTATCAATATGGCGACTTACGCCGGATATAACGCCGCCGGCGTCCCGGGAGCGATCGTAGCCACCCTGGCGCTCACGGCGCCGGCTCTGATCATTATCGTGCTGATTGCAAAGTTTCTGGAGAATTTCAGTGAGAATAAGAATGTGAAAGCCGCTTTCTACGGCATCCGCCCGGCTGTGGCCGCCCTGATCGGGTATGCGGTGTGGGAACTGCTCAAGATTGCGATCGTGTCGGTTGTCGAAGGAAATGTACAGGTTAATGTGGTCAATGTGGCGGTCTGTGGTGTTACGTTCGCACTTCTGCAGGTGAAGAAGCTTGGGAAGCTGCATCCCCTGGTGTGGATCGCGGCTGGGGCTTGCGTGGGGGTTGTGCTGGGGATGTAATTTGATCGGATATTTCCTCAAAGGGACAGGGCAAATCCTTCGCATTTGCCCTGTCCCCTTTTTATCTTATGGTGATTATTCTTCCTGCTGCCACAGTCTCCGAAGATCATTCTTTACCAGCATATCCACATCACGTTTCAACATATCGCGGTATTCTTCCGCCTGCTCGCTGTCCGGCGTATTCAGATAAGCGTTACAGTTACAGATATGATTCTGCCCTCCAAACAGATACAACTGTGTGAACACACCGGCCTGCACCAGTTTGGATGCATACATCAGGCTTGGATCCAGGCAGACATCCGTCTCATAAGTATAGATAATTGTCGGCGCAAGCCCTTCACACTCCTTCACCGTCGCATGATTCGGGAATGCTTCCGGCGACAGAAATGCATCGTTCCCCTGATCGCCCAGCCACTCTTTGCCAGTCCGGTATAGCGCCTGGCTGTTCCAGGTATTGCCGCTTCTTATGCTGGAAGGATAGATCAATCGGTTATCCGCAACAGGTCCGATCGCGATACATCCGCGCGGATGATAGTTATGTCTCTTTAATCTGTGACAGAGCGCCAATGCGAGGTGCCCGCCGGAGCTGACACCATAGAGGAGCACTCTCTTCTCATCAACACCAAGATCCTTGGCATGATCCAGTACATATTTATACACCGCGTGGCAGTCATTTAATGCTTCCGGATATTTGGAATCGTCAAACAGACATCTGTAATTGAAAGATACCACGATCGCCCCCAGATCGTCTGCGAGTTTTTCCGGCGCCATGATCGCCGCAAATGAGAGGATCAATCCGCCTCCTGCAATCCCGATCACGCACGGCATCTTGCGCTTTCTATTTGCCGGGTAAGTGACAAGAATCCTTACTGCAGGCGCGTCCGGTTCCTCCGGGCATCCCGGCACTTCGTACGTCTCTGTCCGCTCATTGTGCGTCTCCTCAAGGGGCATGCTATATTTCGCCCTTTTCTCCGCATTCGTTCCCGGTTCATCCAACCATTCCTCAAAGGAAATGGGAAGCCCCATCTCAAATACGTCAGCCAGTTCAGGATTCGCCCATTTCTCCGCATCATCGCGGACTAAATATTTTGCATCCATCTTTTTTTCCTTTCTTAATTTTGTTTATATTTCCCGGTTAATAAGTTCCTGATAATATTATAACAGGATGGATGCAATATGGTTTAGTACAATTCCCGCATCTGTTCAAAATATGTTATTTTGTTATTTTACAACTTTCTCAATCACACATTCATGTCTGGTTCGTTTTTTACTGTAATTTAACCCTATAAGAAGGATATCCCCGTCATATACCTCCAAAGCTTCTGTATACTTACGTTCCTTAATCTGCTTTATTGCAGAATCCGCCGTCTGATCCCATTTCAATTCAATCAGCATTGCCGGCATTTCCGGACATTCTCTCTTTGGCAGGAAAACCAGATCCGCAAATCCGCGCCCTGCCGGCATTTCCCTGACGGGAAGATAATAATACTTCAATGCTCCATAATATGCCATACTGATCACACAGCTAAGCGCGTTTTCATCATTATATTCTATAATAGAGGTGTATCTGGAATGTGCTTCTTCAACCATATCTGCCACGACGTCAGAATCCATATTCAAGGTCGCCTTAAGCAATGCTTCTGATTTGTGCTGAATCTCAATAAGTTCATTCCACCGATTCTCATCGGTGGCTTCTACGAACTCACTTCGTATCTCCTCATTCGGAATAAATGCCTTATGCCTGTTCTCATCATACGCCAGATATCCCAAATGAATCAACAATGTCAGTATATCATCCTTGTTCTTAAACCTGACCATATCATTCTTATAAGACTTCGTACTCACATAGACGGATTCTCCCGATAACATCTTAATGATATCTGTCTTCAGCCCATCAAAATCCATATTGATAAACGGCACGATCGCCTCGTAGGTTCCCGTCATAGACCAGTAGCTCTTCAGTTTTCCGCGGGTAATAGAACTTACCACGGCACGCGGGTTATATACATGCAGATTCCCTTCAAGTACATATCCGTCATACCATCTCTTTATATCGTTAAAATCCCGGTGGTACGCCTGGCATAATCCCTTGACTTCTTCTTCCGTAAAACCGACATACGGTGCAAGCTCCCCTGCATCCAACATCGTAAATTCATCGAAATTATTCAGCGCCGACTGCGTATTCAACTTTTTCATCGGCAGGATACCAGTCAGATATACCAGACTCAGATAGGCCGATGGGAGATTCCCCTTGAACATACTCCGAAGGAAATCAATATAGGCTCTCTGTGCCGCCTCATCCTCGGCCTCATCACGAATGATCGCATCCCACTCGTCTATAATAATGATAAATCTTCGCCCGGTCGCATTGTGAACGGATGCCAGTGCATCTGACAGATTTCTCACTTTTTCAGCAAAAGTCCCGGGATAAACTGCACATAGTTCTCCGATAACAGCTTCCTGAATAAACGGAATCGTTTCCAAAGCGCTTGAAACATTTCCTCTGCACCACTGCACATCAAAGTGGATCACATCATATTTATTAAGGTATTTTCTATAAGAATCCACTGCACTGATTCTATATTCTGCAAAGATATCTTCCGAATTACAACCGCAGCTATAATACGCGGCAAGCATATTGGCAGCCATCGACTTGCCGAACCGGCGCGGCCTGTTTACGCAGACATATTTACTGCTCTCTTTATCAATCTTCTTATTCATACAAGAGATCAGCATTGTTTTATCCACGTAGATATCATCATTCACTGCCTGACGAAAGGCATCATTCCCCGGATTCAGGTACTTCCCCATATCTGTCCGCCTCCTTCTCAATCTATTAGGAACTCACACATCACCCCATTGCTCACATCAATCCCCCTCTCTGTCAGCCGCACGTACTCTCCTGCCTCTTCCATCATCCCCAGCCCATACATCCTCTCAAGCACTCCACCGTAGACACTCTCCATACTGCACCCGAATTCCGCTTCGAACCGCGCCTTCGACACCCCTTCTGTCTTCCGAAGTCCCAGGAACATACACTCCTCCATCTGCTCCGTCCGGCTTAACGCCGCCGGTTCCCCTCCGTCATTCCAGCGCCGGTTATCCATAAGCGACGCCGCACCCGCGCCGATCCCCAGATACTCCGTCCGGTCCCAGTACCCCAGGTTATGCCTGCACTCATATCCCGGCAGTGCATAGTTCGAGATCTCATACCGGTGGTACCCGTACTCTTCAAGGATACTCTTCGTCCGCCGATACATCTGACGTTCTTCCTCTTCTCCCGGCAATTCCCTGGTACTTCCCTTCCGCACTCCGTATTTCTCATAGAAAGGCGTCCCTTCCTCGATGATCAGGCTGTAAGCCGAGATATGCTCCGGTCTTAATTCTGCCGTCTTCCGAAGCGTCTCCTCCCATCCTTCCACCGTCTGCCCCGGTATGGCTGACATCAGATCAACATTGATATTCCGATACCCGGCTTCCCTGGCAAGCTCATAAGTCCTTAAGAATTCCTCATACGTATGGATCCGCCCAAGGAGCTTAAGCTCGTCGTTCTTCGCCGACTGCAGGCCGATACTCAGCCGGTTGATCCCCGCCCTCTTATAAGCCGCAAGCTTCTCTTCTGTCACCGTACCGGGATTCATCTCTATGGTGATCTCCGCCTCCGCTTCCACGGCAAATGTATCATAGACTGCCGCGAATATGTCAAGGATCTGCCCGGCTTCCAGGATAGACGGGGTTCCGCCGCCCACGAAGATACTCACAACGCGATAAGCCTTCGCCGTCTCACCGTAGGAACGGATCTGCCGGCAAAGGCCTTCCACATACTCCTGCCGCTCCTCCTTCGTGGAAGGTGCGGACAGGAAGTCACAATATTGACATTTTCTTACACAAAACGGAATATGAATATATAACTCTAATGGTCTCATCATTTATCATCCAACTTCAATACGCTCATAAATGCCTTCTGCGGGATCTCTACATTGCCCACCTGGCGCATGCGCTTCTTGCCTTCTTTCTGCTTCTCAAGAAGCTTCCTCTTACGGCTGATATCGCCGCCATAGCACTTGGCAAGCACGTCCTTCCTCATGGCCTTCACGGTCTCTCTGGCAATGATCTTGCTGCCGATCGCCGCCTGGATCGGAATCTCGAAGAGCTGCCTCGGAATCTCTTCTTTAAGCTTCTCACACATCTTCCGCCCGCGCTCATAGGCCGTATCCGCATGGATAATGAAGGACAATGCGTCTACTTCTTCTTTGTTGATCAGGATATCCAGCTTCACCAGGTTCGACTGCACATACTCGTCCATCTCATAGTCGAAAGATGCATAGCCTCTGGAGCGTGATTTGAGTGCATCGAAGAAATCATAGATGATCTCATTAAGCGGCAGATGATACCGAAGCACCGCGCGGGTCTCCTCGATATATTCCATCCCGTCATACACTCCTCTGCGCTCCTGGCACAGATCCATGATCGCCCCGATGAATTCTGAGGTAACCATGATCTCCGCTTTCACCATAGGCTCCTCCATATATTCGATCTCCGACGGATCCGGCAGGTTGGTCGGGTTCGTCAGTTCGATCACCTCGCCGTTGGTCTTATGAACCTTGTAGATCACGCCCGGCGCCGTCGTCACCAGATCCAGGTTGTACTCCCTCTCCAGACGCTCCTGTATAATCTCCAGATGCAGAAGCCCCAAGAAACCGCACCGGAAACCAAATCCCAGCGCAACAGACGTCTCTGGCTCAAACTGCAGAGACGCATCGTTGAGCCGAAGCTTCTCCAACGCATCCCGAAGATCCGGGTACTTGGCCCCGTCCGCCGGATACATGCCGCAGTACACCATCGGATTGACCTTCTTATAGCCCGGAAGCGGCTCATCACAAGGGCTTGCGGCATTCGTGATGGTATCGCCCACACGGGTATCCTTCACATTCTTAAGGCTTGCCGTGATATAACCGACCATCCCCGCGCTCAGCTCCTCACAGGGGATGAACTGTCCCGCGCCGAAATATCCGACCTCGACCACCTCTGCCTTCGCTCCGGTCGCCATCATCAGAATCGGTGTTCCCTTCCTGACCGTCCCTTCCTTGATCCTGCAGAATACGATCACACCCTTATAGGAATCATATAAGGAATCGAAGATCAGCGCCTTAAGCGGCGCCGCCGGATCGCCTGTCGGCGCCGGGATCTTCTCCACGATCTGCTCCAGCACTTCTTCTACATTAAGCCCGGTCTTTGCCGAGATCTGCGGCGCATCCGCCGCCTCGATCCCGATCACATCCTCAATCTCCTCGATCGCCCTTTCCGGCTCCGCGCTTGGAAGGTCGATCTTATTGATGACCGGCATCACATCCAGATCATGATCCAGGGCCAGATAGACGTTCGCCAGCGTCTGCGCCTCCACTCCCTGAGCCGCATCCACCACCAGGATCGCACCGTCGCAGGCCGCAAGGCTTCTTGACACCTCGTAGTTAAAATCCACATGCCCCGGCGTATCGATCAGGTTGAATATATATTCCTCCCCGCTCTTCGCCTGGTAGACGATACGCACCGCCTGCGCCTTGATGGTGATGCCTCTCTCCCGCTCAAGCTCCATATTATCCAACACCTGGGACTGCATCTCGCGGCTGGTGAGAAGGCCCGTCATCTCAATGATGCGGTCCGCCAGCGTCGATTTCCCGTGGTCGATATGCGCTATAATACAAAAATTACGAATCTTACTCTGATCTATTCCTGCCATTTACTATTCCCCTTCTATCATCCGAATCATATACTGAATTTCACAATAAATATTTCTACGCTCATCACGTCGTTCAGTCGCCCCGTCTTCACCAGCTCCTCAGTATCGGCAGCCTCCTCCATGATTCCGCGCAGCTCAGATGCGGTAAAGCTCCTGCACTGCTGCATATATTTGCCCGCAACAAAGGGATGCAGCTTCGCAGTCTTCGCGATCTGCCCCTTGTCATACCCTCTTCTTAACAGTTCTTTTACCTCTAACAGCAGCTTAAACTGGCGTGACAAGAGATACAGGATCCGCATCGGAGGCTCCTTTAACGCGAGCAGGTCATAATAATAATCAAGTGCCTTCTTCTGCTTCTTCTCTGCTACCGCCTCGACCATATCGAAGATCTTATTAGAGATCTGGGTGGTACAGACCGCATCGATATCCTGCGCCGTGATCTCGCTGCTTCCAAGGGTATAGGAGAATAGCTTCTCCAGCTCCTTTTCCAGATTCTCCATATCCGTCCCCGTCTTAGACACCAGATAACGGGCGGCCGACTCCTTGATCTGCCGCCCTTCTCTCTTCACATTGCCCGCGATCCAGTAGAGCAGCGTCTTCTCATCCTGCCGCCCCATCTCAACAATACGTCCCCTGTCCTTTACTGCCTTAAAAAGCTTCCCCCGCTTGTCCACTTCACTCTCTATGAAGAGGAAACAGGCCGTATCCGGCATCTCCTTGATATAATCCGCCAGCTCCGGAACTGCATTCTTGAAAAACCCGGAATTCTCCACCACGATCAGCCGGCGCTCTGCAAAAAAAGGCATCGTCTCCGCCAGATCAATAAGCTCACCCGGCCGGATCCCCTTCCCTTCAAAATAAGCATAATTAATCGTGTCCCCGTCCGGGATCATGGCCTTCGTCATCCGGTCCCTATACTGCCTCTTCAGATAAGTCTCCTCCCCGTACAGGAGGTAGACCTTCTTAAACTGTCCTGATTTGATATCTTCATTCAGACTCTTCATGGACTATCTCACCATATCTCTTGAGATCTCCTCCAATGAATGGGCGCCGCACATAGCCATGGTATCTTCTAACTCCGCCGTAAGCTTTGCCATGTAAGCCGCTACGCCCTCTGCGCCGCCGCCATACACAGCCGACACGAACGGACGTCCGATCAGAACCGCGTCCGCGCCAAGCGCCAACGCCTTGAACACATCCACGCCGGAACGGATCCCGCCGTCCACGAAGATCTTCATATCCTTGCCGACAGCCGCCGCGATCTCTTCTAATACTTCTGCCGTCGCCGGACACTGGTCAAGGACACGTCCGCCGTGATTAGATACAACGATTCCTGCTGCATTCGCTTGCTTCGCTTTCAACGCACCCTTCACCGTCATAATACCCTTCACGATGAAAGGAACTCCCGCCTCTGCAACGATTCCTGCCAGCTCTTCCACAGACTTACTTCCCGCAGGCGGTGTCAGGTTCTTGAGAAACGGCAGCCCCGCCGCATCTATATCCATCGCCGCCGCGAATGAACCGCTTTCCTTAACCAGGGAGAATTTCTCCTTCAATGTGTTGATATCCCATGGTTTTACTGTCGGTATCCCTTTGCCGCCCTTCTGCCCGATCGCTCTGGTTGCCGCCTCCATCACCGCCGGATTCGTCCCGTCGCCTGTAAATGCGGCGATCCCCGCGTCCGCACAAGCGGATACCAGGATATCATTATACTGAAGGTCGTCATATTTATCCCCATAGTGAAGCTTCATAGCCCCGATCGGCGCCGCAAATATCGGTGCGGCAAACTGCTGCCCGAACAGCCCAAACGCTGTACTCACCGGCTGGTTCTCGCAGATCGTATCCATATTGAGGCAGATCTCCTGCCACTTGTCGTAGTTGCGGATCGCAACCGTCCCGCTTCCTTTCGCACCCGGCCCCGGTATCTGATTCCTGCATGCCTTGCCGTTGCACACCGGACAAGCCTTGCAATATTCACCCATACATGTTCTGGCATTCGCCAATACTTCTTCATATAGCATCTTCTCAATCCTCCGTTTTTTTAATATATTTCTTCCGTTCTGCCCATCTCTTCATTAGTATCTGGAATCCTGCCGCCAGGACAAATGTTAGCACATAGTTCAGCAGCATCAGGGCAATCCTTGTTCCCGCCGTTCCTTCCATCAGCCCGTAATAGAAGAAATACCCATAGACAACCTGATGGATCAGATACATATTGGCAGAATAATCTCCTAATACCACCAACAGCCTGCATGACAGCACCCTTGAGAGAAGCCCCTGGGATCTGTGGACACCCCACAGCAGAAGCACATTCGGTACGATCCAGACAATGCTTCGGTACAGCCATTCCGGCATCGGTACGCCAAACATCAATACCGCGATCCAAAGTCCGGCGATCACTCCGATCATCCCATACCTTCTTCCTTCCGGCAGTTTGGAACTGAACATGCCAGCGATCATGCCGATCACATATTCCCCCACACGGGCCAGCGGGAAGATATAGCCCCAATACTCGGTTGTAAGCTCCGTCCTTCCAATCAGGAAGCAATAGACGAACTGTAATGCGAATATGGCGGCCATGACCTTTACTGCCCTGCGAAGCTTCTGGTTCTTAAGCAGACGCGCCGTACCGTGCAAAAGCGACGGCGTCAGAAGACAGAGCGCCGCATACGTGGACAGGAACCATGAAACTCCGTTATATCCCCAATAATACTTCGGATATAAGGACTTTGTCAATGTCACATTCATGAAAAAAACAATTCCCCAGAAGATCAGCTCCTTAGCGCCATTGGTCCGTATCGCCGGAAGTATCCCCGAGACAGGGATACTTGCAACCGTCATGATGATATGCAGGAGATACAACTTCTTAATATGACGCAGCATATAGGATACACTGCTTTTCATGTCTCTGTGCGGCTGCTTCCCATTTGCCCAGGACAGGCCGTTCAGATATCCGCTCAGCATGAAGAACAGGCTGACTCCCCACACCGCATACATCGCAAGGCCTGTATTCCCATAATGATAAAATATGATCCCTGCAAGCGCGACTGCCCTAAGACCCTGGAATTCGGAAATCTTTCCCATCCTCACTCCTCCAATATATGATTATTTCAGTATCTCTTTCAGGAGATCTAACAGCTTCGGAATATTGATCGGCTTCGCGATATGGCCGTTCATCCCTGCTTCAAGCGCCGCTCTCCGATCCTCGTCAAATGCATTGGCAGTCATCGCAATGATCGGGATATTTGCGATCTCCTGATCCGTAAACGCCCTGATCTGTCTCGTAGCATCATACCCATTCATGATCGGCATCTGTATATCCATAAGGATCAGATCGTATTGCCCGGCTTCTGCCGTCTTCATCTTCTCTACCGCCACTGCGCCGTCGTCCGCCACATCAATGACGAATCCCGATTCCTGCAGGATCTCTACTGCAATCTCCTGGTTCAGCTCATTGTCCTCGACCAGCAGGATCTTCTTCCCGTCAAAGGAGAGCGGCTCTTCCACAGCCGTACTCTCCATATCCTGAACCATGTACGGCGATTCGAGGATTTCTCTTAGCTCTGACAAGAAGATCGGCTTAGAGCAGAACGCCGTGACTCCCGCATTCCTTGCCTCTTCCTCGATATCTGTCCAGTCATAAGCAGTCAGAATGATGATCGGCGTGTCATCCCCGATGATCCCCCGGATCCTTCTCACCACCTCGATACCGTTCATATCCGGCATCAGCCAGTCTATGATAAATGCCGCATACTCATCATTCTGCTCTCCTGCCAACTTGACACGGAGTACCGCTTCCTTCCCGGAAGTCGTCCAGTCCGGACGCATCCCGATCGTAGAGAGCATCTTGGTGACGCTTGAGCAAGTGTTGAAGTCATCATCCGCCACAAGCGCCCTGAGTCCCTGTAACTCCGGAATAATCTCCTGCCTTACCGGACCCGAACAGGTCCGGAGCTGTAAGGATACCGTAAATGTCGAACCCTTTCCTTCCTCGCTGACGACGCTGACCGTACCTCCCATCATATCTACGATATTCTTGGTGATCGCCATTCCAAGTCCCGTTCCCTGGACTCCGCTGACCGTACTCGTCCGTTCCCGCTCAAACGGCTCAAATACATGCTCTAAGAATTCCTGGCTCATACCGATCCCGGTATCCTTCACCTGGAAGTCATAGGATGCATAGCCCTCATGCGCATTTTCCTTCTGCATGATGCGCACACTCACAATACCGCCCGGTTCCGTGAACTTCATGGCATTACTCAGGAGATTCAGCAAGACCTGATTCAGCCTCAGACTGTCGCACATTACATTTTCATTGACCACATCGGCCGTATCAATATAGAATTCCAACTGTTTCGATGTGATATCAGCCTGCACGATCGTCCGAAGGTCATGCATAATCTCCGGAAGGGACATCTCCTTCTCCTCGATCTTAACCTTCCCGCTCTCGATCCGGCTCATATCCAGCACATCATTGATCAGGCTGAGCAGATGGTTGCTTGACGTGGTGATCTTCGACAGATAATCCTGCACCTGCTCTGTATTGTCGATGTGTGCCGCTGCCAGAGAGGTGAATCCTATGATTGCGTTCATAGGCGTCCTGATATCATGGGACATGTTATTCAGGAACGTAGTCTTCGCCTTGTTAGCATGCTGCGCCGCCGCCAATGCGTCCTGGAGATCCGCCTTCTGCTGCTCTAACCGGACTTTCATCTTCTTCTCATCATCAATATCCACAAAGAGCCCGACAAAAGTAATCGGCGAACCATCCTCCCTCCTGGACAGCCTTCCGGCTGCATGGAACCATCTCCATCCGGCATGCTTCGTGAGAAGACGGTATTCTACATTATAAGACTTCTTATCGCTGTAGTCTCTTACCGTGTCCCAGTATTCCTGTACCGCCCATTCCTTATCGTCCGCATGCAAAAGGTCAGACCATGATTCCAGCCTGTTGGGGAACTCCTCTTCACTCTCATAGCCAAGCATCCTCCTGAATGTATCCGTCCATGTACAGGAAACGATCTCCCCCTTCTCATTGAACTCCATGCCCCAGCGCCCGGATCCCATAGCAGTATGGATATTCTCCATATCCGTCTGTTCTCTCTCGATCTGCGCATAAGCCGCCCTGATCCTGGCTCCGTCTTCCCGCTCCTGCTTAAGAAGGATTCCGGCGCTCTTCTTGGAATGGTAGATCAGTCCCAGAAATACCGCCAGCATAACCGCCACTGTTATTATGATCTGGATAATACCGTGCTTCATCATATCAGAGCTGATGGTACTGATCTGGTCGCTGATCACATTCTCCCGGATCAGGATGGTCAGCATCCAGTTCGTGCCCTTTACCGGGATATAACAGAGTTCTTCCGGCGTCTCCCGGTAAGTGAAGGAAATATGCCCCGACTTTCCGGCTTCAAAATCAGCTTTAAACTGATCATAATCGGAATCTTCTCCCATCCTGGCTTCCTCAAGCGCGGCAAGAACATTCTTGCCCGCCGTAAGATAGCCGAAATCATCATAAGTCAGACTCTCCCCGTTGCGGTAATACAGATTACAGTAGGTCTCATTATCGTCGGTCTGCAGTGTCAGGGAGCTCAGCATCTCACTGATATTAACCTGGACAAAACACACCTTAAGCTGCGAGCCCTGGAATACGATCCCCTCCTCCACAGGGATCGCAAGAATCACCTGCTTCTTCGCACCATAGAGGCTCGACATGCTGATCACCGGCTCTGTCAGCTCCTCTGAGAGAAAGCTGTATCTGCTTAGCCCCGAGGACGTACTGTGTTCCGCATAGACGATCCCTTCTTCATCCACCAGCACAAACTTATCCACCCCATAGAGCTTCTTCATCTTCCCCAGGAACGCACGTAATGTCTCCTGTGACTCAAGATCCGATTCGTCCAATACACTCAGCGCATTCTCCATATATGCGAAATGATTCTTAAGTTCCTCCGATACAACCTGCGCCCTTCGTCCGGCAAGCTCCTCCAGATAGAACTCACTGACCCTGTTCACTGCTTGATCGGTACCCTTTCTTGCACTGTTCGACACCCAGACCGTCGTAATCAGGAGGATCGCTGCAATGATAACCCCGCCCCACACCGCGAACGCGACTGTCTGCCTCCTCTGCTTTTCATTAATATTGTTCTGTTCTGATCGATCCATTCCATACTCCTTAATCAATTTCACCGTATAATGTCCGAAGCATTGACGCGGCGCCTTCCTGGTAAATGACCGTCGTCATCTCTTCCGTCTTCTCAGGATATGCTTCCCCGGGAAGAAGCCCGTCCGCGATCTTTATTGCCACCTGAACCGTGTCAAAACCAATTGAATAACAATCCTGCACACCAAGCGCATAGATGATCCCGTCCCTCAGATACCTGAGCGCTTCCTGGTCGTGATCCATCCCGACGATCACAATATCATCCTCCCGTCTGGCCTCGATGACCGCTCTTGCCGTCCCCACCGGATTGCTCATATTACAGCAGACGAATCCCGCCAGGTCCTTATGCTTCTTAAGAATCTCCCCGGCAAATTCATATGCCTTATCCACATTATCTTCATCATAGACGATCTCTGCGATCTCCATATCCGGATACTTCGCGATCACATCCCGCGCGCCAAGAGCCCTGTCCTCATGGCAAGGCGCCTCCTTAGTCCCTACAAGTACGGCAACCTTGCCGCATCCTCCAAGCTTCTTGCAGAGAGCCTCTGCAAGACTGGCGCCGTCCTCATAATTATGCGTATTGCCTACATAAGCAATACGGGCACACCCGTCTTCCCTTGAAGCATCCGAGCTTGAAAATGTCATGACCTTTTGTCCGTCTTCTATAAGCCCGTTGATCACAGGCGTAACGATATCCACATCCGCAACGTCCACCCCGATCACATCAAATCCCCTTCCCGAAACCTCCGACAGACGCTGTATCTGATCCTGTGCAGAGACGCCGCCAGGGGCAAGGTACTCGTAATTGATGATAATTCCCTTCTGCTCGTATTGCTTGGCCGCATCCTCAATCCCCAATGCAACCGCATCCCACCAGGGATGGACCATCTTATAAGTGAGATAAAAATTATATTCCTTCTTCTGCGGCTCATAGCCGTCCAGCTCATGATCAAAATCAACAGCTTCCAAAGCCTCTTCTTCCCCCATGTCCGAATCCGCCGACCACTCTTCGGCAGCTGGCAACGGCTTATCCCCCGGTCGGCTGCCGCATCCTGTAAACCCGACAGCGCTGATACAGACTGCCCCTGCCAGCGCCGTACCTAATGAGACGTTCCGTATTACAGCTCTCTGACTCTGCTTGCGGACCTTTTCCCTGGTTCTGTCACCATCGGTGTCTTCAAGCATCTTCCTAAACATGATTGCAAGTCTCCTCCCATCTATCTTCTCTATCTGCTAAATTCTATATCCATGCATTCGTCATTATTTTTCATTGTATCATAATTTTCAATTGTTTTACAGATGTTTTACAGATATTCTTAGCAACACTAAAACAGACAAAAAAATAACATGTACTAATTTACATGTTATTTCTTTGAAGACTCCTTTTTTAATTCTCCTGATCTGTATCTGTCTATGCGCTCTGATTCTTCCGGAACAGATCCAGCGGATTCATCGTAACAAGCACGGCGCCGAGAACGATAATGATAGATCCTGCGACGATCGTAACCGTCAATTCCTGTCCAAGGAATAATACGCAGAATAATACTCCCCAGAATGCATAAGTTACATTCAGCGACATTCCGATGGCGCATCCAACCAATGCATTACTCTTATACCAGGTAAGGAATGAAACCGCGGCAGAAAGCCCCGCCACAAGGAGCCAGATAACCGGGATCCCCGCCTGTAAGGTTCCCGCAAGGAGCGACAATGCTTTGACAGCCGGAACGATGATCGCCAGATCCACGATACCGGAGATCAATTCACGCAGATTCACGGATATCTCCGGTTCCAGCTCTTCACCGCTGGAGCTGGAGAACATCCCTTCAAGTCCCCAGCAGATCGCCGCGATCAGGGCGCAGATGATACCGAGAGTAAAGTTCTTCGTTCCTTCCGGTTCCACCCAGTTAATGATGATAGCGCCCGACACACAGATGATCATACCTGCCACTACTCTCTTCGTAGGCCTCTGCTTTAAGAATATCCATGAGAAGATAGCGCCGAAGAGACTGCATGTTGCAGAGATCGGGATCGCATAGGCTCCGGCAAGGGCCAATCCTACCAGATAGGCTCCGTTTGCTACGGGGCCGCCGAGCAGAGAACCAAGGACGATCATTTGTCCCGGCCGGGTTTTCAGGCATTGCCATACCTCCGCCATCCGTCCTCTCTTTATATTGTATATAGAAAGCCAGATTCCCGCGAACAGGTCGTTTAACCCGGAACACACATAGGGCGCCGCAAGCAGTCCCGCCGCCGTTACCAGGGGCTCATAATAGCCTGCCACCATAACGAGTGTCGTATAGATCCCATATGTAAGGCCAGATATGATACCTGACCAGATACCAATGGAATGTGATTTGTCTACTGTCATTATATTTTCCTCCTAATGCTGTTTTTTACGACTGATAAAGCTTCTTATACAGCCGTTTGATGTGCTCCGCCGCCGGTACTCTGGGATTGGTCGCGGTACAACGGTCTTTCAGTGCGTTCTCTGCCATAACGTCGATCGATCGCAGATAGCTGTCAGCATCGATATTCAGTTCTGCAAAATGGACCGGAATGCCGATCCGGCTCATGAGACTGCGGATCTGGCGTACCATAAGGTGGACCGTCGCTTTATTCGTTCCTGCCGAGATCCCAAGAAGCCTTGCAATATCCAGATAACGCAAAAGCGCGTCTGTCTCACCCGGTATTTCAAGTCCGGCGTTATATTCGATAACGATGGGTAAAAGCACCGCATTACAGCGCCCATGCGGAAGATGGAACTGTGCCCCCAGCGCGTGCGCCATACTGTGGCAGATTCCAAGTGAAGCCGCATTAAACGCCATGCCCGCCATGCAGGACGCGTTATGCATATGGGCTCTTGCATCCATATCATCCCCGCTCGCCACACAGCGTTCCAGATAATCCCAGACCGTCCGTATGGACTTCTCCGCCATAGCGTCGGTAAAATCATTGGCATCCGTGGAAACAAAGGCTTCAAGTCCATGCGTAAGCACATCCATTCCAGTATCCGCCGTGATGGACGGCGGTACGGTGGACGTAAGCTTCGGATCTAAGAATACCGCATCCGGTATCATCCGGGAATCGATCAGCGGGTATTTAATCCCCGCTTCCCTGTCTGAAACCACCGCAAACGCAGTCACTTCACTTCCGGTTCCGCTTGTGGTCGGGACCGCGATGATGCAAGGTCTTGCGATATCATGCATCTTGGCATACAGATGTACGACCGCCTTAGCCGTATCAATGGCAGAACCGCCGCCAAAGGCGAACACTGTATCCGGTTTGAAAGCATTCAGCTGATTCAATCCCTTTTGTATCACCGCCATGTCAGGATCCGGAACTACGTCTGCAAAAATATAGTATTCCACACGCATCTTGGCTAGCTTTGTCACGATCAGATCGGTTTTTCCTGACTGTTTCATGAAAGGATCGCAGAAGATAAATGCACGCTTTATCTCAAATTCACTTATTTTTTCGCAGGAATCTTCGCCCATATATATTCTTGTGTTCATAGTAAATTCTTCCATAGTCAACTCCTCCTTTCTTTCGCTGTCTAAAATCATGCTTTTTTACAGATCGGAATAATGATCTCTGTCACAAATTCATCCAGGATCTCCGATGTCCAGTAATCCAATACATACCGTTCTATCGATCTTTCTTTGCAGACATATCCCTGCTTCTCAATATATTCCAGGATCTTCTGATAGCTCTCCTTAATGTTGTCATAACCGCCCAAATGATAGAGGGACGCCACCATCTGTCCTTTCATGACAAGGATGTTCGTCCGTCTGTCACAAGTCCCGACGATCCGCTGCATGATCCGTGCAGTGCGGCAGACTCCTTCCATCTTGTCCTGCATGGAAGGATATTCTATGATGATCGGACCGGTAATGGAACAATTCATACTGGAAAGGTAATCCGTCCATGGTATATTGATCACAGCGTCTCTGTAGTTATAGGAAAACTCCTGATCCAGATACGCATATTCCTGAGTAGGCAGATATTTAATACATACCGGACACTCAGCCTGGGCGGATACCGTCTTTGCTTCCCGGATCAACTCATACCAGTCGTTCACAGACACATAGCTCTTATGGATCTCCTGCTCTGCCCGGCTCAGTTCTATTATTTTCTTACGGAAATTATCCTCCATACCATGATAAGATTCCCCATTCAGAAGTCCTACCATCTCCTCCAGTTTAAACCCCAGCTGCTTATAATATTTGATCACAGGAATTTTCAGCAGCGTGATACTGCTGTAATAACGGTATCCGTTCTCTTCGCTCACGTAATCCGGTGTTACAACACCCATCTTGTCATAGAAACGCAGTGTTTTTGTAGAGACATTACAGATCTTACTAGCCTCGCCAATAGAATATAATTTTTTCTTGTTTTCCCTCATCCTCACCACACGATTCCTTTTATCCTGATTTCCAGCGCCTTTTAAAAATCGGGCCTGTGTTTGGGCAGGCCCGATCATGATGAATTACTCTGCTTTCGTCGGAAGAATAGATTCCACTTCCTGATGCGGACGCGGGATCACATGTACGGAGAGCAGTTCGCCGACTCTCTGTGCAGCCGCGGCTCCGGCATCTGTCGCAGCCTTAACGGCTCCTACGTCTCCGCGGACCATAACGGTAACCAGGCCGCCGCCTACGAATTCTCTTCCGATCAGATAAACGTTAGCCGCTTTTACCATAGCGTCTGCTGCCTCTACCGCGCCGATCAGTCCCTTTGTCTCGATCATTCCTAATGCATCATACTTTGTCATTTTTATTTCCTCCTGTTTTATAAATAATATTGTTATTTAATTATCATTAATTTGGTTTTTGAGTTAATGCAGTATGCATTTGCCTCTTCTGTATCAATATGGCACTCCAGAGCGCCTTTGTCATCTGCACGGACTACTACATTGTCCATGATCCCGGCCCTTGGCCCGTCGACCGCCAGTTTTACCTTCTGCCCGTCATGAACCCCGTAAGCTTTTGCCTCCATAGGATTCATATGTATATGCCGCTGAGCCACGATAACGCCTTCTTTGATCTGTACGGAACCCTTCGGCCCCACCATGATGATACCGCCACTTCCCGCAAGATCCCCGGACTGCCTAAGAGGCGCCTGTAAGCCTAACTTAAACATATCGCCGGCAAGGATCTCTACCTGATTCTGCTGCCTTGTGGGCCCCAGTACCCGGACCTTTTCGATCACGCCTCTCGGACCGCACAGCGTCACGCACTCTTTGCAGGCGAACTGCCCCGGCTGGGACAGATTCTTGATCCGTTCAAGCACGTAGTCTTTTCCGAAGAGTACCTCAACCGCCTCTTCTGTCAGATGCACGTGACGGTTGGAGATCCCTACCGGGACCAATCCCTTTTTTGCATCCTCTGTATATGCGTCAGAGTTGGAAGATTTCACAGATTCAACTGCTTTTAAGAACAGCTCCAGAATCTCATTATAGCTGTTATTCTCCATTCTACTCTCCCTTCATGGCATTCACCAGCCCATTGATCATATCCTTCAACTGTTCAAGATTGATCCCTTCATCTGACGATGCCATCTTCCTGCTGTCGATGTCCTCCGAGACAGTCTGTGTACCTGCCACGCAAGCCGCATGAGCCGCTGCCATCGGATTTCTGACGAAGCTTGCCGGTGACTGTGCGTCACATCCGCAGCTGTTGCATCCGGTACTGTAAGAGATCGGCGTTGCCGGAATAGACGAACATGTCTGGCTCTTTGCTGAAGCATCAGCGCATACATGGAACGTCGGATCATCACTGGCAAGAGTAACCGCATCCTTGATCCCATAGCATACCGTCTTCTTATTGATGAGATGCAGCGGCGTTACATTCTCCGATACGGAGCTTCCGCCCATGGTTCCGCAGCCAAGCGTGAACGCTGGTGCAAGCCCGGTACTTAATCCGGTTCCGCCCATACTTCCGCCGGTATTGACAAGAATACGAGACGCCGGCTTAACTGCAAATTCACGGACGATCTTCTCGTCCTGGGTATGCAGGTTCATCGTATGCCCGATCCCGTTCTGGAGCAGCTTCATAGAGAGCTCGCACGCCTCATGCCAGTCGCGTACAACATAGAATCCAAGCACGCAGGTCAGCTTCTCGTATGACAGGAGATTCCCTTCTCCGACACCGCTTTGCGCTCCGATCAGCACGGTCGTATTATCCGGTACGCTGATTCCTGCGCCGTCTGCAATGACCTTGGCAGATCTTCCCACATACTTCGCATTCATAGTATGGCCGTTTTTAAACAGTACAGAGCATACCTTTTTAACTTCATCAGGATTCATAAAATATGCTCCCTGCGCCTTCAGCTCCGCAACAACCGCGTCGTGATTGCACTCTTCTACTATGATAGACTGTTCCGACGCACAGATGGTACCGTTGTCAAATGTCTTGCTCGCGATAATATTCGATACGGCTTTTTTCACATCGGCAGTACGCTCGATATAGGAAGGAGAGTTGCCCGCCCCTACTCCGATCGCCGGTTTGCCTGCACTGTAAGCAGCTTTTACCATGCCCGGACCGCCTGTCGCGATGATCAGCTTGACCGCGTCGTTGTGCATCAGTTCATTCGTCGCCTGCATCGTACACATAGACAGGCATCCGATCGTATCCGACGGCGCCCCTGCGTCTACCGCCGCCTGTGCCATCAGCCGCGCAGCCCTGGAGGTGCACTTAAGCGCTGACGGATGCGGGGAGAACACAATTGCATTTCTCGCCTTAACCGCTATCAGTGATTTGTAGATCACCGTCGACGTCGGGTTCGTAGAAGGGATGATACCCATGATCAAACCGACCGGATCGGCAACCTCAAACATCTTGTTCACAGGATCCTCTGAGATGATCCCCTGAGTCTTCATATCTTTGATATAATTATACACCAGAGTCGATGCTCCGTGATTCTTATATATTTTGTCCTGCACTTTTCCAAAGCCAGTCTCTTCTACAGCCATCTGCGCCAGTTCTGCCGCGTGTTCCTCTGCGGCTCTGACCATATTCTGCAGAATCTTGTCGATCTGATCCTCCGAGTATTTCGCAATACGCTCGGCGGCGGCGGAACCATATTTGCAGAGATCCCTCGCCTCCTGTATGGACCGCAGATCAAGATCCATGTTATCCATAATATTCCTCCTCACTATGATTCAGTGTAGAAATCTTTCAGCCAATCCAGCATTTCTCTCTTTGTCATGTTTGCCGCCGATTCGCTGTTAAGACTCGTTTCCGGATATTCGCCAAGGAGCATTTCTCTTATCTCGGCTGTTCTAGAGCGTTTCAGCGCTGAAATTGCCTTGTCGATCCCGTCTGTTTCCACGGTACTCTCAACATATGCCCTGTTTGCTCCTGCTTTCTTCGCCTCAGATTCCGGGTTCTGATCCGGTTTTTCTTCCCCGGCCGCTTCCGGCTCTTCCTTAGAGGTCTCTTCTTCTGCCGTTTCCGGCTCTTCCTCAAAGGCATCTTCTTCTAATTTATCTTCTGTGTTCTCAATCTCTTCCTGTTCCCAAACCGGATCTACAGAACCGATCATCGAACCGTCAAGGCTTTCATGCGGACGCGGGATCACATGTGTGGAAAGAATCGTTCCTCCCATTCTGGCAACCGCAGACGCCGCTGCATCCACGGAAGCCCTGCACGCCGCAACATCTCCTGTGACCGTAATGGTGACGATACCGCCTTTTACGAATGTTCTTTCCACCAGACGTACCTCGGCCGCCTTAAGCATAGCGTCCGCACTTTCAATGGCTGCGATCAGCCCTCTGGTTTCAATAAGACCTAAAGCCTGCATATATCATCCTCCTAATTGATCAGTATGTTGCATAAAATGCCTTTCCAAGTCCTTTGGCGCCAAACGCACACTTGATTCCCTTCTTGATAAAGAACACGTCGCCAGCCTTCGCTTCATATACTTTTCCGCCGATCGTAACAGTAATACAGCCGCTTATGATATAATAGATCTCCTGACATTCGGTTTCCCAGCCAAAGTTGACGTCGTCAATCGTAATAATGCCCGCCGCTATGGAAGATCTGTCGTCTGCGCCTATGATCTCCCTATAGTTGACCTTGCCTGCCTGTGCAGGATCGCCTGTGTCTAAGACCTCCGTCCTGACACTGCTGCCGCGGATTAATTTGAATCCTGCCGGATCGTACTCTGCCTCATACGGCTTACTGTCCGCCCCGCATGCCGCGAGCATGTCATTTAGAAGCCCGCTCTTTGAAAGGCTCGACAGGACTTTGAAGATCAGGTCCGCGCTTACTTCTCCTTCCGGCGCCCCTGCCGCTGCAGTCTTATGATCCTGACAGCAGGAAGCAGACGGCGTCTCCTTTGCTGCCGGACATGCGCCTTCCTCGATCGTCATGCCATTCGCGTTGATCGCGTCCATCGCTGCCGGCGTAAGCAATGTATTCCCGTCTGTATAGACGATACTCTGCCCGTTTGCTTTCATCTCATTCACAGCGGCTACATCAATCAGTCTTTTCATTCTTGTCTTTCACCTCCTGTTCTATTCTTCAAAACAGCAATCCTCGTCAATAATTCCGATGATCGCTGCATCGACCGGAATATTATCGTTTTCTAACATTCTGCGGGCAGAAGATCCCGTGGCCACAAGTACCCGGTCTCCGATCCCCGCGCTGATCACATCTGCCGCCACCAGTCTCTTACCGGCTTCTATTCCGCCTATTATCTCAACAAGCATCAGCTTATAGCCGTTTAGAAGCTCTGATTTCCTGGTTGCCCAGATATTATCGATCAATCTCGCTGTCACCATAATTCCTCACCTCTTACAAGCTCTCCTTGATCTTCTCAATCGCAGACTCTACCGAAGAAGTGTCTCCAAATATCGCCAGCAATATCATATTCTGCGGGCAGCTTCCTCTGATGTCCTCTACCGTGACACCGACCGCTTTCTCGGCGATATCCGCCGCCGCGATCATCTCGATCAGCCTGCCCTGTACAAGCCCAACCGCACCCACGTGCCCAAGCGTCTGTTTGCTGCCTGAGCCTTTCCGACGCTCTAATATATCAAGCGTTCCTTTTGTCGGGGATTTAATGATCCGAAACTCCATATCTTCTCCGCCGTCCTATCTCTCTTTGTCAGTACAACTATATGCGATTCCCAGAGGCGTCACAAACATGGGATCTATCGGTTTATAAGTTGGTATCCTGGTATTCTTCTCAATGATCTCTTCGATTCCCGCCAGGCAGCAGGTACCGCCGACTAAGGAAATACTGTCGACCTGATACCCTTCAATATGCCGGCTGATGATCGCGGATACTTTCTCGATCACAGGCTTTAACACAGGCAGTATCTCTTTATGATTCGCCCTATCTCTCTTGAAAAGCTCTGCTTCCTCAAAGGTCTTCCGGTAAGCGCCGGATAACACCAGGGAAAAATGCGTTCCTCCGGTAGGCTCATCTGCCACGTATACTACCTTTCCGTCTTTGAAGATGGATATTCCCGTAGTTCCGCCGCCGATATCTACCACCGCGCCGTTCTGTATACGGAGAACTTTATTCGCCGCAGTAGACTCGTCTTCCAGCGATGTGATAAGATAGCCTGCCGCTTCCACCACATTCTTGACTGCTCCTCCATCCAGGGTATCTGTCCCCGGCGGGATCGCCGCCGCCGCATATACTAATTCTTCTACGCCGAGCTTTTCTTCCAGTTCTGCTTTCATCCGGCGGACGATATCAACCGCTCCGATGTAATCCACGACCATTCCGTCCCTTACCACGTCTGCATATTCATAGGCTCCTGCCACAGGCTTGCGGTTCTCATCCAGAACCACGGTTACTACACATGCAGTTCCAAGATCCACGCCCACATAGTAGACGGAACTCTTTGATCGGACCGGGTGTTTTACCACCTGTTTAAATTCTTCTACAAGTTCGTCGCAGAACTTGAAATCTATTACGTCCTTCTGCATGTTTTCACCCCCGCCGCCATACATATCAGCTGTGACAATTTATTGATGATCTGATTGACTGCCTCTGTCACTGCCTCCTGGCGCTTCTCCTCTTTGTCTGCGCTCAGCGCTTCTGCAGCGCTGAGCCTCATCGCTCTGATCTTAGCCCGCAGGGCATTCATCTGAACAATTATTTTTCCGTTCGGCGACTGTATATAGAAGTCTGTAATGTCAAAACAATTGCCCAGGTCCTTACCGAAATGATCCTTATCCATCCCTGTGCATCCCTCAAAGCTGATATTGAGATCTGCCGCTCCATCCGTCAGAAGAGTCTTGATCCTGCCGAATTCATGCCCGGCTTTTGACATCTGTCCGGCGATCTCAATATCCGTTTCGATGATCTGGCTCGTTATGACAAGGAATTCCGCTTCCAGAACTTCCACATCGCTTAGAAGCTTTGCAATTGCCAGAGAATCCTTCTTTGAATCTGCTGCTTCACAAGCCTGGCAGGCTTCCGGTATCCGTTTGCGGTCCGTTTCCTGCACCTTAACACTTCTGTCTGCACCGTCCTCCAAAAGGGTAATCCTCCGATCCGACAAAAACTGTCTTGCACCTGGCGTCAAACGGGTATTTTTCTCAATTCTATAGTCTGTAAAAGGCTGTTCATTGAACCTGGCACGAAGATCATATTCTGTTATAAATTTCATTCTCTCCTCCATCCAATGCTCCGTACTACGTTCTGGTGATCGGCGCAACGGTGAATCCCAGCATATTCTTCAGTGTATCGGTGACCGCCGCAAGAGCGGTCTCCACACTCTGGACATCACCGCTTAAAAACACCGATTCCGTAAAACCATCCAGAAAGCCTATCTTCACATTCGCCGCTTTCACGGCTATATCTGCTGCAATGATCGCTGTCTCATAAGGCGAAAGCGTAAGAATCCCGATCGCTCCCGCCTCTTCGATCCCAAGCCTTTCATAGATATCTTGCATGGGTGATGCGATCACGTGTGCAATTGTCACCTGTTTCCCGGGTACCGATTCTTCAATGATCCGATTCCTTATATCGGAGCTGTCGTCAAGAAATCCCATTTTCCTTCCTCCATCAATGCCGGATTACCGCTACCGGTAAATCATACCCGCTGATCCATTTTTCGATCCTGTCCAGATCTTCTGCCGAAAGAGAGGGATCTCCTTCAATCTGATATTCCATATCAAGCTGTTTATACTTGTTGACGCCCATCTTGTGATAAGGCAGCAGGTCTATGCCCTTAAAATTATTGTAATCCTGATACGGCGTCAGCAGTTTTACGATTCCCTCAATATCTTCACGCCTGTCGTTTACTCCTTTTAACAGAGGCATCCTGATCTTGACATTCTTATTATTTCCCAGAAGCCACTTCACATTTTCAATGATCAGTTCGTTCCGGACGCCGGTCCACTCATAATGCCGTTCTGAATCGATATGCTTGATATCAAACAGGAACAGATCTACAAACGGCGCGAGCATCCTTAGATTCTCTTGTCTCACATAACCGCAGGTCTCGATCGCGGTCCCGATTCCCGACTTCTTGCACGCAGACAAAAGGCTTCCTGCCGCTTCCGGCTGGCTGGTCACCTCGCCTCCGCCAAGCGTCACCCCGCCTCCTGACATCATGTAGAAGTCCTTATCCTCCATTATGATATCCAGAAGCTCGGATATGCTCTTTTCCTCTCCGGCAATGTTGAGCGCCTTGACCAGACAAGCCGACTCACACGCCCGGCAGCCGATGCACTTCTTGCTGCGGTCGATCAGATGTCTGCCTGTATCGGCTGACGTCTGATGGACGCCGTTCGGACACACCGCAACGCATCTATTACAGTTTACACATACGTCAGCCTTAAACATCACTTTGAATTTCCGTTCAAGGCCCTCCGGATTCGCACACCACTTGCATCTGAGCGGGCATCCCTGAAAAAATATCAGAGTCCTGACGCCGGGGCCGTCGAATGTGTTATACTTCTGCACATTAAATATGACTGCCTTCCGTTCAATATCTTCATTTTGCACTTCGCTCATAAGTGAACTCCTTCATTCCGTGTAATCGTCTAAAGTTTTGTCAGCATAGTCCTGCTGATGATCTCGTCCTGAACATCCTTGCACAGCTCGGTAAAGAACGCGCTGTAACCTGCGACACGTACCACAAGGTCTCTGTGGCTGTCCGGATCCTTCTGTGCCTCCAGCATAGATTGGTTATCCACATAGTTGAACTGCATCTCGCCGTTGCCGTACATACTTGCCGTGCGCAGCAGTGTGATCAATCCCTGTTCGCCTTCCATTGTGTCAAGAAGTCCCGGCATCAGCTTAAAGTTATGTACCAGGCCTATATTCATATTGTCGTTCGCCATCTTTGATACGGACTTGATGATCGCCGTCGGTCCCTTGTAATCCGCGCCTTGTGTCGGGCTGATACCGTCGGACAGAGGCAGCCATGCCTTTCTTCCGTTGGCAGACGCGCCTGTCATCATACCAAACGGTGTATTGTTGGAAATTGACAGCGTACCGTGGCTCAGATGTGAGAATAAGGTCTTATATTTTCTATGCTCATGCTCTGTGTATTGAATGATATCCGCACAGATACTATCTGCATAATCGTCATCATTTCCATACTTCGGTGCGTCCAGACAGTCTCTTCTGATCTGCTCATATCCTTCAAAATCAGCAAGAAGAGCCTGATTCAGCTGTTCCAGAGTATACTTCTTATCCTCGAATACAAGCTTCTTGATCGCTGCCATGGAATCTGCGTAGGTGGCAAGTCCTGACCATACGACGCCCGGGCCGTAATTGTACATAGCTCCGCCGGATTCAACTCCGTAGCCCTTTTCCATACATCCTTCGTACATAATGGACATCAATGGCTTCGGCGCCAGTTCCTTGTGTACTCTCTGGGAGATCACCGTCATAACATCCGTCCATTTTGTGATGTAGTCGATCTGGTTCTTAACAGCCCGGTCGAACTGCTCAAAAGTCTGATACTGGGTAAGCGGTCCTTCATCCGGTGTTACCTGTTTGCCGTACCAGAGCGGAACTCCGTGGTTCAGCGTAAGTTCAATGGCGATCGGCCACTGTGTATAAGAAGTCGAAGTCCACTGATATAACCGTCCTGCCTTCTGCGGCTCAACACAGCCCATGAGACAGTAATCTCTTGCATCCTCTACAGACACGCCCTTTGCCAGCATCATCTTGATATGCGTATCGTCGAAATGACAGGCCGGGAATCCCATACCCGCACGCACAACATCTACGATCTTACGCAGATATTTCTCAGGAGATTTATTATGGATACGGCATGCAAGCGACGGCTGATAGATCTTCGTGTGTCTTACCGCGTCCATCAGCAGGTATGTCAGATCGTTGGTCGCATCTGCACCGGAACGTGTACATCCGCCGACGCACATATTTACAAACGGCTGATATCCAGCGAAGAACTTGGAACCGCCCTCAGACGTTACCCACATCATCTCGGACATCTTGATCAGCATACAGCTTGCAAGCTCAAATGCCTCATAATCGTTCATACGCCCGGCGTCGATATCTGCCCGATAGTACGGATACATATACTGGTCCACACGGCCGATCGACATACCCGTCTGGTTTTCCTCTACAGGAAGCAGGGATTCAATGGTCCATACTGCCTGAATCGCTTCCCAGAAGGTTTCCGGTTTATATTTTGGAACTCTTGCATTGATCTCTGCGATCTTCTCAAGCTCTGCCCTGCGCTGCGGGTTCGTCTCCTTTAACGCCATCTGGCGGGCATAGTCTGAGAGGCGCTGGGCATAGATCATAACGCCTTCGGTCGTATCGATCACAGATTTGTAGAAATAGATCTTATCGATATCCTCTGGATTCGTGTAGCTTAAATGGTTCAGCGCTTCCCTGGCTTCATTCTGTATATCGATCATACCCTTCTTCATGGTGATCACGTCATAGCCCGGATTGGAATCGCCGCCGCCGTTTAATGCATGATAGGAACAATCGGATACAAAGGACTCGCCGGATAATTCCCAGCCGCCGCATTCACGGTACTGGCCTTCGCAGTATTCGTCTACAGATTTTCCTTCCCAGAATGGGAACAGAACTTCTCTCATATATTTCTTATCTTCTGGTGAAATATAGAACGGATCCTGGTCACGTGTCTCGATGGTATCCAATTCATCCTGCATCCACCGCCATGCGATATCGGGAGCGAATGCACCGGCTCTCGGCGCTCCTGTCGGGTTGCCGACGATCAGCTCATTCTCCTGGATCACAAGCGGAGCCGTCTCACAGCAATAACGGAAACATTTTCCGCGAAGCAGGATCTTCGGCATTCCCGGATTCTCTTTGTAAATCTTGGTGATTGCTTTTGCACGATGTGTTGTGATGGACGGTTTCCAACTCATATACTGCCTCTTCAAAGCCAATATACGCTCTGTCGGTCCTTCTGGAATAGCTGTCCCGTGATTTGCCGTTCCTGCATATCCGTCCTTACATCCGGACGCGCAAGACGCCGGCGCCGGATCTTCTTTTGTGATCTGCTCGCTCATTCCCTGGAACATTTTCTGGATCGCCTGGCGCTCTGCCGGCGTCATATCCCTGGTTGCTTCTGCGAGTTTTGTAGAAAATTCACGAATATCCAATTTTCATATACCTCACTTTCTTTTTTGTTTTTCATTTATTACGATGCAGAGGAAACCGCCTCACCGATCAGACGCCTGATCAGGCGCATCCCCTCTTCACGTTCCATTTTGCGTTTCTCCTTAATTTCCGCCAATTGATCACCGCAATATCTCCTGATATATGCGCTGTCCCGGATACCTGCCCCGACCGTGCGGATATACACAAGATTCAGCGGCGATACATTCTCCGACGTGATACCCTGTCCTGTCACGCCGCTTCCAAGCGTCATCGCCGGGAACAGAGCCGTAGTCACGCCCATACTGCCAAGCGACGCCGGAGTATTGACCAACACCCTCGCCACCGGCTTTTTGAGTGCAAACTGCCGGATCACATAATCGTCCGTTGAATGGATCACCAGCGTGTGCCCGCCGTTCTTGGCAAATAACAGCTCGATGCATTTCTCGCAGGCATTCTGCCAGTCATCCTCGATATAGTACGCAAGCACAGGACAAAGCTTCTCTTTGTTATATGGATTGTCGCTCAGCGCGTATTTCCCTTCGGCGATCAGCAATTCTACCTGCCCGTCTACGGAAAATCCGGCTCTTGACGCCAGACGTTTTGCAGAAATCCCGACGAATTCCGCATTGATGCTTCCGTCGCTGTTGTAAAGCAGCCTGCCTAATCTGACGGATTCTTCCTCCGTCATAAAGTACGCTCCCTGCGCGGTCAGTTCCCGCCGGACTTCCGGTTCGATACACCGCTCCACTACGACGGACTGTTCCGCGGCAGATACCATTCCGTAATCGAAAGTCTTGCTTTCGATAATGTCGCTGACTGCCTGCTTCACATCGGCGGTTCTCTCGATAAACGCAGGTCCGTTTCCGCTTCCGCCGTAGATCAGCGGCTTGCCGGAACGGTTCGCCTCATCCAGAAATGCAGGAACTCCGGTATTCAAGATCAGATTCACCTCAGGATGCCTGATCAGGGTATTGGTCCCTTCCCTGTCCACTGCGTGCAGATAGGAGATCCCATATTCCGGCATACCGTGTTCGCAGGCGGCCTTGATCAATATGTCCAATGTTCTTCCGACTGTCTTAACTGCTCTTGGATGCGCGGAAAAGATAATGGCATTGCCCGCCTTTACTGCGATCACCGCGTTGAAGATGGTGGTAGATACCGGATTGGTAGACGGCACCAACGCCGCGATCACTCCTAAGGGCACTCCCACTTTCGCCGTGCAGTTATCTGCATCTTCCTCTATAAATCCGACGCATTTCATATTGCGGATCTTTCGTCTTACCGATTCACAGATAAAATAATTCTTTGCAGCCTTGTCTTCTGCCTTCCCGTAACCGGTCTCCTCATGGGACAATAAGGCGAGTTCTCCCAGATGCATAACTACTGCGTCAAGCATTCCTTCCACAATGGTGTTGAGCTTTTCCTGAGAGAATTGGGCAAGCTGTTTTTTTGCCATCGCTGCATTTTCAGCTAATATCCTGGCTTCCTGGATGGAGAGCAGATCATTGTCGATAATATTCATGTCGTCTCCTTCCCTTAAGCGTTCTAATCGATCTGCGGAAGGAGTTTATCCAACCGGTAACGCTCTGTGATCTTGTACAGATCCGGATGCGGGCTTGCGATCACCACGGAACTGTACAGATTGCCTTCCATATCCTTCACCGCCTTCACGCCGGCATCTACCGCACTCTGGCAGGCGGCAATGTCTCCTGCAACCAGTACTGAGATATAGCCGGAAGCTGTGTTTTCATAGCCCACCAGCTCCACGTCAGCGGCCTTTACCATAGCGTCAGCGGCTTCCAGTACAAACACAAGACCAAACGTCTCTATCATGCCTAAAGCATTATATTTAGCCATAAGTCTTCCCTCTCCCTATGTATTAATAAATGTCTACATCGTGACAGGATACGATATCACCGATGATCCGAATCGGTCTAGGTATCACATGCACCGCCGTCACCTTGCCTATCTGTTCCGCGGCTCTTTTTCCTGCGTCAACGGACGCCCTGCATGCGGCAACGTCTCCCTTGACCATAATCGTCACCAAGGTAGAGCCCACATTTTCATACGAGACCAATTCGACATCAGCTGCTTTCAGCATTTTATCACACGCTTCTAAAGCAGGAACCATGCCTAATGTCTCAACCATTCCCAAAGCCTCTTCGCCGTAATATCTCATTGTCTCCTCCTTTCTTGATCCTCCTGAACGTAACTGTCTTTGATATTGTCTTTGATATCCGGCAGTTACATTATTTATTCCTTTTATAAGGTATCATTTCCCTATCGGTCAAAGTCAATATTGTACATTTCAACTTATTTTTATCTGCATTTTTGTGCAGTTTTTATAATGAAAATCCCCGTTAACCTTCTATCCAGCGCTCTAAAAAAACTTACAGCCCTTTTTTTCCTGTTTTTACAGATTTTTCCCCTTTCCCCTAACGGGAATTCTGCCCCGTACTTCTTCTGCCTTCTTACATCAGTACGCGGCTGTAAAAATCCATGATTTTCTCGTAGATCATACGCACCGGATTTTCGTGTTTCTCCAGATGCGAAATGATATCCTGGCAAGCCAGCAGCAAGGTCCCCTCCGACCATGTCTTAAGTTCACCGGAAAAATACAGCCGGATAGATGCGCCGCCCTGATTGTCATACGGATCGCGTCCCCAGGCGAGCATATTGGGATACTGCTTTTTCACGTCCTCATAACAGTTCATGAAAGTAACCGTCATACTTTCCACCAAACGCATCTTGCGCGGACTAAGCCGGGGCAGATGCGGACTCAACTTTTCCTTAAACCAGATTGGATCGGTTTCTTCCATCATCCAGGAATACTTTTCTGTTATCAGGTTTCGTTCTGCCTTCTGTGCGTCTTCTATGTCTTGCAGATAGCTTTTCAGCGTATTTTCCGCAAAAATGCTGTGCTGAGCGCACCGCATAATATAAAACGTGTCATAATCATCCTGGCAGGAAGCGCGGCCGCCTATGTTCTGTACCTCAGAAAACATTCGGTATTCTTCTGAGATGATCTGATTAATCAATTCGTCTTTCGAGTTGTATTCTCTGTTTTCTGCCATTTTCTTTCCTTCTCTTTCTATCCTTTTCGCCGTAAGATCTTTTTTCATATATCGGGATACTCTATCCATAATCTGCCATCACATGCAGGCTGCGAAGCCAATCGTCCTGGATACCGCTCATTATAGAATTCCCGTGGGGTTCAAGGAAATCGCCGTTACTTGTAGAATAGCCCTTTTTCCTTAGTTCACAGACGATTTCATCGCATATACTTTCTATCAGGATTCTTTTCTGTACAGCATTCTTTGATGAATCTTCCAGCCGGACAAAGGCTTTCAGATCGACGGCTGCATTCCGAAGCTCTGTCAGCGTCTCCACTCCCCGAAACGCCCATTTATAGAACGGCATATATTTCTTATTCAGCAGGTAGATCACAGAAAGAGCAGCTCTGACGAACTCTCCGCCTGCCAGATATGCGCTCTCCCATTCCCCTCTCCTACAGCAGCGTACATAGTTGTATTGCCCTGCCTGCGCCATGGCTACCGTCTTTGCCGCCAGCTTTTTTCGGATCACATCCTCTGGATAATAGGCAAGCAGATATTCCCGTCTGCGTGTAAATTCTCCGTATGGATCCTCAAATACCGCTCCGTTTGTCGCAACGGAAAGGAAACCTTGCGGAATCTGGAACCATTCCTTTGTGTCAGCCGGAATGTGCAGGATTCCGGTATATTTCCTGTAGAATCCCTCGACCGTCATGATACCGCGTCTGATAAGCGTCTGTCTTGAACTGCTCCTTTGATATCCGCGGTATGTCTCAGGCAATGCGTCGTATGCCGCCTCCAGCCTGCCTCCGTTCTCCTGATAGATCCGCTCCGGGATCCAGATACAGAAATCCGGGCCGAAATCATGGTCCTGTGATATATCATCATCATAGCCAAAACATTCCGATCCCTCACCGACCAGCCCTGCCGCGGCATAACCCCGAAGCTCCTCCAAGCCGCCGGCAAATAATTGCTCCTTACAGAATTCATAAAAACTCTGGGATAATTCCATTCCCTTCAACCTTCTTCACCTTCCTTCTGACTCTCTGTAGATCCTCCATGATCTGATCGTAATCGCAGGTATGTCCAAAATCCCGCTCTATCAGCTTCGCCGCCCGGATATACCTCTCCTCGGCGTTCTCATAGTACCCTTGCGCGTCGTCCAGATTCCCAAGGGCATACACCGCGTTCGCATAATGAATATCCCTGTCTCCACTGCTGTTCTCATATAACTGCAATGCGTGCATAAGATTCTGCCTGGCGTCGGAAAAGGCGTATTCCTTTGCCTGCGCCTGACCCAGATTCGTGTAAGAAGTCGCCAGCTCACCCATACACTCCGGCAGTTCTCTTATGATTTCTATTGCCCTAAGCGCCATATCCTGCGCCTCCTTCGTCCTGCCAAGCTCCCGCAAGACGGCGCTCATATTGTTGTATAACGCGGCTCTCTGATATGCCTCGCCTCCAAGCCTTTCCAGTATCTCAAGCGCCTGCCGGTCGATGCCGTATGCCTTCTCATAAGACTTCCGGGCAATATGCACGTTGCCGAGGTTGATCAGCGCCGACGCATAGTTGCGCGTTCCCTTCAAGCCCATCTGTTCAAGCCCTTCCATCACCTTCTCATAAGCCCAGAGCGCTTCGTCTGTGCGCCTCATAGCGCGATACAGCCCTCCCAGTTCATTGCAGACTGAAACCACGCCCTCCAGGTCTTCAAGATTGCCGGCTCTTGAAAGAACCTCTAGCATATAAGGCTCTGCTTTGTCCATCTCTTTCTTCTCATACAAACTGTCCAGTACGCTGTAAAATTCCTGTATATCAACCTTTCCTTTCATTCACACCCTCCGTTCTGTTCATAGATTCCAGAATTTGTTTTGATTATACACTTTACACATAACGGGAAAGTCAATATCGAAAAGTAAGAAGATTGCAACTAAAAAAGCCCTGAAACCTATTCGTCTCAGAGCTTTCATGTGCCTACATTCATTTTATCCATTTTCTGCCAGCATAACCTTACACCGTTTTTTATAGCATGCTATCCCATATTTCAGAATATTCTCTACTCCACCGTCTTCAAGGTCATCTTCATACTTTGTATATTCTATCTGCTTTAATGCCTCCTTGCATGCCCCATCCAGATCTCCGTCATGGGCGTATTTTACTTCTATGATGATCCCCATATCTCCGGTATCCGGTTCCACAAGGATATCCGCATAGCCCTCTCCCATTTCCCGGTTGGAAGAAACCCCCCACCTGGTTTTCACTCCTAAAATTCCAAGCAGGACACCATGATAAAAACCCTCCTTCATATCTGTCCTTACGGCTGTATCCCGGATACTAATAGTCTTCCTTAAATATTCTGTAAATATCTTTTCTACATTTTCCACATCTTCATTCTGCAAGGCATCGCAGAAACGGGTCAGCATCTCCCCGTCTTTTTCGACATTCTCTTTAAAAAACTCCATAATCTGCGTCTCAAAAATATCCCGTATCTCCCGATTGGGAATCGCCAGCTTCATCTGCCTTCCCTCTGCCTTTCCCCGTTGGGTCAGATATCCGGTGGTAAAGAGCAGACTCCAGATATTGTCTACTGTCCCATAAATCTCCGGGTATGTGAGTTCCTGATGAATTTCCTTCGTAATAACCCCGCCTGCCACCAGGTTCTCAATCTCCCGTTTGGTAACAACATTTGCCGATTTCTGAATAAACCGTTTCACTGCGTCATTGCTGCTGGTATTGATCCAATAGTTTTCCGGCTGTACATCCGGGCTGCTTCTGATCCTGTCACAATGGTTCAATACATCCCATGGACAATACACTCCTACATTTCCAAACTGGTATCCGTCATACCATCTTTTTACCGCCTCATAGTGCTCCATCACTCCATAGTACTCCAGAAGTTCTTTCACCTCTTTGTCTGTAAAACCGAAGTATTCATCAAAACGTTCATCCGCAATCGTCAACACCTTCAGGTTATTAAGCCCGGTAAAAATACTCTCTTTTGAAATCCGAAGGCATCCCGTCAGCACCGCAAATTTTAAACTACTATTCGTCTTCAGCACCTCTCCAAGCAGATTCCGGATTAAAGAAATCATCTGGTCATAGTATCCGTTTGCATGAGCCTTTGCCAGCGGGACGTCATATTCGTCAATCAGCAGGATAACTTTCGTTCCATGATATTTTTCTAATA
>CANTDX010000005.1 GCA_947652615.1 uncultured Dorea sp. | reverse complement strand
GTGATTGTATCAGAAATACACATGAATTGACAGATACGGATTATTTCCTACTTACGTTATATAGACTAGTACTCCATCTGGCAAGAAATCGAACTCCTGAACTGCCTGCTCCACACCATTGCGTCGTTAAAAGTTCTAGCCGATGCGCCCACATCGCCGTCGAACTTTTGCCTAGCACTGGCATGGACCAGACAACTCATTAGTTCAATTTCTAACCGGATAGAGTACTAGAGTTTCATGAAGATTCTTAATGCAGGAGGAAAAATCAATGGAGAGATGCGTGCAGAGAAGCGGATACGGCCAGAGAAGCAGATATGGCCAGAGGAGCAGATATGGCCAGAGGAGCAGATACCGGCACATGTACAAAGATGTCAGCAAAATGGTATGTAGAATCGCACTGAGTGTTGTTATAATTATTTCAGGCAGTATGATCCTCAAGACGGGAGGAACGTTCTTAAGGCAGAACACAGGTTTCCTGACAGGGACGGAGAGGGCAGATACTTCACTGGGATGGAATCTGATCCTTGTCAATAAGGACTACGCGATTCCCGGCCATTATGAATTGGAGCTGACGCAGTTGTCTAATGGGAAAGAAGTGGATTCCAGAATTTATCCGGCGCTGCAGGAGATGTTTGACGACGCCAGGATGAGCGGCCTGCAATTATATGTAAGAGAGGGATACCGCACCTGGGAGGAACAGCAGGCGATCATGGAGGAAAGGATCGCGGAATATCTGGCGCAGGGATATTCGAAGCAGGAAGCGAAGAAGATGGCAGAAGGGTATGTCTCGATTCCCGGCACCAGCGAACATCAATTGGGCCTGGCGGTTGATGTCAACGCGGATACGTCCGCCTCATCTTCGGATGAGGTCTATGCGTGGCTTGACGCCAATGCATACAGATACGGATTTATCAAGAGGTATCCTTCGGACAAAACGGAGATTACAGGGGTGAATCATGAACCCTGGCATTATCGTTATGTGGGGAGAGAAGCGGCGGAGGAAATGAAGGAAAATAACTTCTGTCTGGAAGAATATGTGGAATGGAAGGAATCCCACTAACTTTTTATAAGAATCGGTTGTTATTATGCAGGAAGGGGGGAAGCGGATATGGATTTTCTGTTGGTGAAGAAAGTTAAAAATGGAGACGAACAAGCCGGAGAACAATTGATAAGGAAGTATTATGCTGCCATTTATCAATATTGTTTCCTGCATCTTTGTGACCGCGATCTTGCCGAAGATATGGCCCAGGAGACGTTTACCCGCTTTTTTGAAGCCCTGCGGACCTATACAGACTATGGGAAGCTTAAGAATTATTTGTACCGGATCGCCGGAAATATCATCAAGAACTACTACAAAAAGAAGAAAGAACTGCCAATGGAGGAGATGGCTGAAATACCGGGAAGCGATATGAGAGATGCGGAGATCAGGATGGACATCGAGCAGGCGATAGACCGTCTGCCAAAGGAGCTTAGGGAGATAACGATCTTGTTTTTCTTTCAGGATCTAAAGCAGAAAGATATTGCCAAACTGTTGGATATCAACCTGTCTCTTGTGAAGTACCGTATCAGCAGGGCGAAGAAACTATTGTCGGAATATCTGGAGGTGAGGGAATGAAACCATACACAAAAAGAATCGAAGAATATAAGGAATTGATACAAGAAGAATATGTCAGAGACACGGCAGTTCAGAAGGTGGTCAGGTGTTGCAGCGATATTATGACGGCAGGAGAGGATATCCGGTTGTCTTATTTTGAATTTTTATATAGCCAGATGCGGTTTGTCAAGAAGAGATGGTGGGGCCTGCAGGGGGCGGTATTGCTTCTGCTCTGGCTTATCTTAAGGAACTCCGGAGATGCAGAGGATATGGGACGGATCCTGGGAATCCTGTCGATCGTGTTTGTTGATCTGATCATACCGGAGATCTGGAAGAACCAGAGATACGCGGTCATGGAAGTGGAGGGGGCGGCATTCTATACTCTGAGACAGATATGCGCGGCGAGGATCCTGATGTTCGCAGCCGTGGATCTGCTGATGGTTACGGTATTTTTTGCGGTATCTTTTTATACGGTACAGATGTCGGCATACAGGATGATCATGGATTTCCTGATTCCGTTCAATGTATCGGGCTGTATCTGTTTTGGATTGTTATATAGCAGAAAGGGCGAGATGGAATATGTGACTTTGCTTTTGAGCGGCATATGGATGGTGATATGGGCTGCCATCGTCGTGCGCGATGAAATATATCAAAGTATTGCAGAACCGGCATGGATTGGGATCTTGCTGTTGTCTTTTGGATTTCTTGCCTATTGTATTAGAAGATCGCAGAAAACTTGTGAGAATGGTTGGGAGGAATATGTTGATGGAATTAGAGCTTAGAAATGTATCAAAAGACTTTGACGGAGTATCTGCCGTAAGCGGTGTCTCTGTTACGATGAGGAAGGGCGTGTACGGGCTTCTTGGAGTGAACGGCGCAGGGAAGACCACGCTGATGCGGATGCTGTGTACGCTGATACGTCCAACGGCGGGAGAGATTCTGTGGGAAGGTAGTGACATTCTGGAAATGGGGGCGGATTACCGTGACATATTGGGATATCTGCCGCAGGATTTCGGGTATTATCCGGATCTGTCTGTCACGGATTATATGATGTACATTGCATCCATTAAGGGTATCAGGCCCGGGGCGGCGAGAAAAAGGACAAGACAGTTATTGGGGCAGGTCGGCATGGCGAAATATGCGAAACGGAAGATGAAGACCTTATCCGGCGGGATGGCAAGGCGTGTAGGGATCGCGCAGGCAATGCTGAATAATCCTAAGGTATTGGTACTGGATGAGCCGACGGCAGGTCTTGACCCTAATGAGAGGATCCGTTTCAGGAATCTGATCAGTGAATTGGCGGAAGAGCGGCTGGTACTGCTCTCCACACATATTGTATCAGATGTGGAATTCATTGCGAATCGGATCATGCTGATGAAAAGCGGGAAGATCTTCTATCAGGGAACTACGGAGAAGCTGCTCTCTTCCATGGACGAATCCGTCTGGCATTGTACGGTTCCCAAGAGAGAAGTGAATGAGCTTGTGAAGAGGTATCTGGTGGGCAATGTGAAGTCTGCGCCAGGCGGAGCAGAGCTTCGGATTCTTGCCAAGGAACCGCCGACAGAGCAGGCGGTAAGAGAGGAAGCAACACTGGAGGATGCATTTCTGCTGTATTTTGGAGAGAAAGTAGGTGGTACAGATGATACTGAGATATGAATTGAAGAAAGTATTTTCTAAGAAGATAAACCGGATCGTGCTGATCGGAACTATGCTGGCGGCAGCGGCGCTCAGTATGTTCGCGGTCGGCGGCGTGCGGTATACCGACGGGAATGGGACGGCACATGTAGGAGTTACGGCAGCCAGAAGGCTCGCGGACGACAGGAATCGGTGGGCGGGGGAGCTTACAGGGGACAGGATCGCCCAGGCAGTGCGCAGCAGGAAGGAGATGAACAGCAGATATTCTTATGATGTGCCGGATGAAGAGTATGGGAAGACGGTACAGGCTTACAGTGATATTGTGAATTTTGTGATCAATATATTGACGCCGGATACGGGGTGGGATGAAAATGCCCTGTATCAGTTGGAGGATGAGCAGGCGGAGGATTTGTACCGCATTTACAGAGAAAATCAGCAGAAGATGGCGGAAGAATATGGGAAGACTCCAGAACAACGAGAATTTCTCAAGGAGCAGTATGATAAGATTGATCTGCCGCTTACCTATGAGGCCAAAGACTCGTGGGATACGCTCATGGTATATGTGGAGACCTACGGGATGATCTTGGCGATCGTGATCGGATTCTTAGCAGCCGGCGTGTTCGTTGAAGAGTTCCGAAGCCGGGCGGATGCGGTGTTCTTCGCTTCGAGGTACGGGCGCACGAAAGCGGCGGGGAGCAAGGTGCTGGCGGGATTGCTGATAGCGACCATCGTCTATTGGGCGGGGATGGGAATCCTGCTGCTGATCTCGTTGGGAGTGATGGGGATCAGCGGGGTTGGCACGTTGTATCAGATTGACTGCCCGTATAGTATCTATGTCATGACTTATGGACAGTATTGCCTGCTTGCGGTTCTTAGCGGCTATATCGCAAGCCTGCTTTCGGCGTCTGTGACCATGCTGATCGCGGCGAAGATGCGAAGCGCAAATGTGGCGGTCTGCGTTCCATTCTTCTTGTTCTGCGTGATGCAGTTTATCGCGAGGGCATTGTCTGACTTCCTGACGTTTTTCAAGTTTACGCCGGATATGCTGGTCAATGTGATCGGATGTGCGAAGGCTCCTAATATTTTCCAGACAGGGAATCTTGTATTCCGGCAGATCCCGTGTGTGATGCTGATTTATTCTGTGCTTGCTGCCGTATTGCTGCCGTTCGTGTATAAGAGTTATCATTGCTATGGCCTAAAAAGATGAAATCATAATTCTATATATTTTTGTAGAGAAATCATTTGATATGTGATAGAATATTATAAATCATTTTGGTGTCATTTGAAGGAGAGGGAAAGATGGCTAATGATGAGAAATTATTAAAAATTATTTCACATTATCGAAAAAAATTACAGAAAAAAATTGCAGAACGTGAATATGAAATGCAGCAAGATAACAATGATCATTATATGATTTATAATGCATTGGGTTTTACTAATAAAGAAGGATATCAAATTGATTTCCAACAGAATGTGGGAAGATACTTATACAAATATGCAGGTTCCTTGTTGGAAGAACTGGTGATTAAATGTATGAAAGAAGCGTATCCGAATACAAAGACAAAAGTAAAGTTGCCCAACACAATTGACAAAAGTCCTAAAACAGTAGAAATTGATTGTCTGGTAGGTAATAAGGCATATGAAATCAAATGGAAAGATGCAACTACAGATGGAGATCATATTAAAAAAGAGCATAAACGAGTACATATCATTAGGGAAGCCGGTTATACACCGATCAGAATCATGTTTTTTGAACCGAACCGTGAACAGGCAATAAAAATCCAGGCGAAACTAAAAAAGCTCTATAAAGAAGTTGGTGGAGAATATTATTCTGGTGAAGACGCATGGAAGTATTTAAAACGGGAGACGGGAACGGATTTGAAAAAGCTATTTAAAAAATCGAAGGAGTGATAATGTGTTAGAGAATGTACTCATTAATGGGGACTCATTGGATGCGATGAAAAAGGTGGAGGATAATCAAGTGGATTTGATATATTTGGATCCGCCTTTTTTTACACAAGATATACAAAAGCTTTCGTCACGCAAGAATGAAGAAGAATATAGTTTCTCCGATAAATGGAATTGTATGGATGACTATTTGGAATATATGAGAATTCGTTTGTGGGAGTGCAAAAGGATACTTAAAGATACCGGCAGTATATTTGTACACTGTGATAGAAATGCATGCCACTATTTAAAAATATTACTGGATCAATTGTTTGGGATTAGTAACTTTCAGAGTGAAATTGTATGGTGTTATAAGCGGTGGTCTAATTCCAAAAAAGGGCTTTTGAATAATCATCAAATTATATTTTTTTACAGCAAGTCATCGAGATTCAAATTTAATAAAATATATACAGGATATTCTGAAACAACAAATATAGATCAGATATTGCAAGAGCGGGTTAGAGATGAGAATGGTAAATCCGTATATAAATGTGACGAGAATGGGGAAGTTATTATCGGAAAAAGTAAAAAAGGAGTTCCGTTATCAGATGTATGGGATATACCGTATTTAAATCCGAAAGCAAAAGAGAGGGTAGGATATCCAACTCAGAAACCGGTAATTTTGCTTGAACAAATCATTAAGCTTGTAACAGATGAAAATGATATTGTATTAGATCCCTTTATGGGGTCGGGAACAACTCCTGTTGCAGCAAAGAGACTTAATCGCAGGTATATAGGAATAGATATATCAAAGAAGGCGGTTGCATTAGCTGAAATGAGAATAGAGACTCTAATAAAGACAGAATCCCATTTGCTGAAAAAAGGAAAGGACGCATATAGGAATTTGTCTGATAGATATATAAATATTTTGAAGAGTATAAATGCTACTCCCGTTCAGCGCAATAGCGGAATTGACGGATTTCTAGAAGAGTTTGTGGATAATAGACCTGTTTCTGTTAAGATTCAAAGGGATGATGAGACTTTGGATGAAGCGGCGGCCAGATTGTGTAAGGCTAGTAAGACCAAGAAGTGTATTTATATGATTTTGATAAGAACGCATTTGGATCTTATTGATACAACGGAACCTTCGAGTTATCCTAGCAATCTTTTTATAGTAGATGCGTATGATTTGGTTATCAAAGACATTTTGGGAGAGCAGAAGAAAAAGGATTATATTATGGCTGTTTAGAGGGGCTGTCGGGACAGCCCCTTAATTTTAAGAATTTTTGGGTCCGTTTCCTTTCAGGTACAGCGCCAGCGAATAACCGGCCGGCAGCAGGATCACGGCGATAATCACGCCTGGGATCATCCATCTGAACTGTACGAAAGCATTGATGATGCACAAGATACCGATGATAGCGTACAGCCGCCCGGCAAACCGGTGCGTACGATACCAGTTATTCTCGTCAGCCAGCGTCCAGGGGAGCTTGATCCCCACGGTATAATTCTGGTGACACTTGGGCAGGTAATTCCCGACCACGAAGAAGATGATGCCCATCAGCAGATACATGAAGAATGCTGAGTTCAGCCGGTCGCCTATAGGGAGAGCCAGCGCGTATCCGTAGATGGCGGCGGCGCAGACGATGGAAACCACCGGACAGAGCATCAGGAGCAGGCGGTACATCTTCTGGCTGATATTCTTGTGCTTCGGGTCGATCGCGGTGCCGAAGGTACAGAGTATGTGCGCCCCGAATATGAAGACCGGCAGCCCCAGTACAGCCAGGGGCTTAGAACTCCAGCCGTTGGGCGTTCCGTCCGAGCTGAAATGGATTGCTATGGTATCCGGCAGCCGCCTCCAGCACAGGATGCCGAACAATATTGGGGCCAGAGTGATAATGCTGGTTACGATGATTAGTGTACGATTCTTCTTGATCATGATTCATTCCCTCCTTTTAAATGCGAAAGCCATGCCATCAGTTCTTCCACCACGGAAGTATTCAGCTCATAGTATATATAGTTCTTGTATTTTGATTCGTGTACCAGGTCTGCTTTCTTCAGAATACTCAGGTGGTAGGAGATCGTGGCTCCTGTCATGTCAAAATGACTCCCAATCTCTCCGGCCGACATGCGGCCGGCTCTCAGGAGCGTGAGGATCTCACGCCGGACGGGATCGGATAATGCTTTAAACGTCTGTCCGAAACTCAATAACCATTCCTCCTTTCAAAGTATTTAGAAATATTTCTAAATAGATACTATCACAGCAAATAGAAAATATCAACACCTATTTAGAAAAAAATCTAAATAGATATGAAATGTTATATATTAGTGGATGACATTTTCGGCCGGAATCTATATAATATCTACTATAAAAGACAGGAAAGAGGGAATACATATGAGATTTACGATCGAACACCTATCCAAGCATTTTGAGAACAAAGAGGTACTCCATGACATTGATTTCACATTTGAAAGCGGGAAGATCTACGGTCTTCTGGGCCGTAACGGAGCGGGAAAGACGACGCTTTTTAACTGTCTGAACCGGGATATGAAGGCGGATGGCGGCAGTTTCTGTCTGGAAACCGAAGGGCAGAGGAAGGATATCGTGCCGGAGGATATCGGGTATGTCTTGTCTACGCCGACGGTGCCGGAGTTCCTGACCGGACGGGAATTTCTCCTGTTCTTTTTACAGATCCACGGAGAGAGTATCAAGGATAAGGCAAGCACGGATGCGTATTTTGATTATATGAGCATTGCTTTTGAAGACAGGGACAAGCTGCTCAAGGATTATTCCCACGGTATGAAGAATAAGATGCAGATGTTGGTCAATATCATTGCAAAGCCCAATATTCTGCTGTTAGATGAACCGCTGACCTCACTGGACGTAGTGGTGGCGGAAGAGATGAAGCAGATCCTCCGCGGGCTGAAGAAAGACAGGATCATTATTGTCTCTACACATATCATGGATCTTGCGCTGGATCTCTGTGATGAGATCGTATTGCTGAATCACGGGGTATTGACAGAGGTAGACAAGACAGATATGGACAGCCAGGAATTCAAGGAGAAGATTCTGGCGGCGCTTCGGGATAACGCGGCAGTGTAACGATGTAGAGATTTTCAGCGAGACAATGAGGAGACAGATATGAACAAAACATTTAAGATAGCATTTTCCCTTAGGAATACATACCGTGTCAACACGATCCTGTATTCTCTGAAACAGATTCCCCTGATTAAGCGGCTGCTCCCGCAGGAATTATACCGGGATCCGGACTTTAAGCTTCTTGGAGAGATCTTATCCGGGATCTGGGAGTTCATCAAGGCGTTCCTGGGGAAATTCCTGTATTTTCTGCTGATGGTCACATTGGCAGCGGGACTTTATGAGACTGCGCCGACAGGACAGATATTTCTGCATATCTATGTACTGCTGACTCTGATCGGGGCGCTTCTGAACACCTATATATTCAATCCGACGAAGGACAAATACTACGCGCTGATCCTTCTTCGGATGAATGCCAGAGAGTATGCGCTGGTCACATACGGATATGAGATGGCGAAGGTCTTAGCCGGTTATACAATCTTCGGTATGATCTTCGGGAAAATGTGCGGGCTGATGCTGTGGCAATGCCTGCTGCTTCCGTTTGCGGCGGCAGGTATCAAATCATCGGTGGTCGCCTATTCCCTGCGGGATTATGAGCGGACGGGACGGGCTGTGAGTGAGAACGAGGTGGGCGTGAAAGAATGGCTTGTAATCGCCGGATTCCTGGCGGCGGCTTACGGGCTTCCGGCCATAGGCTGGGTGCTTCCGGCGGCAGTAAGCGCCGGGATCCTGATATGCGGGATCCTGCTTGGCCTTCTGTCGGTTCGCAAGATCTGGACCTTCGGGGAATTCCGGGAGGTCTATCAGCAACTTCTGATACAGTATATGAGCCAGATAGAGCAGGCCAGGAATTCAGTCAAGAAGAAAAGCGAGAAGGCGATACAGATCGGGGATACATCTGGCAGCAACCGTAGAGGGTTCGAGTATCTGAATGAGTTGTTTATCAAACGTCACCGGAAGATACTCTGGAGATCTGCGGAGAGGATCGCGCTGGTCAGCCTGGGCATCGTATGTGTATGCATTCTGGGAATCTTATTCGTGCCGGAGGTCAAGAGCACGATCAATCATCTGGTGATGACCAATCTGCCTTATTTTGTATTTATTATGTATTGGGTAAACAGAGGGACAGGATTTACCAATGTGCTGTTCATGAACTGCGACCACAGTCTCCTGACCTATTCCTTCTATAAGCGGCCGGAATGTATCTTGAAGCTGTTCAGGATACGGCTTCGGGAGATCATGAAGGTGAATCTTCTCCCGGCATCCGTCATCGGGGCGGGGCTTGCCGCCATGCTCTATGTGTCGGGCGGGACCAGCGAACCGCTTAACTATGTGATGCTGATCGTCTCGATCCTGTTTATGAGTATGTTCTTCTCCGTACATTATCTGACGATCTACTATCTCCTGCAGCCTTACAATGCAGGGACGGAGATCAAGAGCGGAACTTACCGGATCGTGGTGCTGGCGACTTATTTTGTCTGCTGCGGCTTTATGCAGGTTCGGATACCGACATTCGCATTTGCCCTGGGAACCATCATCTTCTGCGCTGCTTATTGTATCGCGGCATGCGTGCTGGTCTACCGGTTTGCCCCTAAGACCTTCCGGATTCGGGCGTGATAGCACACCGGCTGTGGATGGAGGATAACAGGGCAGTTTGTCCGAATTGTTACGTTGGAGGAGTGTGAAATGACATTTTTCGAGATTATGTGCGCGAATATTTTGAGTGTGGGGATGACAGCAATTTTCTATCTATGTGCATCGCTTCTGCTTCTGGGGGATATCCCGTATAAGAACAGGAAACATTATTATTCTATTTTTGGCGCAGGGATGCTGTATATTTTCGCACTCTCGCTCGCCGGAACGATTTTTTTTAAAACAGGATTGTTCGCTACGCCCCACAACGGAGGAGAGACGGTATTCGATTATATTACGATCTGCGCAATGATGCTGTTCCTGCGGGTGATGTATGAGAAATCATGGGGGACATATCTGGCGACGTCGGTTTTTCTGCATATAATGTATGACTTTGGATGGAATCTGGCAGATGTATTTGCACCTAATAAGTTTTATCATCTGGAACATATGTCTGACCGAAGGCAATATCTGTTCTATGAGTGGGTCGTGGTTCCGTTCTGTCTCTTCCTGGTGCTCCTGCTCCTGTATAAGACGAGGGCAGGGAAATTATTCGGGCAATGGGAAGAGCAGAAGCTGAAGAATACAGTGTTGGTATTCCTGGGGCTGTATCCGGTGATACAGCAGGCCGTGCAGGAGGCGGTTGAGATCAGTGCAAAGGATATGGGTTATAATCCGGCGACTGCGGTGATATTTCTGCTGATCATATATATGATCTTCATCTATACCGGACGTGAGGAGATGCAGCAGCGGCGGATTGAGGAGCAGAACATAAGCCTTAAGCAGCAGGGAGCGTATATCGAGAGTCTGGAAAGCCTGCAAAGAGAGGTACGGCGGTTCCGGCATGATTTCAAGAATATGATGTCGGGGATGTACCTGCAGGCGGAAGAGGGTAACCTTGAGGCGATCCAGGGTTATATCCAGGAGATGACGGAGGATTTTGACCTGCAGGTAGGCAGCCAGATCCGGCTGATGAACCAGCTCGCCAATATCCGTGTGACGGAAGTGAAGGGATTGTTCCTGGAGAAAATGAAGATCATGCAGGAGGAAGAGATCCGTTGGGAGCTGGAGGTTCTGAGACCTTTTGAAATGACGAGGCTTCGCAGTACAGACCTGTGCCGCTGCCTGGGGATCCTTCTTGATAACGCGATTGAGGAAGTGAAGGGCAGGGAAGACGGGCGGATTCATATTATGATCAGCAGCCAGAATGATTATACCACGTTCCGGATAAAGAATACGCTGTATTCGGCGGTAGATTTCCATAGGCTTGGAGATCACGGGTATTCGTCTAAGGGGCAGGGCAGGGGAATCGGTCTGAGCAATTATAAGAAGATTCTCGGCAGATATGAGAGGGCGGTGCCTTATACAACGATCCATGACGGATATTTTATACAGGAATTGAAGGTGCAGGAGGGATAGTACAGCGCTGCACTAAATTACAGTTGGGGCACTGGAATGTGCTTCTTAGGCAATATCGGGCGGGGACAAAGCAAATATTGTTACAATACAGTTGTCGATGACGATAATCTTTTGAGGAGGTATAACGATGGATTCAAAAACAGAGAAACGACAACTTACAATTTTTGCATGGATTGCTTATGGGATCCCGTATTTGCTGGGTATCCTGATGTGGTATGGTTATGGGAAGAAGCTGGATCTCAGTGCATTTCCCAATACACAGATGCTCTATCCGGCGCTGGGAGTGATGCTTGCATTTCTTCTGACACGCCGGGAGGATGCAGATATGCCTAAGGCATTCTATCGCAGTTTTACCGTGGTTACCGTGCTTTCTATCGTGATTACAGTATGTTCGGTGCTGAAACCGGACGCGGAAATCACTATGCCCGGCGGTACGGTCTCGGTATGGCTTTTAGGCATCCAATATCTGCAGATCATAGGAAGCATTATCTGTCTGATCTGTCTGATCGCGGCAGGGAAGAGAAGGCGGGCGGCTTATGGGCTGCGGGGGAAGAACTGGAAGGCGTCGGCAGCCTGTATTCTTCTGTTTATGGCGTTGTATTTCCTGCGTGCGGCAATCTCCTATGCATCTGTGGGTGAACTGGCTTCCTTTGGGGCGATCATGAAGAATCTGCAGTCATGGATGTACATGGGATTTATGCCTGTGAACTTCCTGCTTGCTTATATTGCATTCTTCGGGGAAGAGTACGGATGGAGATATTATCTGCAGCCGATCCTTCAGAAGAAGTTCGGCCTTAGAAAAGGCGTGGTGATCTTAGGGATCGTGTGGGGATTGTGGCATCTTCCGCTTGATTTCTTCTACTATGTGTCTCCCAGGGATGGCCTGCCAATGACAGTCAGCCAGGTGATCACCTGTGTGTCGCTTGGCATCTTCATGGGATTCGCTTACATGAAGACGGAGAACATATGGGTGCCCGTGATCATGCATTTCTTGAATAATAATCTGATACTGGTGATCTCCGGGGATATGTCGGTGGAGGTGCTGTCGAACCAGACTGTATCCTGGAGTGATATCCCGCTTGCGCTTCTGGTGAACGGGGTGCTCTTTGGGGTATTTATCTTCGCAAAGGAGTACCGCAAGAAGAGATCAGCAGAGGGAGAAGCCGTTGGTTTGCGCCGGCCGGCGCAGCCGTTGATTGAGTAGAAAAAGGGAGGAATATGCCTATGCTTCCGGTATATATATGTGAAGATGAGCCTGAGATACGTGCTGCGCAGAGGGAATATCTGGAGAAATTAATACTGATCGAGGGATATGACATGAAGATCGTTATGTGCAGCGGACGTCCGGAGGATATCGTCGAAGCAGTGAAGGAATCGCCCGGACGCGGGATCTATTTCCTGGATATTGAGCTGAAGGGGGAGTCTATGGACGGCTTCGGGCTTGGCAGGGAGATCCGGAAGCTGGATTCGCGGGGATTCCTGATCTATGTGACGGCGTTTCAGGATCTTGCGTTCGAGACTTTCCGGTATCATCTGGAAGCGTTGGATTATATTGTAAAGGGAAATGTCCGGAAGATGCAGGAGGGGATCCGCCGCTGCCTCGAAGTGATCACGGAGCGGATGCGCGAGGAAAAGGGAGAAGAGCGGGAGTATTTCTCCGTGAAGGTTATGGATGTCGTCAAGCATATACCGGTGGATGAGATCATTTTCTTCGAGACCGCGGGGCGGACGCATCGGATCGAACTGCACGGACTCCATGACAGGATTGATTTTATCGGGAGTATGCAGGAATTGGAGGAGAAGCTTGGGGAGAGGTTCATGAGGGTCCACAGGGCGTATCTTGTGAATGTAGACCAGATTGCGGAGCTTGACCTTAGGGGCAGGGAGATCCGGATGAAAAATGGGGAGAAATGTATCTTTTCGAGGAATATGAAGGGGGCTCTGCTTGAGAGGATATGAGCGGGGGCCGGGGAAATGAGATGCCCGACAGCTTTAATTTCCGCGGGCATCTTGATTTTAATATAGTTTTTTAGAACGTGTATAAAAGTCACATTTTGTTCCTTTACAGCAGCATTGTTGTAGATAACAGGGGTTGAGTTTTGATTTGGTATACTGTGCAGGTGTATTTCTTGTTATGTCGGACAATAGTTTAGAAGAATATTTTTCAATACTGGTATAGTCAGTTGTTACAGCTTTTTCAGGATATTCGATTAGTGTTTTTATGTCGGCAATGTGTTGAAACATACCATTTTGTAATAATTTCCACTCAAAAGATTCCGGAAGATATAATATGGACTTTGTGAGAAGTAGATCTTGTATGAATGCGCCTATTGCACAACCGTCTCCGATCAGAAGAGTATCTGGTTGGCCGAATTTGCTAAGATTGCTGTTTCCAAAACTTGATTTTACCTTATCACCATAAAGATGTTGGTAATATTCCAGTCCAGCATCTTCATCTTCTGTTACAATGTGGTCACATTCATGGAATTTGTCGTATTCTGTGTAAACATTTTCAAACGAATGATATTTCCCGGAAGTTTTAATTTCATAAATTTCTTTATAGCTATAAGGAATGCCTGGGAGAGATTCACGTGTGATCAGGATGAAGCAATTCTCCGATTTTGAAACAATAGCGGCAAATTCCTTGCTTTTCAATGGACCAAAATCTTCGTCTATAATGTAGATATTTCCGGATTCGTTCTCCAATTCGTATTTATAGCCTGTTTCGTATAATGCTTTTATGGGTGCATTACATGAGATGGTGACCCCGGAAAAACGAGAGGAATTGGCATCACTGACCATCTGAAAAAGAGTAGATTTGCCAGTAGCGCTATTTCCGCGTAAAATAGTGAATTTTCTTCTGATAGTAAATTTAAATTGGATATCACGTTTGTTCTGAATCAAAATGTCATATTTTGTCTCCATAGAAGATACTCCTTTTCAAATTCATCTGCATTGTGGCATATTTTTCCGGTTCGGGTTATCTCCATATCGAATGTGTAGTTGTTAAAATCCATAGGATAAGCGAGATAGATGGAAAAATCCTTTTTTTTGCTTAACTCTGCCAAAAGTTCTGCACAGTTTTCACCGCAGCTATTGGCATTGCTGATTACTGAGTTATCGGAGTTCATTGTAATAAGAGCCTTTGCTCCGCCGCTGATTTCTCTTATTGTGATTGGACCTAACACGGGACTGTCTACAAGTCCCGGAGAGATCAGGGTTGAATGATCTACCTGGCTGATTACTTTTTTAGCCCAATCATCCAGCCAGTCATCGGTATAAGAGTTATTAAAATATTTGGATGTGGAGATGATCTTATCATCTGATAATTCAAAGTAGACTTTTACCATATCTGCCTCCTGTGTGAAATCCTGAGGGTATCATAAGCGATCCTTCTATTGTACTTCATTATAAACAAATATTTCGTATTTTACAATGATGGCTGCAAAAATAAAATAGCTGCAAAGCCTGGAGAAACTGCATTTTGTAAATGGCATGAGGGCGGTTTAGGCATCTTCCCGCTCCGTTCGGGCAGATTTTGACATTTTTTCTGAGCAGATGTTATGATGTAAGAGTCAATGAAGAGGAAGGAAAATAGGAGGCTTAACATATGGAACAAAACGTATTACTTCAACTGTCGCATATTTCCAAGCGCTATAAGACGGAACTGGCGCTTAAGGATATTAACATGGAGTTACATCCGGGGGAGATCCTTGGGTTCTTGGGTCCGTCAGGCGCCGGTAAGACCACTACAATCAAGATCATCACAGGGCAGCTTCGGCAGACCTCCGGAGAGGCGAAGATCCTTGGGACGGATTCGGCCAACATTGATGCTTCGATCTATGAGAGGATTGGTGTGGTGTCTGATAACAGCGGTATCTATGAGAAGATGACAGTATGGCAGAATCTAAATATGTTTGCGAAGATCTGGCGTGTTCCGCGAACAAGAGTGGAGGAAGTCTTAAGGCAGGTCGATCTGTCCGAACATAGTAAGAAGCAGGCGGGTAAGCTGTCGAAGGGGCAGAAGCAGCGTTTGGTTCTTGCCAGGGCAGTTCTCCATAAGCCGAGGATCCTGTTCCTGGATGAGCCTACAAGCGGCCTGGACCCAACGACGGCGGTTGAAATCCACAAGATGCTGTTGGACCTCAAGGAGGAAGGGATGGCAATCTTCCTGACCACCCACAATATGGAAGAAGCAACGAAGCTGTGTGACAATGTTGCGCTTCTCTATCAGGGTGAAATCGTAGAATTCGGCTCACCCCAGGAGCTTTGCCTGAAATACAATCAGGATAAGAGATATCAGATTCTTCTGGATGACAGAAAAGAGATCATATTGGAACAGACACCTGAGAATATCAGAAAGATTGCGGAATGGATGGAGAAGGATCAGGTACAGTGTATACATTCATGTGAACCGACGTTGGAAAGTGTATTTCTGCAGGTAACGGGAAAGACATTGAATGCGTGGTAGGAAGGAGTGGAAATAATATGGGAAATATGAATAAGCTGGCAGCGGTAGCGCAGATCAAATGGCTCTGTATGAGCCAGAATACGGCAGTCGTGATAGGACCGTTCATGGTGATCGGTATGGTTTGGGGATTCAAGATTCTATACAGCAGTTTCGGCCCGGACGGGAAGCTGCTGCCTGTTATGATGGCGATGCTCCTGAACCTTGGTGTCACCATGAATATCTGCACAAATGGTTTCCTGATGGTAGGGACAGCGATCGCAGAAGAAAAAGAGAAGCATACCTTACGTGTGCTGATGACGTCCTCCATCACGGGAATGCAGTATTTTATCGGAAGTATTCTGTATCCGTTCGTTTTTACAGTGGTGATCAATTTTGCCATATTGTGGGTCAGCGGGATTGATATGAGTCAGGTGTCGGTTCCGGTATTTTTCCTGGTGAGCGTGATCGCTTCGCTGATAAGCTGCGTGATCGGTATGATCGTGGGGATCTGTGCCAGTACCCAGATGAATGCAAATCTGATCGGATATCCGCTGATGATCGTATTTATGATGGTGCCCATATTGGGAAATATGTCGGAAGGACTTCGCAGGATATCCGGATTCCTGTTCACGGGAGTGGTGACGCAGATGACGGATTGTTTTGCAAATGGGATGGAGTATAAGATAGAAGCGCTGGATATTGCGGTGTTGTTTGGGGAATTGATCATAAGTATGCTGGTGTTCCTGGTGATGTATCGGAAGAATGGGTATGAGAAGGATTAAGGTGTGGGGGCTTGTGCGGTTGGAATGATTGTTCGAAGGTGACGGCAGTTCGGAGCTGTCCTTCCTCACACAGACCGGGCAACGCGCCAACGAACTAACGCCTAACTGCGACTAAGACATTCGGGAGAGCCCTCATGCCTAAGTCTTCGTAAGGCGTGGATTTCGTTTCTGCTAAAGACGCCCTAGAACGTCTGCTTAGAGGAAGGACAGCTCCGAACTGCCTGTACACTGGAAATGGATTTCCAGCCGTACAGGCGGGAGGTTGTATTTTTTGTGCCGTGTAACGAGTCGGGCGAGAATGTTTATGTGTACATTTGGCAGTTGTTGTGTGACTGAGATCTTAATTATGGTTTTGTTTGGGCGGATACTCGTTTTATGGGGCGGGCGTTGGCGGATCTGGATTGTGAGGGCTTGCGGCGTGCGGGTATTTGTTCTGAGCGTTCAGTTCTCGCCTGTGTTGACTTTGATTTTGAAGCCTGCCGTGCGGGTTTGTCGCGTTCGGTTCTAGAGAGGGCTTGGCCTTGGTCGGTACTTTTGCGGCGTTTGGGGGCGGAGCGTTTTGAATCGGACCGGCGTTCTTCGGCGGAATAGAGTTCGGTGCGGCGGCGTTCTTCGGCGAAATGCCTTGCTTCAGCCCTCCGGCGTTCGGCGGCCCTGAAGCGGGCGAGTTCCCGCCGATCGCGTTCCCGCTCTTCCGCCTGCCGGCGGGCCATCTCCTTCCTTCGCGCCCGTTCCTCCATGCGCTGTGCGACTCGGAAGGGAGCCAGGAAGGTCCAACAGATGATCCGGACGGTTATAATACCGAAAAATGCTCCGATACTGTCGATCATAACATCCTTCTTGGAAGGACCGCGCCCATCGACGAAGGATTGGTGGTACTCGTCTCCGGCGGCAAAGCCAACGCAGATTAGTCCGGCGACCAGCATCAACGGGAATCCCCGCAGCCCATATACATAGAACGGGAATGAAACGGCGATCGCCAGACAGAAATACTCTGTCATGTGGGCAAGCTTCCGGACGGGATATTCAATCCGTTTGGCATAATAACCAAGCTGATCATCCGATATCCCAACGTCAAAAGTATCGTTCCCAATCTCAACAATCTTATAGCTTACGGTATAGCTCAAGCTTCCGGAAGCCTCGCCGGACTGCGCCGAGAAGCTGTAGATCACGTACATCATACATATGGCTGGCAGAAACGACAGCGGCTTCAGGAAAAATAATATTAACTTCTTCATGAAATGATCCCTCCAAGCTTCTTAAGAAAATCTTCTAAGACATCTTCTACAGAATCCGTGGTATGAACTGCATATTCCTTAATACCGGGCGCTCCGTCGGACATAGCGTAGCTGCATCCGGCAAACTTTAGCATCTCTACATCGTTATACTGGTCTCCGAATGCCATGCATTCCTCAGGTTCGATCCCAAGGTGAGCCGCAAGGTCCGCAAGAGCAGTTCCCTTATTGGCGTTCGGCGCGATAAAATCAATCCAGATCAAACCGGACGTAACGACCTTGATCTCATCGCGGAATAATTCCTGGAAATATGCTTCTATATCATCCGTGCCGGCAAAATCACAGATAGCGACCTTCAGAAAAGGCTCTGTGACATCAGCCAGATCATCTACGGTTCTTAAGTCGTAGTGCAGGACTTCCTGTATGTGCCGGATGAATGCCGGATCCTTGGAATCCGTATAGCATGCGGATTCGCAGGACAGGAGGCAATGGCACCCGCCGCGTTCCCGGACAGCCTGGAAGATGCGAAGCCCCAGATCCCTGTCGATCAGACCTCTGGAAATAACCTGGTTATTGCAGATGCACAGAGAACCATTCTCCGCTATGTAGAAGATATCATCCTTGACGGGTGCGAAGAGAAGCTTGAGGTTATAGTGCTGCCTTCCGCTTGCCGCCGCGAAGCGGATTCCCTGCTCCTTCAACTTCCGGATGATATCATATATCCTGGGATTAAGCTCCTGGGCGCCGTTTTTTAATAATGTGCCGTCCAGATCGCTTGCGATTAATTTTATCATATTTTCTCCTTAAACATTTTATCCTGGTGATGTGTTGCTAATTACATATTTAGATATTATAATATAAAAATAAGATGAATGGAAGAGAGGAAATGTATAAATGAAGATTGGAATCGGAAATGATCATGCAGCAGTTGTGATGAAGAATGAGATTGCAGCATATCTTGAAGAATTGGGATATGAAGTTGTAGACTTCGGAACAGACAGCGAGACAAGCTGCTGTTACGCGGAATACGGGGAGAAAGTTGCAAGGGCAGTTGCGGCAAAAGACGTGGATCTGGGGATCTTGATCTGCGGGACAGGCGTTGGGATATCCCTTGCGGCCAACAAGGTGAAGGGAATCCGGGCGGCAGTGTGCTCGGAGCCGTGTACGGCAAGGCTCTCAAGGCAGCATAATAATGCGAATATTCTTGCGTTTGGTGCGAGGATCATAGGGATCGAGACAGCCAAGGAGATCGTGAAGGCGTGGCTTGACGCGGAGTTTGAAGGCGGAAGGCATCAGACCAGGGTGGATATGATTATGGCGATTGAGGAGAAGTAAGGTAGTGCAAGCACTGTCATATACGGTTGGGCATCCAGGGATGCACCAACCTGCTCGTGTTTTGGTTAAATTAGCTTTTCGGAGCCTCTGATCTTCAAATGAGGCTGGAGGATAATCCTGTTCAAAGTATCTGTTTCGGAAGATTTGCGGATTCTTCCAAGCAGCGTATGTACGGCTAAGGACCCCATCTCTGTTGTGGCTCTTGCGACAACAGTTATGGGGTTGCAGATTACATCATAGGAGAAGAATTCATCAAAGCCGACAACTGCGATATCGTCAGGTATTTTCAGGTTATTCTCTTTCAGTACAGACAGACAGCCTAGTGTCATAAGATTATTGCAGCAGAAGATGGCTGTCGGATGTTTCTTTGATTTCAATATTTTCTTCGTGGCTTCAACTCCGCTTTCATACATAAAATTACCGGTATACTGTAGCGAACGCGGCGGAACCATATTGATCGAGCGGTAGGCTTCCAGATAGCCTTTCAGACGCTCGTGTCCGGGAATGGAGGACATGGGTCCGTGGATGATCGCAATACGGCGGTGATTTTCGTTCAGCAGAAGCTTCGTAGCTTCATAGGCGCCGGTCACATTATCTATAAATACGCCGTCACATTTCAGACCGCTGATATCACGGTCGATCAGTACAATAGGGATATCCATTTTCTGAATATCCTTCAGCAGTTCTATACTTTTCTGAGATGTCTCCATTACCGGCGTGATGATCAGACCCCTGACACGGTTTTTAATAATTGACTGGAGAGCATGCAATTCTTTGTGAACATTTTCATTCGTGTTATAAAAGATCAGGTCGAAGTCGGTCTGGTCCAGCTCTTTTGTGATTCCTTTGATAACTTCACCGAAAAAAGGGTTAGTAATATCGGGTGTGACAACAGCGATATTATGATTCTCGTTCTTAGATAGACTGCGGGCAACGGTGCTGGGAATATAGTTCAGATCTTCGATTGCAGCATAGATCTTGTCGCGGGTCTCTTGTTTTACATATCCGGAGTTATTAAGCACTCTTGATACGGTTGATAATGATACGCCGGCATGCTGCGCAACATCATAAATGGTTACAGACATATACGATGACCTCCTGGTTAATTGATATAAAGAATTTTGTCAATATGTAGAGAAGCGCTTTCATATATTTGAATGCTATTTTTCTCCAGACAAGTTCAATGATATGCATATATTATACTATAATATATTAAAAAAGCAATCAATATTACTCTGCTGGTTGCGAAATACTCTGATAGGAACAGTGACAGTAGTGGAAAAGATTGTAATATTTGGAAATAATTGGGAAATATTTTGGGAAAGTTTATAAGTTATCGGACGAATCAGATGTATTGGAACAAATTATAAAAATATATTGACGAATGTAAAGAGTAGTGTTATTCTTATAATAAAATATGGTAGCGCTTCCATAAAAATTAAAGTAAGAAGTTTGTTCCGGTGTGTCCTGATAATGAGGGCATGAACAGAGAAAGGAGAAAAGTATGAGAAATACGTGGAAAAAGAGATGTGCGATGGTAATGGCCGTTGTATCAGTTGTGGGAGCATTAGCAGGCTGCAGTAAAGCCGGGGGCGGTAACGGTTCAGAATCATCATCTGGGGATGGCGGTCCTGTAAAATTAACATTTAAGACATTAGCATGGATTAAGGCTGAACAGGAGGAGCAGAAGGCGGTTATCGATGAATGGAATGCAGAACATCCGGATATCCAGGTTGAACTGCAGTCTGCCGATTGGTCGACGGCAACCAACGAGCTGCTGACGGCATTTGAGACTGGGGATGTGCCGGATATTTTCCATTATTCACAGCCGATCATATCAGATTGGAAAGACCTGGGTTATCTGGATGATATGTCTGTAATGCTTACGGATGAAGACAAAGCAGATGTCAACGAAGATATATGGAGCGGACTTACGGCATCAGACGGATCTATAGTGGGTGTGCCGATTCAGTATGAGGTCGATGTCACTTTTTATAATAAAGAGATATTTAAGAAATACAATATTACCCCGCCGACAATGGAAGATCCATGGACATTTGATGAGATGGTTGAAGTGGCACGCATGATTCAGGAAAAAGAGGGAATACAGGGGATGAGTTTTCCGGGACCAGATCATTTTGGGAGGGTGTTCACAGAAGTATGGGCACCGAAGATTGGGGATCCGCTTGTATATACCAAGGATGATGGCAGCTATGAGGTGAAGCTGAATGATGAATCGAAGAAATTCTTTAAGAAGATCAAGGATCTGTTTGACGAAGGCCTGATTTCACAGTCTATGCTTGCATCAGATGCGAATACGATTGCGCTGAATGAATTTATGGGCGGGAAATCCGGGATGCTTGTGGGATATGGATGTTGGTACCGTTCACAATTTATCAATGAGACCGAAGGCATGGCGGATGCGATAGATTGGGGGGTTGCAGCTCCGATCGCTGTGAATACTACCAGTGTATATGGGTATATTCAGACATTGAGCGTACCAAAAGACGGCAAGCACAAAGAGGAAGCTTATGAATTCCTGAAATGGTACTGGAATAAGGAGAATACATTAAAGGTTGCAAAAGCAGCATATATTATGCCGGGGCGTAATTCAGCAATACAGGATGAGAGTCTTGCTACAGAGGAGTATTCATGGGATCTTTGTCAGGAAGCCGTACAGAAAAATGTTCTACCGGATTATGTTAAATTACCAGGATGGGGACAGTTTACAGAGGGTGTCGCGCTTACGCTGTGCGCAGAGTATTTTGCAGGAACCATAGAATTTGACGATTTTATCTCCAGGTTTGAATCAGAAGGTTCAAGGATCCTCAATGAGAACAAGTAAGAGGTACATTTTGCGGGGGAAGAGCAAATGACAGATAAAAAAGAAAAAAAGAAGGGGAACTTAAACCGGAGTAAACGTAAGAAATTAATGCTTTTGATTCCTACAGGCATTATGATCCTGGTTCTCAGTCTCTATCCCACATTGCGGGGGATATATTTGGGATTTACGAATTACAGGGTCGGAAGGCCGATCGAGTTCAATGGTGTTGATAATTATGTGGGAATTTATAATTCTGGTTATCTGGGGATCATCTTTAAAAATATTGGTTTGATGTTGTTGATCTCTGTTATTACGATCTATGTGATTAGTTTGGCATTGGCATTGCTGCTTAACAGTGAGATTCCGCTTAGGGGATTGTGGAGGGCTCTTTTAATCATCCCCTGGGCGGTGCCCCCGATTGCCAAGATATCGATGTGGAAGGCTATTTTTAATCCGGTGTGCGGATATCTGAATGCATATCTTTTGAAGTTTCACTTGATCGATCAGGCAGTCAATTGGACGACGGATATCAATTTTGCGAAATATACGGTGATCACAGTGTTCGTATGGGGATGTGTACCGTTTACGGCACTGTCACTGTTGGCTACACTGCAGCAGGTGCCCACTGATATTCATGAAGCGGCAGTATTGGATGGGGCCAATTCTGTCAAATATTTCCGGTATATTGTACTGCCATATCTTAATCAAACAACAGCGATCACGATGTCATTGGTTGTTGTCTGGATCATGAATGATTTTTCAAGTCAGTATTTACTGACAAAGGGCGGTCCGGGTTCTGCGACATTAACGCCGATGGTAGAGGCATACAGACAAGGATTTACCTATGGTAATTTTGGTTTTGCGAGTGCGTATGGGAATACGATGATCGTCTGTGTGTCAGTATTGATTTTTATTTATATTAAATCTATGAATGCAAGGGATAAGGGGGTCAACTGATGAGCAGAAAGATGAAACGCAATTGCCAGCAGATCATGAAACTGCTGTTGATGCTTCTACTGATGACCTTTGTGGTCTTCCCGTTTTTAGTGTGTTTAAGCCATACATTTAAGTATGAAGGAGAGATTAATTCATTAACGCCGCATTTACTTCCTCATCAATTTACTTTGAATAACTTAAAAGAGTTGTTTGAGGATAAGGAATTTTTTAGAGGAATATTTAACAGCTTTAAGATATCGCTGATTACGATGCTTTTGGCAACGGTGTTGGCGTTGCCTGCAGCTTATGCCATTGCACGGTTAAGAAGCAGGTTCAATCCGGTCATCCAGGGATGGATCGTGCTAAGCCAGATGATTCCGGTTATCACGCTGACAGTACCGTTATATCTGTTTCTTAGAACGGTAAGGCTGACGGATTCGCTTGAGGGGCTGGTACTTGTCTATACGATCTGGTCGATTCCGACCACTTTGTGGCTGCTGAAAGGTTTTGTTGCAGGATTTCCGATTGAACTGGAGGAGGCTGCGGCGATAGATGGATGTGGAATATTCAGGATGTTTACGAAGGTAATGCTGCCTAATATTCTTCCGGGAGTGTTGACAGCGGGGATATTTGCATTTATTGGGGCATGGAATGAGTTTTTCTTTGCATTATGCTTCCTCAAATCCAATGAATCATTTACACTGTCAATGAAATTATATCAGTATATTGGACTGGCGGGACAGTCAAGAGACGGAATGCTGGCAGCGGCTTCGTTGCTCGCGTCATTGCCGGGTATTATATTATTTGCATTTTTTCAGAAATATTATGTAGCGGGATTGACAGATGGTTCTGTTAAGTAAAAGATTGAGAGGAGGAATGGCGTCGATGAACAAAAAAATAGTTGTCTTTGGCAGTTATGTTACAGACTTAACGGTGTTTGCACCGCAGCTGCCGGTTCCGGGTCAGACCATTTTGGGGAAATATTTTAAAAGCGGTCCGGGCGGGAAAGGTTCAAATCAGGCAGTGGCAATCCATAGAACCGGTACAAATGTAACATTTATAACAAAGCTGGGGAAAGATGCACTGGGAGATACGGCAAGATTATTTTATGAAAATGAAAAAATGTCGTTAGAGGGAATTTTGTGTGACGACGTTTATGAGACCGGGGCGGCGTTGATCATAGTTGATGAACAGTCAGCGCAGAATGAGATTGTAGTTACTCTGGGGGCGTGCGGACATTTTACTGACCAAGATGTGGAGTTTGCCAAACAGATTATATCTGACGCGGATATTCTGCTGGTCCAGTTAGAGACGAATCTGGAGGCTACAGAAGAAGTTGTAAAATTTGCGAAGGAGAGGGGTGTGCTTACCATTTTGAATCCGGCTCCGGCAAAATCTTTAAAAAGAGATTTTCTTGAGAATATAGATATTTTAACGCCAAATGAAACGGAAGCATTTGGCCTGACGGGACTCTATGTAGATAAGTCAGATGATGAGAGTATAAGAAAAGCGGCCCGGGCATTGCTTGATCGGGGAGTGGGGAAGGTGATCATCACGCTGGGGGAGAGAGGAGCATATGCCAGTGACGGAGATGAAGAATTGTTCTATGAGCCGATCAAGGCAGGTGAGGTCGTAGACACAACAGGTGCGGGAGATGCATTTAACGGAGGATTTGCGGCAGGAATTGCACAAGGGCTTGAATTCTTCCAGGCAATCAAATATGCAACAGTTGTAAGCAGCATTGCAGTAACAAGGATTGGAACTGCGCCGGCAATGCCACATAAAAGTGAGATCGTTAAATATCTGCAGGAATAAAAAAGGAGGCAGTGATGAATAACAGAGTAGAAGATAATTGTTGTATACATATCTTGCCGGATAGGTATATTTACAGAGTTGTTCACCGGATCATGGAAGGGGATTGCGAGTACGATCATGGTCCGCGTATGGTTGAGATTAAGGAACTATATGTAGATAAATACCCGGTGACGAACCGGAGATATAAGGAATTTATAGATGAATCAGGATATAAGCCCTGTGACGGTCACAATTTCCTGAAACATTGGACGGACGGGACATATCCGGAAGAAATGGCAGAATATCCTGTCGTGTGGGTCAGCCAGCAGGATGCAAAGGCATATGCGGCATGGGCGGGCAAAAGACTGCTCTACGATTATGAATGGCAGTATATTGCCGGAGGAAAAGAAAAACAAAGATATCCATATGGGGATGTATTAGATAAACAAAAATGCAATCATGATAGAGGGAGCCTTACGCCGGTGGATGAGTATCCAGAAGGGGCAAGTCCATTTGGAGTGATGGATCTGTGCGGAAATGCCAGGGAATGGGTGGAAGATGTCATTGATGACGGGAAGCACAGATTTACTTTCCTGAGAGGGGGATGTTATTTTCAGGCGCCGCATTTCTGGCATACGGACGGAGGCGCAAGACCTGTAGACCATCATCTGAAATTCCAACTTCTGAATGAGGGACAGAATAGATGCCAGACGACGGGATTCCGTTGTGCAAGGGAGGTGTGATTCATGTTAAAACTCGATGATAGTAGGAAGAGAGTTCTGATTGCGAATGATAAGATGTCATTTGTGATTGATTACAGCGAAGGGCTCAGGCTGCGTGAATTAGAGTATCAGCCGTCTGTTCCATGGCTTCTGGGTCCGGTAGATTTTTTTATACTTCAGGTGCTTGGAGATCGGATTCCCTCCTCAGAGTGCAGGATTCTTGATGTAATAGAATTAAAGGATTCCGTTCAGGAAGGCATAGCTTTTGAAATGGAATCTCCTGTCCGGAATATAAGGATGAGGGTAAGTATGCTTTCAGAAGCACAGGAGAGCTTTACATTACTGTATCAGATGGCGGCTTCGTGGGAGGATGAGTATCAGGAAGAAGTATTTATGAATATTCCTTTATTCGAGAAATTCGGCGGTCAGCAGAATCAGTGGTACTTGTCATCGAATCCGGTGGCAAGGCCGGATGGACGCAGTGCCATGTGTCTTCATTCGGAATATGATCTTCCGATCTGTAATATTGATCCGGACAGGAAGAGAGGTTTTTCAATGGAGCTAAAGAATTACGCGGGATTTATCGATGCCTGGAATCAGAATCGCAACTGTGATCTTCTTGCGATAACGGATGAGGAAGGGCTGAAGAAGAATAAATTATTGCTTAGGCTGTCAACCGATCAGTTGGCGGATGTATTTGAGGCCAGGTTTTTTGCACTTGAGAATGGATGGATTGAGGCGTTCGACGGATGGCGCCAAAGGATACGGGAACAGATGGATCTGACCGAATACGACAGGAAGGATCTACAATGGTATAAAAAGGTTGTTTATCAGCATTTTACATTTGCTTATTCCAAAGAAATATTCAATTACGATACTATGGAGTTTGAACCGGAACGTCTGATTGAAGACAGCAAGGAACTTGGGGGAATTGATTCGATTCTACTGTGGTATCAGTATCCAAGACTTGGTGTGGATGAACAGAAACAGTGGGATTTTAATGATAATATCCCGGGCGGAAAAGAAGGTATGAGGCGGTTCTGTGAGAGGGCGCGGGCAAAAGGTGTCAAGGTGTTTCTTCCATACAAACCATGGGATATACGTTTTGATGAATCACCGGAAAGTATCGTTGAGCATATGGTGTCTGTAATTGATGAAACGGGGATAGATGGTATATGGTTTGATACGATGGACAGTGTGCCGGAGAATTTCAGGGAGCGGATCGATGCTCTGAGACCGGGGATATTATTTTGTACGGAAGTCCATCCTGCCAATACGAAATGCATTGAGTCAATTACAGGTTCCTGGGATCAGCATATGAATAATGATGATATGCCGGAAGCATTTATTCTGAGATATATATTCCCGGAGAATAATGCACCGGCAACAAACCGATGGGCGGTTGGAAAGAGCAAGGATAATCTGATCAACAGGTGTATCTTTAACGGAACCGGTATTGCGGTGTGGCAGGATATTTTTGGGGCGTGGCTGCCGTTCAGCCCAGCGCACAAGAAGAAATTAAAGCATTGGAAAGAAATCTTAATGGCTCATCTGGATACATATTTTGGGAAGAAACCGATACCGTTGGTTCCGACGTTGCAGAAGGATCTGTATGCGAACCGTTTTATCTCTGATGACGGTATGGAAATCATATATTCGGTTTACAATGCGGGATGTGAGAACATCAGCGGAGCGTTGGTGGAGTGTGATCCGGGTTATGTACTGCAGGGAGAACTGTGGAGTGGGAAGATATTAGAGAAGAAAGAAGGGATGATCGTCGGAGATGTGATGCAAGGAGAGGTAAGTATTGTTTGCTTGAAGAAAGAGATGTAAAAACGGTGAAAAAACATGAAGCTATCGGAAACAAGAATGTTGTTGTTTTCGATAGCTTCATGTTTTAACAGTAAATAAAAGTATCGAATAAGGGAAACAATCGCGGAAAACATCAAATTTGGAGAAAAAGGTTGAAAAATGGGATGGGGCATGATACGATATTATCATCGTAGTATTGTTCATAGGAGGAGAATGAATATGAACAAAAAATCAAAATGTACCAAAGATAACTCGTCTTTATTATAGGCTCTTAAAAAGAAAGTGGAGCAGTTATATCTAAATTATTCCCCAAATACAATGTAAGGCATATTGCAGTTACGTGAGATAAGAGTAATCTGACATGATTATAACATAACTACTGAAGGGAGGAGTATAATGTCAAACCCGTCACCATTACGTTATCCAGGAGGAAAAAATCGATTGTCAGATTTTATTGGGTTTGTGATAAAAAATGCGGGCAAGTCCAATTGTACATATGTTGAACCGTTTGCAGGCGGGGCGGGTGTTGCTTTGTCTCTTTTGCTAAATGGTAAAGTGGACAATATAGTTATTAATGACTTTGATAAAGCAATTTATTCGTTCTGGCGAGCAATAAAACAAGAGCCTGATAAATTGATAGGAAAAATAGAGGATACTCCAATAACTATAGATGAATGGCATAGACAAAAAGCAATTTATTTATCTCAGTCATCATATTCCTTAGATTTAGCATTTGCGACGTTATTTCTAAACAGAACAAATCGTTCGGGGATTTTAACAGCCGGTCCTATCGGCGGTTATTCGCAAGCTGGCGAGTGGAAATTAGATGTTCGTTTCAAGAGGGACGCTTTGATTACAAAAATTAAAACGATTTCTCAATATAGAAGCCATATTAATGTTTATAATAAGGATATTATAAGTTTATTAAAAAATTATATTCCACGGTTTGGAGATAATATTTTTATTTATTTTGATCCACCATATTATAATAAGGGTCAGAAATTATATAAAAATTTTCTTACACCTGCGGATCATAAGAAAATCCATGATGTTATAAGCGATAATATTACTGCGCCTTGGGTTATGACTTATGATGATGTTCCAGAGATTGAGAGTATTTATTCGAATTTTAAGATTCAAAAATTTGATTTGATTTATAGTGCTGCAAATAAAGGAAGGGCTTCAGAATTATTAATTTGTTCTAATAACCTCTTATGTCCTACAAAACAACAATTATCAGAACATAAAATTAATATAGAACTACAGGAATGTGTATAGGAGGTATGTATGATTGTCAGAAGCATTGAAATAGAAAAATTCCGTGCATTTGAAGATGTATCATTTGCTTTGGGGAAGCGTATTACTGTAATTTCAGGTAGAAATGCAACGCAAAAAACAACAGTTTTGGGAATAATTGGACAACCATTTACTATTTCTTCAAAAACACATCCGATGTATGGTTGTAAAACAATTGACGGATATAATTTCCGCTCACAGTTTCGAGAGAAATTTAAAATTTCGCCTCAGTATGATGTGATTGGAGAACATAGATGGAAATTAAATTTACATAATGGAATTTATGAAAAGGATTATTTTTCGGTTGAAAGTATAGCGAGGAGACAAAGTGGGCGGATTCCATCGTTGAGATTTTGGAATGCTGAAAGTCGTGCCAAAGGAGCAGGATATATTCAACTGCCAGTTTACTTTTTGAGTTTAAGTCGATTATTTCCTATTGGTGAAACGGGGAAAACTCAGGCAATGGCATTGAATCTTACTCAAGATGAATTGCGATATTGTATTGCGAATTATAGAACCATTTTATCTATTCAAAGTATGGACGGTGATCCGGAAATAGGCTTTGAAAAAGGAACTTCTTCAAAAATATTTGCAGGAGTGAGTGATAACACACATGATATTTTTACTAATTCCGCAGGTGAAGGAAATATAATTAAAATTATTTTGGCTATATTATCATTTAAACGTTTAAAAGAGCAGTATGGGCGTGACTATAAAGGCGGAATATTGTTGATAGATGAATTGGATGCTACCTTGTATGGATTTTCGCAAGGGAAGTTGGTGGAGTATCTATGGAAAGCTGCTGGTGAGTATCGAATTCAAATTATTTTTACAACACATTCGCCGGTTATTCTGAAATGTGTTAATAAATACTCCCGGAAAGAGCGCCAGGAAAGGGGTATAAATCTTCCTCTATATGCATACGATAGTTCTATAGTGTATTTAGAACCCTATTATGATGAGGAGGGCAGGAGAAATATCATGTCTAAAAATATATCGACTACAGACGAATTAAATAGAATTCTTAACGATATTAATCTTACTATTCCCATGGGAGAAAATAAAATAAATATATATTGTGAAGATGCTCGGGCAATTTCTTTTTTGCAATATGTACTATCAAATGCATTATCTCTTAATTTGGATTTGTTTATGACATTTATTGACATAAATTTGGGTTGGACAAATTATGTGCAGTTGGTTGAAAAAAAGGTTCCGGAATTTTGTAATAATATAATTGTTCTTGATGGTGATGTGCCAAACAAATCAGAATATAGAGCAAAAGCCCGAGCTATAGAAGAAGCCGGGAACTTCCTGTTCTTGCCGTTAATGATAGAAAAAGATATATTTGAACTTTTGAAAGATCATTCGATTTTTTTACGATTCCAATCCTCTCACTCAAATGTTGTAGGATTTAATTATGATATATGCTTCAATAATTGGCCGTTAGAGGCTGATCAGTATACAACTGCAGATTTTAAACAGTGGTTTATACAAACAGTATCGACATTAGGGGATGAGAATATTTTATTTTCTTTTTGGTGCAGTGAGTATCAGAATAAGATAGAAGAATTTGTGGAACATTTTGTTATTTTATTCAATTCGTTTGCAGATAGAATGGAAGTGGACGCGTTACCATCAGTAGTTTAGGAATTGCAAAGCAAAATAATATTGATAGAATATGGTGAAAGTGGTGCAGATTGTTAGAATTTGCACCACTTTTTCTGTATTTTTTGTGCAATTATATTGACAGAAGGAAATAAAGATGATAATATAGGAACATATTATACTAATATAGTAGAATATGTTCCTAAAATAATTATGAACTGATATAAACAGAAAGTGGGAGGATGATATGATAGCGTTTGAGTTGAATAAGGAAAAAAAGATGTGTGTGGTACAAAAAAAGGAACCGAAGGCAAGTGGCGATAATATGATCATCAAAGTAATATGTGCTTCTATCTGCGGAACAGACTTCAGGACCTTCATGAAAGGAAGCGATAAGATCGATGTGCCTAAGACATTAGGTCATGAAGTTGTGGGTACAGTTGTGCATGTGGGGGAGAATGTAAAAGGGGAGATTAAAGAAGGCGACAGGGTGACGGTGGCACCGGCTATCGGATGCGGAGAATGCTGGACCTGTAAGCAGGGTAACACGAATATGTGCAACTCTCTGACTACGATTGGTTATCAATATGAAGGCGCATTTTCGGAATATATGGAGATCCCCGGTCAGGCTGTTAAGATGGGGAATGTCATTAAGATATCGGATGGTATCTCTGATATGGCAGCGGTTCTCTCGGAACCGGCAGCTTGTGCGCTGAACGCACAGACATATCTGAGAATAACTGAAAAAGATACGGTAGTGATCTACGGAAGCGGATATATAGGCTGCGTTCACGCTGAGCTTGCAAGGCTTGCAGGTGCTAAAAAAATTATAATGGTAGAGATTGCGAAGTCAAGGGCAGAAATTGCACAGAAGATGATTCCTGACATTATTATGATTAACCCGTCAGAACAAAATACGGTAGAGGAAGTCATGAAGCTGACGGAAGGAAGAGGGGCAGACGTTATAATTACTGCACTGTCTGTTCCAAGTGTACATACAGAAGCTCAGATGATAGCGGCCAAGATGGGAAGAATCAGTTTGTTTGGAGGAATTGCGGGAGAAAGTAAGGGTTTTCTGGACAGTAATATGATCCATTATAATGAATTATCGGTTCATGGAGTACATGCGACTACTCCCCGATTAATGAAGCAGATCTTGGCTTACATTCAGCAGAAGAAATTGGATTTGGAGAAATATGTTTCGAGAGTATATGCGTTGAGTGACATTGAAAAAGGTTTTATTGCTATACGTGATGAGAATGTAATGAAAGTTGTAGTAAAGCCTGTGTTATAGATGACAGAGAAAAACAAATGTTTGAGGTATGAATATGGAAACTATTTTGGAAATGAAGGATATTTCTAAACATTTTTCCGGTGTAAAAGCTTTGGACAAAATCCAATTTAACTTAAGAAAAGGAGAGATCCATTCACTCCTTGGAGAAAATGGGGCCGGAAAATCAACTATGATCAAAATCCTGGCTGGCATTTATGATCCGACAGAAGGTCAGATTTTTATTAGCGGGAAAGAAGTAAAGATAGAAAAGGTAAGCGATGCGAAAGAGTTAGGTATTTCCGTTATACATCAGGAGTTGAGTTTAGTTCCGTATATGACAGTGGCCGAGAATATTTATCTTGGCAGAATGCCTTCTAAAAAGACTGGATTTGTGGATGACAAGAAGTTGGAGGAAGATGCTTATAAGGTGTTGGAAAGGTTGGGAGTACAGGATGTTATAAGTGTGCGTGCTTATCCGGCAAGCCTGACAGTAGCGCAGCAGCAGATGGTTGAAATTGCAAGAGCGCTGTCTGTAGATAGTAAGATATTGATTATGGACGAGCCAACGGCGTCCCTGACAGAACGCGAGACGGTTCAGCTTTTAGAATTTGTAAAAAAACTCCGGAATCAAGGAGTAGCAATTATTTACATTTCCCACCGTATGGATGAAGTATTTCAGATATCAGACCGAATTACCGTATTTCGGGATGGCCAGTATATTACAACGAGGGATATTGGTGAGGTGTCTTATGATGATGTTATCCGCTTGATGGTTGGACGTGAAATGAAGGATGTATATCCTGAGGTGAATTTGACAAAAGGGAAGGAACTTCTGAAAGTAGAACGCCTTGATGATGGGAAGTTTCTGAAGGATGTTTCATTCACATTGCATCAGGGGGAGATCCTGGGATTTTATGGGCTTGTGGGAAGCGGCAGAACAGAGATCATGCGTTATCTGTTTGGTATAGATAGAGGAGCTTCTTTCCGGATCTATATGGAAGGGCAAGAATTGAAGATAACCAAACCCAAAGAAGCGATTGACGCAGGTATTATTCTGGCTCCGGAAAACAGGAAGGAACAAGGGCTTGTATTGATTCAGGATATACGATTCAATACGGTTTTGACAATTCTTGACAGATTGATTCATGGAATCAAGACGGATAAAAGACAGGAAAAAGCAATAGTAGAAGAGTATATGAGTAAGCTTCGCACGAAAGCAACTTCCGAAGCGCATGTTACCGGTCAGCTCTCTGGAGGCAACCAACAGAAAGTTGTCTTGGCGAAATGTCTGGCAACCAAACCGAAGATATTGATTTTGGATGAGCCTACACGGGGAATTGATGTGGGTGCGAAGTTTGAAATATATAAACTGATTACGCAGTTAGCAGAAGAAGGAGTGGGAATCATATTTATCTCTTCAGAATTGCCTGAAATCCTGAATCTCTCTACGCGGGTTATTACGATGCATGAAGGTAAGAAAACCGGAGAGTTGGACAAGAGCGAATTGTCAGAGGAATTAGTTTTGAAGTATGCTACGGGAGGTGCTGAAAATGTCAACGAAAAAAAATAAGATTTCCAGAGAGGTTCCGACAAATCCGATCATGAAATATTTGTATCTGAATAAAGGTATTTTGGCAGGTGCGCTGGGGATTTTTCTGGTATTTGGGGTCTTAACAGAGTTTAAATTTTGGGGTAGGGCCAACCTGATTAATATATTGCGGTTAACCAGTTTAGACAGTATTGCCGCGTTTGGTGTTACATTGGTTATTATTACCGGCGGTATTGATCTGTCGGTGGGTGCATTGATGGCTTGTGCGAGCACATATTGTGCACTTTTGATCGCAAATGGGCTCCATCCGGCAGCGGCACTTTTGATAGGGGTTCTGATTGCGACTGTATTTGGTGCAGTTAACGGAGGAATTGTTGCAAATACAAAGATTCCGCCATTTATTGTAACATTGGGAATCATGAATATAGGCCGTGGAATTGCCTATACATGTTCAGCAGGTACACCGATCCGTATTTCAGGAGATTTTGGTGAGATTGGAAATGGTTACCTGTTTGATACAATTCCTTATCCGATTATTTATGCAGCGGTGATTTTAGCGATTACATATGTACTTTTGAACAAAACTAAATTTGGACGTTCCATTTATGCTATTGGCGGAAATGCTGAGGCGGCAAAGTTTTCTGGGATTAATAGCCGGAAGGTAATTTGGATTGTTTATACCTTTGCAGGTTTTCTTTATGGTATTTATGGAGTTATTTCATGTTCCAAACTTTACAGTGGACAGCCTACTCTGGGACAAGGTTCTGAACTTACCGCAATTGCAGCAGCGGTTGTAGGCGGAACCAGTATGACTGGAGGTGTTGGAAGGATAGGAGCTACTTTTATAGGAGCTTTGATCATGGATCTGTTAACCAGTGGCTTGAATTTTATGAATGTTCCATTCTATTGGCAATATGTATGTCAGGGAGCAGTGGTTTTAGGAGCAGTATTTATCGATATTCAGGTAAAGAAGAAATAAAAGAGATTGTAATTTCGAAATGAAATTATGATAGATAGCAAAAGGAGGAAAAGAAAATGAGAAAAAAGGTAGTAAGTGTACTTCTGGCAACTGCATTGGTTGCTGCGATGGTGATGGGTTGTTCGGGATCAGGCTCATCTGACTCGGGCAGTGAGGATTCTGCCGGAACGACTGAAAAGGCAACAGAAGAAGAAGGAGGAACAGAAGAGGCGGAGGAAGCAGGGGAAGAGGTGGTATATGTTGATCCTCTTGAGGCAGAAGATGGGCTTCCGTACGCAGCGACAAAGCTTAGCGAAGGAAAAACGATTGGTGTATCTGTGCAGACACATGCGAATGCCTTTTTCCTTGCGGAGATCGAAGGCGTGAAGGAAACATTGAAAAAGGGAGGGGTAGAAGCAGAAGTACTTGCACCAGACCCGGCAAATGACATTAATACTCAGGTAGAGGATATTATTGCAATGGTGGCCAGAGGTGTGGATATTATTTTTGTAGATGCACTTGACAAAGATGGTATCAAACCTGCTTTGCAGGAAGCGGAAAGAGCTGGGATTCCTGTAATAGCAATTGATTCTAACGTAGAGGACAAGGATTTGATCGCGTCTATCGTAGAATCTGATAATGTGGCTATGGGAAAGATGGCGGCAGAAACTCTATGCGAAGCAATTGATGGGGAAGGAGAGATTGTCGTTATCAATTGGTCAACACTTCAGGCGGTACGTGAACGTGTAGAAGGACTTGAGGAAGTTATCGAAACATCTTATCCGGATGTCAAAATTGTGGCAGATCAGGATGCGTTTGGTGTTGTAGAAGATGCACAGAGCATTATGGAATCCTTCCTTCAGACTTATCCGGACGTCAAGGGAGTATTCGCCATCAATTCTCCCACCGCACAGGGTGCGGCAGCGGCAATCAAGGCAGCCGGTTTAGAAGGCAAAATTGCAGTTGTCGATATTGACGGAGCGCAGAATGATATTGATATGATCAAGGAAGGCCAGATCCTTTGCTCGCCGGTACAGTTCCCCAAGACGATTGCGAATAAAGCAGTTGAATGTGCAGAATTGATCTGGGATGGAAAAGAGGATCAGGTTGCAAGTCATTACTATGTAAGCGGTGATAATATTACAGAAGATAATCTTGACCAGTATGACGGAAATACATATTAGAATCCTGCATAATTAAATATAGAATTTTGTAAATGATGGAAGGGTGCTGCAGGGTAACGAGGTTATTTTGCAGCGCCTTTTTAATGGGACAGGGAGTAAGAGTATGAAACTGACAAAATGGGCAATTATAGGAACAGGGTATATTGCAAATGAATTTGCGAAAGGCTTGCAGATTGTAAAAGATGCTGTTCTGCGGGCGGTGGTTTCGAGAACGGTAGTATCTGGTAAAAAATTTGCGGAGAAGTATGGATGTACAAATGTTTATACCGATTTGCAGCAGATGTTAGATGCAGAGCCAGTGGATGTGGTTTATCTGGCAATTCCAAATTCTGTTCATTATTCATATATCATGACAATCTTAGAGGCAGGGATACCGCTTTTGAGCGAAAAGCCGATGGTAGATAATCAGGCACAATTGAAACAGGTATTGGCAAAGGCGAAAGAAAAAGATTTGTTTTTAATGGAAGGAATGTGGACACGGTGTTTCCCGGCGGTGATGCAGGCAAGAAGGTGGATAGAAGAAGGCAGAATTGGCAGACCATTAACGGTTCGGGCAGCATTTGATATCAAGCCAGAGGTGGAAGACTGGCAGCCATGGAAAGCAGGCGTTCAATATGCGGCGGGAGCCCTTCGCGATGTGGGTATTTATTCGTTGGCAATGGCATATATGGTATTCCCGGAAGGGCCGGAAAAAGTTTATTCTAATATGAAATTTAATGGTGAGGTTGACGAGAGTTTTCAAATGCTGTTGACTTATCCGGAAGGGAGATCGGCACTTTTGAGCGGTGCATTTAACCAGATTTCAACGCCGGATACAGAGATTGTCGGGGAAAAAGGCAGGATTATTATTGGACCAGAGTTCTGGCATCCAACTACGGCAACTCTGATTTTAAATACCGGAAAAAAGGAGGAAATTCAGGAAAACTATTTGTCTACCGGATTCCAGTATGAGATTCAGGCGGTACAGGATTGTTTGAAAGATGGAAGTAAAGAGTGTCCTTATTTTACCTGGAAAGAATCAGAGGACATTGGGGAATTGATCGAGCTGACCAGAAGAAAATGGGGTATTACTTACGGATCGGATCAATAGAAGATAAGAAGAAAGGAAAAGGACAGGAATATGAGCGAAACATTGTTGATGGCAGTTGATTTGGGAACAAGCTTTATTAAGACAGGTGTTTATGATACAGAAAGCAAATGTATTGCAATTGAGATGGAACCTGTAAAGGATTACAGACCAGGTCCGGGAGTTTTCATACAGAAAGGAGAAGAGCTTTTTGCCTCTGTTTTAGCTTGTATGAAAAAGACAGGAGATATTCTGGGAGACAGAAGAAAAAATATTGAGGCAATTTCTTTTACCGGTCAGATGTCGGGATTTATGGGGGTGGATAAAGAATGGAATGACATTACTACATGGTCCTGTTCTTTGGATAGTCGATATATGCCATATGCAGAACGGCAGATGAAGGAACTTAAGGATACTTTTCTGCGGGTTGGTGGGACTAATTTTCCACAGATGGCACCTAAATTAGAGTGGTTTCGGAGTGAATTCCCGGATGAGAGTAAGAAGATAGCAAAATATCTGATGATTAGTGGATATGTGATTGGAAAATTAGGGGACATATCGGTAGAGGATGCCGTGCTGGATCGTTCTTTTACGGAATGGACAGGACTTGCAGATGTACAGAATGACAGATGGTCTGATGAAATCTGCGAGTCAATTAAACTGGATCAAAAGTATTTGCCTCAGATTGTTAATTCTAATCATATATGTGCGCATCTTAATGCCAAAATGGCTGCGGAAGTAGGGCTTACTGCGGGTATACCACTGGTATCCGGAGCCGGAGATAAGGTTGCAGGATGTCTTGGAGCAGGAATTGTAGACTATGGAGATACAATTTTTGAAGCGTCTTCATACGGCGAGGTTAGTACGTGTGTGCCGGAGTATCGGCCGGATATGCAGGAAAGAAGATTAGATGTACTGCCATCAGCAATTCCGGGAGATTTTTATGCGACACATTTCGTGGCGGGTTCCGGAATTACTCTGGACTGGTTTATGAACACATTTGTCAAGCGAGAAGGGCTTAGTACGAAAGAGATGTTTGCACAGATGGAAAAAGAAATGGCGGATATTGGACCCGGATGTGACGGACTTATGGCGATCGGACTTCTGGGCGGAAATTCAATGCCGTCAGACGGGGCGCTTCGCGGGATGTGGATGGGGTATGACTGGAGCCACAGTAAAGCACATTTCTATAAGGCATTGATTGAAAGCTTTACTTATGATTTTACTCTTTGCTTAGAAAGCATAGAAAGATTATATCCAGAGTATGATATTGACTTGGTAAAAATTATCGGCGGCGGTGCAAAATCTCCGGTGTGGACGCAGCTCAGTGCAGATGTTCAGAATAAGAAATATGCGGTATTGAATAGAGAAGATGTTGCAATGTGGGGTGTATCCATCCTGGCGGGAAATGCGATTGGTGTCTTTGGTGATCTAAAGGAGACGGCCAAGAAATATATCAGTATACAGAAAGAATATTTACCCAATGCGGAAAATGGTAGAAAATACCATAAATATATGGAACTATATAAAAAATATGTAATTGAACTCCATGATTTCTATAAACGAATACAAGATCTTGCAAATAATTAATATAAACTATAGAGGTGTCAGAAACTCCTTGTTTTTGGCACTTCTTTTATAAATAAGGCAAATTAGTAATTATTGACAAGAATCTAATATGCTGATAAGATGATATATGTGCAAAATGTGGGTTGAAAGGCAATATTAAAAAAATGAAGAATGGCAGGATAATTAAAAATGAGTACCGATATGAGAAAGGATATCCAGAAAACAGAGTTGCTTGTCCAGGTGGCTCGCTTGTATTATGAACATAATTTTAGCCAGAACGATATTGCAAAGAAAGTTAATTTATCCCGTCCTTATATTTCTAAACTGCTTAATGAGGCAAAGAGGATGGGAATTGTCAAAATTGAGATTCGAGATCCGATTATGACGGAGAGCCGGGTAGAGAGGCAGATCAGGAAATATTTTGGGCTTAATAAAGTAATTGTTGTGCCCAAGGTAGATGATGTGAGTCCATTGCAGCAGGTTGGGGAAGCGGCAGCGAGATATTTAGATTCCATTATAAAAAGCGGAGATGTCATAGGATTCTCGTGGGGAGAGACGGTGTATGAATGTGCAAAGGCATTGCGAAAGAGGGAAGATCTTAAGAATATTGTAGCGGTGCAGATGTGCGGGGGAATCAGCAACATAAAGCGTAATGTATATGTGGCAGAGATATCGAAAGAATTTGTGGTTATGTTGAATAGTGCCAGTTATATTCTGCCGTTTCCTGCGATCGTTGATAACGAGCAAGTGAAAAGTGTGATAGAGAATGAACACACAATGCAGGAAGTATTAAAATATGCGGAGCAGGTTAATATTGCAATCGTGACGATGGGAAAATTTGGCGGACAGTGCGCGTTAGCCAGAGCAGGTTATCTGAAAGCAGAAGAGATGGAACAACTGTCTCAGCGAGGGGCAGTGGGGGATGTATGTACCCATATCATTAACTCGGAAGGTGAGATATGTGATGCACATTTGGATTCCAGGACGGTTGCAGTACCATATGACAGGATTAAAGGTATGGAGACCCGGATTGGAATCGCAATTGGTGAAAGCAAGGTGGAAAGTATCCTGGGGGCTTTAAAAGGAGGGGCTGTTAATGTTTTTGTGACAAACGAAGTCACTGCAGAGGCAATGAAAGAAGTTTGTCCGGCGATTTTTGAGTAAGAACAGGGTAAATAGGTTTGAGAATGAAGTGCAGGTTAGACAAACTTGCACTTTTTTTGTGTGCTTTTTGAGAGTGTCCTTCTGTTGATTTACCAGATATTTACACGGGTATATATGTAGCATATGCAGTGATTGTATGTTAGCATTTAAAACTGAATAAAAGATGAGGGGATGAATATGCAATGGGTAAAATATATAAAAATAGCAAAAAAAAAGTAAATTATTTGTTTGTGTTGACAAAAGGAACTAAATATGATAAGATTTGATTACAAAAGTTATTCATATATGAACATATGTTACTCATGGAAAAATTAGCATGAGAAGAAACAAATGCATGCATTGCCAATTAAACAAGGAGGAGCAAAGAATGAAAAAAATGAGAAAGCTGATGAGTGCTGTATTGGTAGTTGTGATGTTGGGTGTATTAGCTGCAGGATGCTCGGGCAAGTCCGATTCCTCAGGGAATTCAGGCAGTAATGGCACAGGGGATGCCAAGAAGGAAGAAGAGAGCAAAACTTTCAAAGTGGGATATGCGAATAAGACATTGAATAATCCTTATTTTGTTGCATTGGATGCGGCTCTGAAAGAGGAAGTAGAGGCACTGGGATGGAAATATGCGAGCTTAGATGCTGATGAAGATATCAATAAAGAGATGGAGAATATGGAGACATTTGTCAGTCAGGGATATGATCTGATCATTATAAATCCGATTGATTCTGAAGCGTGTCTGCAGTCTATAGCTAATGCGGCGGAAGCAGGAATTCCGGTTATTGCTGTAGACAATGCACCTGATTCTTCGGCTGAATGTATTACTATCGTATGTTCAGACAATGAGAGAAATGGACGTGCTGTTGGATTATATACAGCAGAAACTTTTGGTGACGAACCGATCGTATCTGTTCTCCTGTCAGGTGTAAAAGGAGCAGTGGTTTCACAGGAAAGACGTACTGGTTTGATGTGCGGGATTATCGAGCAGAGAACAGGATGTTCTGAAGATGAAGCTTGGGAACAGGCAAGAGAGATGGAGCAGACTTTGATTGATAAAGGAAAAGCATATCATGAAGAAGCAGATTTTGCGATTAATGGCCAGGGCTGGGGAAACTGGACTGCTGACGAAGGCCTTCCGGCAATGGAAGACTTACTGGTTGCCAATAAGGATATTAATTTAGTTCTTGGCGAGAATGATAATATGCTTCTTGGAGCAATGACTGCGATTGAGAATGCGAATATGTCTGGTATTAAACTGGCTGCTGCAGCAGACGGTCAGAAAGAAGCTTTAAAATTAATTGCAGACGGTACGGATTATATGGCAACAGGAGACAATAGCCCTGCAACCGTATCAAAGATGACGTTAGAGATTGCAGTTGATGTTCTTGAGAATGGGAAGACTGCGGACGACTATGAAGATGTTACTCGTACACCGGCATTATGTTATACAGTAGAAAATGCGGCAGAATACTATAATCCGGATAATGCATTCTAAGTTCTGGCAGCAGAATTAGTAAAATAAATGTTTTAGAAGGGGATGTTTCTATATCAAACATCCCCTTTAAAAAAACATGAAAGTATACAAGGAGTTGGAACCATGGCGAATGAATATAGAGTGGAAATGAAGAATATTGTCAAAAGGTTTGGCGGAGTTCTGGCTTTGAATGATGTGTCATTGAGGGTTAAGCCCGGTGAGGTTCATGCACTGGTGGGGGAAAATGGTGCAGGTAAGTCTACTCTTATGAAGATATTGTCCGGTGCTTTTGGGCGGGATGAAGGAACGATCTTCATAGATGGCAAGGAGGAAAAGATATCATCCCCCAGAGAAGCGAAAGAATTAGGGGTAGCAACGATTTATCAGGAATTTATGCTGGCACCGCATCTTACTGTTGCAGAAAATATTTTTATTGACAGGCTCTCTGAAAAAAATAAATTTATTAATTGGAAGGAACTGAACCGAAAAGCTGAAGAGATACTGAAGCAGTTAGGCTTTGAAGAAATTAAAGCAAAAGCAACGGTTGAAAGCCTGTCGGTAGCCTATCAGCAGGTGGTGGAGATCTGCAAGAATCTGACCCGCAATGCCAGAATATTGGTGTTAGATGAACCTACAGCCGTATTGACATTTTCCGAGATAGAGAAATTGTTTCTACTAATAGAAAAGCTGAAAAAAGACGGCGTAAGTATTATCTATATCTCTCATAGATTAGAAGAGATCTTCCAGATCTGTGACCGTATTACCGTATTAAAAGATGGAACATTTGTCAAAGAAGTAGGTACGGAGGAGATAGATAAGCATCAGTTGGTGAATCTGATGGTGGGACGTGATATGTCTACACTTTTTCCGCCCAGAGATGCAAAGATAGGAGAAACTGTACTGGAGGTTAAGAATTTAAACCGGGGGAAGCAAGTACAGAATGTTTCGTTTGCTGTCCGTGCAGGAGAGGTACTTGGAATCAGCGGCTTGGTGGGGGCCGGAAGAACAGAAACTATGCGTCTGATCTTTGGAGCTGACCGGAAGGAATCCGGAGAGATCATATTCATGGGAGAGAAAGTGAATTTTAAGTCTCCGAAACAGGCCGTAAGAAAGGGGCTTGGACTGCTACCGGAAGACAGAAAGCAGCAAGGCGTACTACTGGAACAGAGTATCAGAATAAATACGACGTTGTCTTCTCTGAAGAAGATCATCAGACTCTTGGGAGTGATCAGTGAGAAAAAGGATAAAGAACTTACAAGAGATGTCCTGGAACAATTGGCTACGAAGTATAATTCGATGGAAGACCATACATCTAGTTTATCAGGCGGGAATCAGCAGAAGGTTGCTCTTGCCAAATGGCTTGTGGCAGACTGCAAATGTATCATTCTGGATGAACCAACCAGAGGGGTTGATGTCGGAGCAAAAGTAGAGATTTATAAAAATATTAATGACCTGGCAGAACAAGGAGTCGCAATTGTAATGATTTCTTCTGAAATGACAGAAATTATCGGGATGTGTGACAGAACTTTGATTATGAGACAAGGTAAGGTTGTCGGAGAATTGAATAAGTCAGAACTAGGAGAAGAGAAATTAATCAGGTATTCGATGGGAGTTAATGTTCATGAAGAGTAGTAAGAATAAAATCGGAAAAATTTTAATTGATAATAATACATACATAATGCTGTTATTGTTGCTGATCATCTGTGCGATCATATCTCCGGACTTTTTTACGGTGCAGAATATTACCAACTTGTTAAGGCAGTATTCAGGAACCATTATCGTGTGTATGGGTATGCTGTATGTTATTTTAACGGGTGGGATCGATCTGTCTGTCGGATCTATTCTGGCTCTTGGAAGTGTAATGGTTGCTTATGCACTGACGACAAAAGAGTTGGGGATGATAGGTGCAATATTGCTGCCCCTTGTATGCGGATTGATCTGCGGTGCAGTTACAGGGTTTTTCGTGGCATTTACGAATATGGCTCCGTTTGTGGCGTCATTGGCAATGATGACAATTGCGCGGGGAGTAGCATATGTTGTTTCTAATGGACAGCCGGTGCAGACTCCGGCGAATACGATCGGCAGGCTTGGAGTTGCCAAACTTGGAGGAGTTCTTCCGTGGCTCGCGATCCTTGCACTGGTCGTAGTGATCATTTTTTTCTGCATTTTAAGATATACAGCGTTTGGAAGAATTGTTATTGCGATAGGAAGTAACGAGACTTCGGTAAGGCTGGCGGGTATTCCTACCAAATGGTATAAATTATCCGTCTATGCAATATCTGGTGTGTGTTCAGGACTTGCAGGTATCATTGCTTCCTCCAGAACCGCAATCGGAACCCCCATTATAGGAGAAGGGTTGGAATTAGACGCTATAGCGGCATGTGTAATCGGAGGTGCCAGCCTGAATGGAGGGCGGGGTTCCGTGCTGAAAACGGTAGTCGGTGTCTTTGTACTGGCATTTATCAGTAACATTATGAATCTGTTGGCGGTTCCGGCATATCCGCAGGATATTATTAAGGGTGTTATTATTGTATTATCTGTATTGCTTCAGGAATTTACGACAAGAAAGAGTGAAACTATATAATTATGTTGGTTAATGGAGGTATGGAAATGGCGAAAAAAGTGAAATCAATGAAGGCATTGGTAGTTTATGAAAAAGGAAAATATGTGCTTGAAGAAGCGTATCCGGTGCCAGATCTAAAAGATGGAGAAGTATTGATCCGGGTAGAAGCGTGTGGAGTCTGTGCAAGTGATATTAAGAATTGGCATGGTGCCGAAGGATATTGGGGAGACGGAACGACAGAACCCTGGGTAAAAACCCCGTTTATTCCCGGACATGAGTTTATAGGAGAAGTTGTTGAGTTAAGTGATCATTACCAGGGAGATGTTAAGATAGGGGACCGTGTTACAGGAGAGCAGATTGTTCCTTGTGGAGAATGCATGTTCTGTCAGACGGGAAAATATTGGATGTGTGATAAAGCGGATATATTTGGATTCCGTGAGCATGTGAATGGTGCAATGGCGGAGTACATGGTTTTACCTGCCAAGACGAGAATTTATCAGATTCCAAAGGATCTGGAACTGGAGAAAGCGATTCTGATCGAGCCATATAGCTGTGCAAAGCATGCGATTGACAGAGCGCAGATTACAAATACAGATGTTGTGGTAATCTCTGGGGTAGGAACACTTGGGCTGGCCATGGTTAATTATGCGCGGCTGCGGAATCCAAAGACTCTGGTTGCTGTTGATATGATTGACAGCAGGTTGGAGATTGCGAAGAAATTTGGTGCAGATATAATCTTGAACCCGTCTAAATGCAATATCGAAGAAGAGGTGAAAAAGCTTACAAAGGGTTATGGGTGCGATATCTATGTAGAGGCAACAGGCCATCCGTCCAGTGTTCAGCAGGGGTTAGATTCGATCCGGAAATTAGGCAGATTCATTGAATTCAGCGTATTTGGGCAGAAAGTATCTGTGGACTGGTCTGTGATTGGTGATGGGAAAGAACTTGATCTTTTGGGATCTCACTTAGGGCCATACTGTTTTGATGTCGTAACCGAATGGATTGCAGATAATACAATCTATACCGACGGAGTTGTGACGCATTCCTTTGATCTGGATCACTGGCAGGATGCCTTCGAGCAGAACTCAAAGGGCGAGGGTTCGCTCAAGGTTATTATCAGACCTTAATGAATTGGGGAGGGATGATCATGGAGATAAAAGTAAAGTATCTTACAAAAGATGGATTTGCAGAATACGGGCATTTTGGCGATATGCTGGATAAGAGCAGGGCTGGTTTTGGTTCCGATGCATTTACATTCTATCGGGACTGTGTAAGATATGCAACACAAGCCCCGGTTCTGGGTATATCGACGCTTTCTGTTAAGAAGGATGAAAGATTTCGTTTACAGGCATTGGAGTATCATAATTATGCATCGGAGGTGATGATGCCATTGGATGACGATGCGGTTCTTTTTCTTGCAAAGGCGGGAAGTTCACAAGAGCCGTCAGAAAAAGAGGTGGAAGCATTCATTGTTCCGAAGAATGTAATTATTCAGCTTAATCCTGGAGTATGGCATTATATGCCGCTTCCATTGCATAACAACGAAGTAAATGTTCTGATTGTGTTGCCGGAACGGGTATATCACAATGATTTGTTTTCTGTTGATATGTCAGCTAAGGAGATATTTGTTACAATTTAGCGGCAAGCGCCCGCTGCAGCCGCCAAATGTGCATGCAAGCATGCCCGCTTGGCTCGTTGCCGGCGGGAATGAAAGGGGCAGAAGTACAGTCTGCTCCTTTTTTGTATTAGAGTAGGAGGCAAGTATGAAGAAATTGTTTGCGGGGATTGATACGGGGACGCAAGGAGTTCGGATAGGAATCGTGGATGAAAATGGGAGAGTTCTTACCGTCCATGAGAAAAAATGGGATACAGAATATCCTGCACCGGGATGGGCAGAACAGGATCCTAATGTATGGTGGGAAGGAATTCTGGAAACATTTGGCGAATGCTGCGGGGATCTGGATGACGGACAGAAGGAGGCTATGACTGCCTGTGCGGTTTGTGCCACATCTTCCACGGCTGTAGTGGTGGATAGGGATGGAGTGCCAATGGGGAATGCTATGATGTGGATGGATATCCGCAGTAAAGATATAGCTGAGGAGATTAACCAGGGCAAGTATGAACGGCTGAAATATTGCGGAGAAGAGGTGTCGGCGGAATGGCTGATTCCTAAGGTCCTTTGGATTAAGAGAGAACGCAGAGAACTATATGATTCGTGCTGGAAGATTATAGAACAGTTGGATTGGATTAATTATAAATTATCTGGAAATCTGGCGGCATCCATATGTAATACGACATGTAAGTGGAACTATGTCCTTGAGGAAGGAGGATTCAGCAGAGAATATTTTGAAAAGATCGGTTTGGAGGATTATGAAGATAAACTGATTACCAATGTGATTAAAATAGGGCAGGAGGTCGGGTATATATCCGAGAAGCTTGCAGAGAAATTCGGTATTAGCCCTAAGATGAAAATTGTCCAGGGCTGTATAGACGCACATATGGCAATGTTTGGTTTGAATGCGATCAGGGAGAAGAAACTGGCGGTTACTATGGGAACGAGCTTTGTGCATTTGTGTCTGGTTAAAGACAAACCGGATATTAAAGGTGTCTGGGGGCCTTATGACAGCGCTATTATTGATAATATGTGGCTATTGGAGGGAGGACAGATATCGGCATCGGGCTTAGTGAACTGGTTCCGTAAAAATTTCCATATCGAGGGGACAAAAGATAATGTCTATGCAAAGTTGATGGAGTGCGTAAAAGATACGGATATCGGTGCGGAGGGATTGGTTGTACTGGATTATTTCCAGGGAAATCGTACACCTTATAAAGATTCCTATTCAAAGGGAGTTATCTACGGACTTACAATGAAGCATACATGGAAGCATATATATAGGGCGATCCTGGAGTCGGTTGCATTTGGCACACATAATATTGTAAAGAATTTTGAGGAGCAGGGCTGCAGCATTGACGTGATTGTGGCGTGCGGCGGAGTTACCAAGGACAGAGGATGGCTTCAGATTATTTCGGATGTGACAGGGAAGCCAATTGTTGTCACGAGAGAGAGTCAGGCAGGAGTATTAGGCTGTTGTGTTGTGGCAGCAGCAAGAGGGAGACACTACGATACATTTGAAGAGGCAGCAGATGTTATGGTAGTGGAGGACTCTACAATATCTCCTGACATGGATGCACATCGGCAATATGAAGAAGTGTTTAAAAAATATCTTAGATTATATAAAAGTTTGAAAAAAATGATGCGGGAAGATGGATAGGATACATATAATTTCGGGATTGACATTGGCGGTAGGAAATGCTAATATCTATATAGGAACATAATTTACTATATATGTATCAAAAGTTCATTAAGGAGGCGATAATATGGCACAAAAAATGAGAGCGGTACGCTTGTTTGCGCCAAAGGATATCCGTTGTGTGGAAGTTGACATTCCGCAGATCGAGAAAGATACGCAGGTATTGATAAAGGTAAAAAGCTGCGGAGTGTGCGGCTCAGATATTCCGCGGGTTATGGTGAAAGGGACCTATCACTTTCCTACCACGATCGGACATGAGTTTTCCGGACAGATTGTAGAATGCGGCACGAATGTGCGCGGCAATTTGAAGCCGGGTGACAGGGTATCCGTGATGCCGCTGATTCCATGCGGTACGTGCCAGTTTTGTAAAGTCGGCCAGTCTCATCTGTGTGACCATTATGATTATTATGGTTCCAGAAGAGATGGGGCAATGGCGGAATATATTGTTGTTGAATCTGAGAACTGCCTTAAGCTGCCGCAGAATGTAAGCTATGAGATGGGCGCTCTCACAGATCCGATCTCCGTAGCACTCCATGCGGTGCGCAAAGTCAGGATGGAAGCCGGCAAATCGGCTGCCGTATTCGGGCTGGGAGCCATTGGCTATCTCTGTGTTCAGTGGTTGAGGGAGCTTGGATGTACCAGGGTTATCGCCGTGGATGTTGCAGATGAGAAACTTAGGCTTGCAAAAGAGCTTGGGGCAACGGACGGTATTAACGGCATGAAGGTGGATGCAGTTAAGGCTGTAAAGGAACTGACCGGCGGTGAGGGTGTAGATATTGCAATTGAATTTGCGGGGAACAAGATCACACATGTACAGGCGGTTGAGGCTTGTAAGAAGAACGGAGAAGTTGTATACGGCGGTATTACATATGATGATGTGGCATTCCCTAATAAGGCAATTGCAGCCATCTTGAGAGGGGAGCTTACCATACATGGGAGTTGGAATTCATCCATTAATCCGCTGCCGATCAATGAGTGGATGAGCGGTCTTGAATATATGAATCTTGGTAAGATCATTGTGGAGCCGTTGATTACTCACAGAGTAAGGCTTGAAGACTGTAAGGAAGTGTTTGATATGATGTTTAACCGCACAGAGGTATTTACGAAGGTATTATTCTTGCCGGAACTCATATAGGGAAGCAGCAAAAGGAAGTGACATGGTGGAAAAGAGAGAAATTGAAAGTCTGGTACGGAAGCATATAGAATCGAAATTCAGCAGCAGGAAGCAGAAAGAATATATCGTTGCGGCAAACTGGAAGATGAATATGTCGGCCAAGGAGACTAGAAGATTTATCGAAAAGGTGAAAGAAGAGAAGATCCCAGATTATCTGAAGACAGTGATTTTCCCACCATACCCGTATTTGCCGATTTTTCAGGAAATGCTTCGATACGATAAGATAACATATGGGGCGCAGGATGTTGCAAAGGAAGAGAAGGGAGCGTATACCGGGGAAGTGAGTGCGGCGATGCTTGCAGATTTAGGATGCTCCTATGTGTTGGCCGGGCATTCTGAACGCCGGAATTATTATGGAGAGACTCCGGAAATCGTAGCCAGGAAGACGGCGGCAGCACTGAGATATCATATCAGGCCGGTGGTCTGTATCGGAGAGACATTGGAGGAACGGCAGGGTAACAGATATCACGAGGTACTAAAAGTTCAGTTGGATGCGGTCAGACAGGAGATCGGAGACGCGCTTTCAGACTGTATAATAGCCTATGAACCGGTATGGGCGATTGGGACAGGTGTGATACCCGGGCTTGATCAGATCGGGGAGACGCATCGGTTTATTCATGAACTTCTGGTATCATATACGGGAATCAGTGAGCGGGCATCTAGGATACTCTATGGCGGCAGTGTGAATGAGAAGAATGTAAAAGACATTGCTTCAGTACAATTTGTAGACGGTTTTCTGATTGGAGGCGCTAGCCTGAAAGCAGAGAATTTCATGAATATTCTGAGATTGTTGAGAGTGGATGGATCATGATGAAGATCAGCAGGGATGAGATCAGTACCCTGGTTAGGCGTGTATTGATGTATTACATTCGCAGAAAAGAGCGGGAGAAGGAAGACGGAAGGGTGTTGTTCCTGATACCTGAATATCCGATCGGACTGGACGAAGTGATTGAAGAATATAGATTATATGGTGAACTTGATGCTTTGGACTTATTCTATGAAGGCAGAAGCGGGCAAGAGAATACAGTTTTAGGGATCAGAGTATTTTGTAAGGAAAATCAGAAAGATATCAGCCACGTATTAAGTATTCTGCCAAGGTATCAGAAGCTTGAGATATATGCTCCGTCGCTAAATTTTCTGAGAATGCTTAAGGACGGAGAAGAAAGCAGCCTGTTTATCCGAATTGCTTTGTATTTTTTGATGGTGGGGAAAGAAGTGAACGTTCGGCTGCCTTATGTGACCGGAGTGTTACCGGAGGGGAGATTTGGCAAATCTGTGAAAGATATGCTCTGCGACCTCTGGGATATGAGAGTTTCATTTGCGGGTCTGACGCCCGAGTTTGGGGAAATGGTTTCAATGAAGGAACAGCAGCAGGCAGATTTTATTACAGAAAGCAGAGTGGAAGAGTTCTATGCGAGAGGATGCAGGCAGATTCATGCAGCCAGGAACGCGGTAGTTACACCGTTAGCGTTGGAACGGGCGAAAGAGTTGAATATACAGATAATAAATAGATAAAGAAAAGGGGGTTTGAAAGATGGGAATATCAACCTCGCAGATATCACAGTATATAATGGACCTTCAACAGGATTTGAAAGAACCTGTGAGTGACGTGGGTAATGTGAATAGGAATGATACAGATCGCACTCTGTCGTTGGATATGACGGCAGGCGGACATGGGATATTCGTAGATGTCAGGGCGGCGATCCAGGCGGCAGCCATAGCACAGAGGAATCTTATGGAATATACGCTGGAGGATCGCGGCAGATTCATAGATGCGATGCGGGGGGCAGCCAGGGCGAATGCAAGAAAGCTTGCTGAGATTGCATATGAGGAGACTGGATACGGTCATGTAGAGGATAAGGTTGCAAAGAATCTTCTGGCAGCCAATAAGACTCCTGGCACAGAAGATTTGAAGACATTGGCATGCAGCGGGGATGACGGATTGATGTTGACGGAGATGGCGCCTTTTGGTGTAATCGGTGCGATCACACCGTCCACGAATCCTACGGCAACGGTGATCAATAACGGAATTGGGATGGTTGCAGGAGGAAATGCAGTTGTGTTTAATCCGCATCCGGGAGCCAGGAAAGCATCGATAGAAACCATCAGGGTTATGAACCAGGCAATCGTGGCAGCGGGAGGACCAGATAATCTTCTGTGTGCACCGGAAAAGCCTACAATGGACACCAGTGCAGTGATCATGTCTAGTCCGGTCGTAAAACTCTTAGTTGTAACAGGCGGAGAAGCAGTTGTAAGAGTTGCGATGAAGACGGGAAAGAAGTGTATCGCGGCAGGTCCGGGTAATCCGCCTGTGGTAGTGGACCGAACAGCGGATATCAGACGGGCAGCGCGGGATATTGTCAGCGGTATTCATTATGAGAATTGTATTCTGTGTATAGCGGAGAAAGAGATCTTGGTTGAAGATTGTGTAGCGGATGAGCTGATTGCACAGATGCAAAAAGAGGGTGCCTATCTCGCAGACGACAGGGAGCTTCAAGCGGTTGTTGCTACAGTTATGGTCGAGACGAAGGATGGTAAATATGCACCGAACAAGAAATATGTAGGACGGGATGCTTCTTATATCCTACGGGAATCGGGTGTAATCGTGAACCGAGAGGTAAAAGCGGTGATTGCTGAGGTACCTTTTGAGCATCCGTTGGTCATGACTGAGATGCTGATGCCGGTGGTTCCGGTCACAAGGGTAGCGACAGTCGATGAGGCAATTGAGAAAGCAGTAATTGCAGAGAACGGCTGTCATCATACGGCAATGATGCACTCGGAGAATGTGAACAATCTGACGAAGATGGCACGTGCAGTTGATACAACAATATTTGTGAAAAATGCACCGTCCTATGCTGGACTTGGAATCGATGGAGAAGGTTATACGACCCTTACCATCGCAACTCCAACCGGAGAAGGGCTGACTTCAGCAAAGAATTTTACCAAATCCCGCAGATGTACCCTTCATGGAGCATTCAGAATTATATAGCGAGGTGGCTTATGAAAGAGCAGGTATTGGAAAAAATAAAACAGGCAGGAGTGGTTGGAGCAGGAGGAGCCGGGTTCCCTACACATGCGAAGCTGAAGAGCACTCCAGATACAGTCATAGCCAATTGCGCAGAATGTGAGCCGATTATCAAGTCAGACAAGTATCTGATGGAGCACAATGCAGACATAATTGTTGAAGGCATGAAGGCGGCTCTTGAATGTACTGGTGCTGAAAAAGGGGTCCTGGCCGTTAAGTATAAGAATAAGAAGGCTGTAGAAGAACTTCGGAGAGCGGTAGAAGGGGAGGAACATATTACACTTCATCTATTGGACAATTATTACCCGGCGGGTGATGAGCAGCAGATTATATATGAAGTGACTGGGCGGGTAGTTCCGGTAGGCGAGATTCCGATCAAGGTTGGATGTGTTGTATTAAACGCACAAACGTTGTTCCACATCTCTGAGGCAGTACAGGGAACGGCAGTAACCGGCCGAATGGTGACAGTAGCAGGAGCGGTAAAAGAACCTATGACGGTACAGGTGCCGATTGGAATGCCGATTGAAAGCCTATTGGAATTGGCAGGAGGTGTCATGGTTTCAGATTATGCGGTGGTTCTGGGAGGTCCTTTGATGGGGCGTGTGGCTGAAGATCCTCGGAAGGAATATGTTACAAAGACTACGAACGGAGTGCTTGTATTTCCTTCGGAACATCCGTTAGTCGTTAAGAAGACAGAGGATTTCAACTATCAGCTTAAGATAGCCAAATCAGCCTGTTGCCAATGCAATTACTGTACTTTGATCTGTCCCAGGAGCAATCTTGGTTTGGGGGTTCAGCCGCATAAGATCATGCAGGCACTTACTTTGAATAATGCGGATATACTGGCTGATGGACAGGCTGCGCTTGGTTGCTGCAATTGTGGATTGTGTACTTATGTAGGATGTAATATGGGACTTGCACCTAGCCGTTTTATTTCGGCAGTAAGGCAGGGACTTCTGGCGAGGAAGGTGAAGAGCAATCAGAAGCCGAAGAATGTGAATCTGTTCCGCAATGAGTCTAAGGTGCCGTCGGGCAGAGTCATTCAGAGGATGGGCCTGTCTCCGTATGATACAGAGAGCAAATATATTGAGTCAATCCAGACACCCAAGATGGTAAGGATATTGCTGAAACAGCATATTGGTGCACCGTGTACGCCGATTGTAAAAGAGGGCGACAAGGTCAAGAAAGGCCAATGTATCGGTCAGGTTCCTGATGGAGCGTTGGGGGCGCCTGTACATGCATCCATCAAGGGAAAAGTTACGGCGGTGGCTTCAGATTATATTGAGATTACGAAGGGGTAGGAGGTGTGAATATGGGACTGGCAATAGGAACATTAGAATTAAACAGTGTTGCTTCCGGTGTAGTCGCTGGAGATGAGATGTTAAAATCAGCAGATGTGCAGCTTGTGATGGCGCAGCCGGTTTGCCCGGGGAAATATGTGCTGTTGGTGGCAGGAGATACTTCCAGTGTAGAGACTGCAATTGCGACAGGAAAGACGGCGGGCAGGGAAAAGGTTGTGGATTCCATTATTATATCAAGCATTGCCCCGGAGGTAATCCCTGCAATCATGAGATCGACAGCGCCCGAACAGAGAGAAGCCGTGGGAGTAATAGAGACTTATTCTCTGGCGAGTGCGATTCTCGCAGCGGATTATGCAGTTAAAAGCGCTGCGATCGATCTGATCGAAGTCAGGCTAGGAAGAGGGCTTGGAGGTAAGGCATTTGTCCTTGTTACAGGAAGCATCAGTGACGTAACGACTGCGGCAGATACGGCGAAACTGCAGCTTGGCAAAGAAGGAATGATATTAAATATTGAAGTGATTCCGTCACTGCATAAGGATATGTATCAGGCGCTTATGTAAAGGTGTATTAGGTAACAACATAAAGAATTTTAATAAAAGAGGTGGCTATTATGGAAAAAGAAGCATTGGGAATGGTGGAGACCAGGGGACTGGTAGGCGCGATTGAAGCAGCGGATGCAATGGTTAAGGCTGCAAATGTGCATCTGATCGGTAAGGAGAAAATCGGATCAGGTCTGGTAACTGTAATGGTACGAGGAGATGTAGGTGCTGTCAAGGCTTCTGTGGAAGCGGGAGCGGCAGCAGTGAAACGGGTAGGAGAGTTAGTATCCGTACATGTGATTGCAAGCCCACATACAGATGTGGAAGGAATTTTACCAAAAGTTAAATAAAGAATATCAGGAGGAATAATCATGGCAAACGAAGCATTAGGAATGGTGGAGACAAAAGGTCTTGTAGGATCGATCGAGGCAGCAGACGCAATGGTAAAAGCGGCAAACGTGAGGTTGATCGGTAAGGAGCAGATTGGCTCAGGTCTTGTGACTGTAATGGTGCGGGGAGATGTAGGTGCTGTCAAGGCATCAGTAGAAGCGGGTGCTTCCGCAGCAAAGAGAGTGGGAGAATTGGTGTCCGTACATGTGATCGCAAGTCCTCACGCAGATGTAGAAGGAATTCTTCCGCATCCGGAGCAGGTCAAAAAATAAAACATAAAGGGAGTAAGTGAATATGGATATTGAAAAATTAATTGCGGAGATTACAGACGAGATTTATAATAAGGTTTCTTCTGATGTGAGCCATACGGCAGAGACTTGCAGCAGTCCGGCAGTAAATCTTGCAAAATATATTGACCATACATTACTGAAGGCAGATGCCAAAGAACAGCAGATTGTGAAGTTGTGTGCAGAAGCCAGAGAGAATCAGTTTGCTTCAGTTTGTGTAAACCCAGGATATGTTCCGCTTGCATCGAAGGAGCTTGCCGGTTCAGGTGTTAAGACCTGCTGTGTGATCGGCTTCCCTCTGGGGGCGACTACTACAGAATCCAAGGTTCTCGAGACGATCGACAGTATCAAAAAGGGTGCCGAAGAAGTGGATATGGTGATCAATGTCGGACAGGTGAAGTCCGGAAACTGGGTATATGTAAAGAAAGATATAGAAGATGTCGTTACGGCAGCACGCGGTAAGGCGCTTGTGAAAGTCATAATTGAGACGTGTCTTCTTACAGATGAGGAGAAGGTAAAGGTCTGTGCGATCGCGAAGATGGCAGGAGCAGATTTCGTCAAGACATCAACAGGTTTTTCGACAGGAGGAGCGACAGTTGAAGATATCCGGTTGATGAGACAGACAGTCGGACCGGATATGGGAGTGAAAGCCTCCGGCGGTGTACGGGATTATCAGACAGCAATGGCGATGGTAGAGGCAGGGGCCACTCGTATTGGGACAAGCAATGGCATCTCTATTGTAGCGGGTGACAACGGCAGTAAGAAAGAATCAGGGCATGAGTGTGTAGGATGCGGCAACTGTAAAAAGAAATGCCCGTCCAAAAAAGTAGATATTGTTGTGGCAAATAATTATTAAAAATTATGCTTATGGGGCGTGTTTGAAGATTCATTCGCGCCTCATGGCATATGTATGGAAAGAAGCGGGCAGCTTTATGATAGGGCGATTGGAGGAAGATACATTTCATGTATGCGGCGAAAATCATTGGAAGTGCAGTGTGCACATGTAAGGAACAGAGATTGGTAGGACTGAAGCTGCTTGTGGTGCAGCCGGTTAGTCTGCTGAGTCTGGAAAATGAAGGGAAACCGGTTGTTGCCGTTGATGCGGTAGGTGCAGGAGAATCGGAGATTGTTCTGGTAGTAGGAGGAAGTTCTGCCAGACAGACAGAAATGACAAGCAATATGCCTGTGGATGCAACGATTATGGCAGTGGTTGATCATATAGATATAGGCGGCAGGAAAGTATTTGAGAAATATTCGGAAGGTGAGGCGGAATGAATAGTGCAAAGGTTATCGGAACGGTAGTGGCAACAAGAAAGGATGAACGGCTTAACGGAGTCCGATTAATGGTGATACAGCCGATTGATTCCGCGGGAAATGCCAAGGGGTCTCCGATTGTGGCGGGAGATGCGGCCGGCAGCGGCGTAGGGGAGAAGGTAATCTATGCCAAGAGCAAAGAAGGCGCTTTTTGTCTGCCAAATCCGGAAGCCTGCTGTGATGCAGGAATAACGGCAATTATTGACAGTATGTACACGGGATATTAGTTATGTTGATAGCAAGAGTAGTAGGAAATGTCATTTCCACACAGAAACATGAAGATTATAAAGGGCACAAACTGCTGATCGTAAAACAGGTTGGAGCAGATGGTGAATTCTGTGGTCCAGAGATGATCGCGGTTGATGGTGCCGACAGTGATGCAGGAATCGGAGATCTTGTTCTTGTGATACAGGAAGGCCAAGGAGCAAGATATGCTGCCAGATGTGATCATCCGGGTCCGATCGATCTATGTGTGATTGCAGTGGTAGATATGATTCATGTATCCGAATGATCTTTCGGTGAGGGATTGGCAGCTTGTGCAGTTCTGTAAGCTGTATTAGGGAGAGGGTAGAATGGATTTTATAGAACAGGTAAAGATAAGAGCAGCCCAGAAGAAATGTGTAATTGTACTTCCGGAAAGTTATGATGAGAGAGTAGCACAGGCTGCCGGGAAGATTACAGAAGAGGGAATTGCGCGGATTGTTCTGCTTTCTGACGGGGTGAGAGGAATTCCGGGGGAAGAAGGGCTAAGGCAGCAAGGAGTAGAGATTCTTGATTATAAGAATGAGGATGGTTTCGAGGATTTGGCAGGTGAGCTGTATGAGCTTCGGAAACATAAGGGGATGACGCGGGAACAGGCAAGAAAGCTGCTTATGGATCCGCTGTATTATGGTGCAATGTTGGTAAGAGATCATAAGGTTGATGGAATGGTGGCAGGCGCATGTCATTCTACGGGCGATACCCTTCGTCCTGCACTCCAGATTGTTAAAACAGCGGAAGGAATTCGGACGGTATCAGCATATTTTCTTATGGTAGTACCGGATTGTCAGTATGGAAGCGACGGCGTATTTTTGTTCGCGGATTCCGGGTTGGTTGAATTCCCAAATGAAGATCAGCTTGTGGATATTGCGGCGGCATCAGCCAGAAGTTTTGAGCAGCTTACAGAGCGGGAGCCGATTGTTGCAATGTTGTCTTATTCTACGAAAGGAAGCGCTAAGAATAAGAGGCTTGAACCAATCATATCCGCTGCTGAAAGGGTTAAGGAGAGGTATCCGAATCTGAAAATAGACGGGGAAATACAGTTGGATGCGGCGGTTGATGAGACCGTAGGGCAGATGAAATGTAAGGGCAGTAATGTGGCAGGGAATGCGAATGTGCTTGTTTTCCCGGATTTAAACAGCGGAAATATCGGATATAAGCTGGTGCAGAGACTTGCGAAGGCAGAGGCCTATGGACCGATCACGCAGGGACTTCGAAGGCCGGTCAATGATCTGTCCAGAGGATGCAGTGCAGAAGATATTGTAGGGGTGGTGGCGATTACCTGTCTGCAGGCTTAGTTATACGGATGTCAGAAGCAACAAATATCATTATCAGATTGACCCAAGAGGGATGGGATGCAAGTAAAATAAGTATGCAAAAGGGTGTAAAGTCTTAGTTGTTTAGGGCTTTACACCTTTTTGATTATCCCATACTTTTTTAAAATGCTTTTATAAAAGGTTGATAATTGTATCCGATACTATTATAATAGATAGAAAAGATTGATAAAGATATCAAATGAAAAGGCGGTATTCCCTCTATGAAAGCAATTATTTTTGATGTAGACGGCACACTATGGAACTCAACCGAGCAGGTAGCGATCGCATGGACGCAGGCCGTGAAAGACCACACTCAGCTTGACCGGATCATTACAAGCGAGGATCTGGTGCGTGAATTCGGCAAGCCGATGAACCAGATCGTTGCAGCACTGTTCCCGGAGCTGACTGGGCAGGAGCAGGAACAGTTATCGGTGCATCTGTTCCGATATGAGAACAGCAGAGTAGAGACGGCTGCCTGCGAGATCTACAAAGGTGTGCCGGAGACGATTCGCGAGCTGAGTAAGAGGTTTACGCTGCTGATCGTAAGCAACTGCCAGGGAGGTTATATCGAGGCCTTTCTTAAGAATACAGGACTGTCAGAGTATTTCGCAGATCATCTGTGTCCGGATGATACGGGGAAGCTTAAGGCGGAGAATATCAGGCTTATCATGGAACGCAACCAGGTTACGGAAGCGGTATATGTGGGAGATACCCAGGGAGATGCAGACGCGTGCCGCAGGGCAGGAATTCCGATGATCTATGTGTCATATGGATTCGGCGATGTCGAGGGAGATTATGTGACGATAGATTCCTTTGAGGAACTTCTTTCGCTGGAACTAATATAACATTTTGTGAATTCGTTAAAAAGCATGAAAAACATTTTGCAAATTCGTGATATGGTGAGATGGGGTGAGACGGATGAGTGCAGATAAGATAGGAGCAAAGGAGATCAAGACGAAGAATAGAAGGAGTATCTACAATTATATCAGAGAGCATGGATCGGCATCCAAGCAGGATATTGTTGTGGATATGCAGTTAAGCCTGCCAACGATCACGGCCAATCTTGATTACCTGAAGAGGCAGGGATTGATCGATACATCGGGGAAGATCAAGAATACCGGTGGGCGGAATGCGACTGCATTTACTTATGTTAAGAATGCGAGGGCGGCGATCGGCGTGGATATTACGGCGAATCACATTACCGCGGTGGCAGTGGATCTGTCCGGTGATATTGTCAGCATGGACCGGCAGCGCATAGCCTTCGATCTTGAGGACGATGCATATCTGCGCAAGATCGGTGAGGTGGCGGAATCCGTGAAGAATGATGCGGGAATCCGTGATGAAGAGCTGCTGGGGGTCGGGATCTCTGTACAGTGCCTAATTTCGGACGACGGGGAATATATCACATATGGCATGGCGCTGAATTTTGCGAAGAAGAAGAGAGAAGAGATTGCGGCGTATATACCGTACCGCAACAGACTGGTCCATGACTCCTATGCGGCGGGGTACAGGGAGACCTGGACGAACAAGGAGCTTCAGAATGCATTCTACATCAGCTTGAGCAACAGTGTGGGCGGTTCGGTCATCATTGACGATGCGATCTATGAGGGCAATACGCACAAGGGCGGCGAGATCGGGCATATGGCTGCAGTGCCGGAGGGCGGTGAACTCTGCTACTGCGGGAAGAGGGGCTGCTTTGATACGGTATGCCGGGCCGGGAAGCTGACGGATTATACGGACGGCAATGTGGAAGCATTCTTTGCTGCACTGGAAGAAGGAGATGTGACGGCAAAGCGGCTGTGGGACGAGTATCTTGGGCATCTGACTGCGGCGATCCACAATGTCAGGATGTTGTTTGACGGGAGAGTGATCCTGGGCGGATATGTGGGTGCTCATGTTGGGAGATATATGGAAGAGATCTGCCGGCGTGTGGACGAGAGGAATCCGTTCGGAGACCGGGCCAGGGATTATCTGGTAGAGTGCCGGTATAAGGTGGAGGCGTCTGCGGCGGGGGCGGCGCTGTTCTATATTGATGAATTCCTGGATAATATTTAAGGAAATTATTAGGGGAGGCCAAAAGGCATCCCCTTAAACTACGGCTTCGATCAATGTTTTATTTCCAATCTTGATCTCCTTTACTCCGATTTCTTTTTTCTTATTGAAATTAAAACTGAGCATATACCCTTTCGTGAGATGAAAATATTCAAGATAGCTGGAAAGTTGTTCTTCGCCTCGTTCATGATAAGCGTTACCGCGCCAAAGCTTGAGCTCAACCACATATTGTTCGCCCTGGTAGTAGATGACGAGATCCATGCGTTCATTGTTCCTAGTCCTGGATTCTACGCTGTAATTTCCGATACCATTGATAATAGGTTTCAGGAACAGGATAAAATACCGTCTGCCCGCTTCTTCAAGGAAGGTTTCATCCTGATCTCCATATAAAAAGTCGAAAGTCTCGGCAAATTTTACAAGTATTCGCTGGATATCCAGATGTCCGCCGGTAATAAATTGATTTTTCTCCTGTACTCCTGCCCGGTACATCTTACTCGAGGCAAATTCCTCAGAAACAAAGTAATTATAAAGAACCGTTTCAAAAATGCGATTGGTGATAACAGCGGAATCATTTACATTTTTTATGAAGCCGAACATTGCCGCGTCCTTTATATAACTGTTAGTTGCAACATAAGGAATGGGTTTCCCGGTGAATAATAAGTCGTACAGCATTGTCCTGAGTTCGGGATAATATTTTAATTTTTGGATAAGTGACTGGTAGAGCGCATTATCCTCTTTTATGATTATTTTCTCGGCTTCATAAAATCCGGCCTCTGTCCAGGTACTTTTTTGATCGGAGAAGGGCTCTATACCTGGCAGCCATTCATCCATCAAACTGCAGAGCCGAGACACCAGATAGGGATAGCCGGAAGTGGAATCATAGATCAACTGGGAAATGTGTTTTATATCCATTCCGGTGTGCAGATCATCTTCGTAGCTGTTCAGCATCCCTGCAATATCGTTCACTGAGAAGCTCATATCAACAAGAAAGTCTGCAGCAATATTCCAAGGACTGTTTTCCAGATGTTCGCTATCGGTTCGAAGTTTGCTTTTGATGCTGCGGATATCATAAACTCCGGCGAGAATAACGGATTGGAAAGTTGGCGTCTCGTACCTGTCGAGATATGCGGCGCGCAATTGAGCAAGGAAGTCGAGGAATACCTGATTGTTTGCGGCGCTGTCTACTTCATCGATGATAAGGATGAGTGGCTTGTCGGATTGACGGCACCAGTCGCTAAAGCATGCAAATAGCTCAGCCATGCGAGTTTTTGGGATCGTTTTGTCTGCAAGCTTGGTAAATCTTTGAAGGATTTCCTCGGGGATGTCTGTTAGTCTTCGGATTTTTTTATTGATTTCCCGGGCCAGTGCGTGGACAAATGAACTTCCGTCTTCAAATTCATCGGATTCGATATTCTGAAAGTCAAGACCAAGAACGGTATAGCTATCCTGTAAAAACTCAGCCAAAGCCCGCAGTGTGGTAGTCTTGCCATATTGCCGGGCTTTATTGATGGAAAAAAATTTACCGGTGTCCGTCATTGCTTTGATCTTAGTCAGCCTTGGTGTCAGGTCTACCATGTAATGCAGATCTGGGTGGCAGGCGCCGTTTACATTAAAAACCTTAGACATGTTAACTGTGAACTCCTTTTGAGATTTGTACCCTATAATGAGACCTTAACATAAAGCTCTTTTCATTTCAAGATAAAAAGTTATTGAAGTTTCCACAAAAATGTGATACGATATACACAATTAATAAATCACTTAATTAAACCGATTATATAAGTGGAAAGGAGGAGAGATGAGAAGAGGTACGAATAGTTTAGAAGTGAAGAAGCTGAACAGGAACCGGGTATTCCGATACGTGAATAGTTTAAGCGAGACGAGTATGCCGGACATCTCGGCGGCGCTCGATATCAGCGGGCCGACGGTTCTGACGATCGTGAAGGAGCTTAAGGATGCCGGAGTCGTGGCGGAAGTGGGCGAATTGCAGTCTACCGGAGGACGGAAGGCGAAGGCGATCGCTGCGGTGAAGGATGCAAGATGCGCGATCGGAGTCGATATTACGGCCAATCATGTGGGGATAGCTTATACGGATCTGGCAAGGAAGGTCTTGAAGCATGAACGGATCCGCAAGCCGTTTGCCTGTGAGGATGTGTATTTCAGGGAGCTTTCGGAGATATTAAGAAGGTTTGTGGAGGAGAACCGGATACCGGAGACGAAGATGGAAGGAGTCGGAATCTCTCTTCCGGGAATCGTGGACAGGCAGAAGAACATTCTCACGCAGTCACATATATTGAATATTAAGGATCTCTCAAGGGAGAGACTGGCGGATTATATACCGTATCCATGTGAATTGCTGAATGATGCCAATGCAGCGGCGATCACAGAGGGTGTGGATTTTAAGGATCCGGAGAGTAATATGGTCTACCTGTCGCTGAGCAATTCAGTGGGCGGCGCAGTGATCTTCGCGGATGAGATGAAGAGCAACGACGGGATCCGGAGCGATTATGACGGCGGCGCTATGTATATGGGGAATAACTGGCGCAGCGGTGAGTTCGGGCATATGGTAGTCCACCCGGAAGGGAAGACATGCTATTGCGGCAAGAAGGGATGCCTGGACGCTTACTGCAGCGCGCTGAACCTGGCGCAGCTTGAGAATGGAGATCTGAAGGGGTTCTTTCAGAAGCTGGAGTCAGGCACCGGGGAGTACCGGCGTATCTGGGAAGAATATATGTACGATCTTGCCATAGTAGTTGACAATCTGCGGATGTGCTTTGACTGTGAGGTGGTGCTTGGAGGATATGTGGGAAATTATATGGAACCATACATAGAGCAGTTTCGCGCTATCGCTGCCGCGAAGAATATCTTCGGCGGAAGCGGGGCGTATGTCAGGGTCTGCCGTTACAGGGAAGAAGCGTCGGCATTCGGCGCGGCGTTATATCAGATAGAAAAATATATATCTAAAATATAAGGAGGAACAGTAAGATGGAAGGAACAATGAAAGTAGCAGTAATGAATGGAATCGGCAAGATGGGATACACCGAGAGACCGATCCCGGCGCCGCAGGACAACGAGGTGCTGGTGAAGCTTGAGTATGTGGGGATCTGCGGAAGCGACATGCATTATTACGAGACGGGCAGGATCGGAGACTTTGTAGTGGAGCCGCCGTTCGTACTGGGCCATGAGCCGGGCGGAGTCGTTGTAGAAGTGGGAAAGGCTGTGACCCACCTCAAGGTAGGAGACCGTGTCGCGTTAGAGCCGGGCAAGACCTGCGGCAAATGTAAGTTCTGCCGTGAAGGCAAATACAATCTCTGTCCGGACGTCGTGTTCTTTGCGACGCCTCCGGTAGACGGAGTGTTCCAGGAATACGTGGCGCATGAGGCGGATCTTTGCTTCAAATTGCCGGAGAATGTAAGTACGCTGGAGGGGGCGCTGATCGAGCCTCTGGCAGTTGGTTTTCATGCGGCGAAGCAGGGCGGCGCCCAGGCCGGGCAGACGGCGGTCGTATTCGGCGCGGGCTGTATCGGTCTGGTGTCTATGATGGCGCTTAAGGCATGCGGTGTTTCCAGAGTCTATGTGGTAGATATCATGGAGAAGCGTCTTGAGAAGGCGCTGGAGCTTGGAGCGGACGGCGTGATCAACGGCAAAGAAGAGGATGTATTGGAGAAGGCGAAGGAATTGACGGATGGTATGGGCTTCGACCTTGCGATCGAGACGGCAGGTACGGAGATCACGACCAATCAGGCAATCCAGGTGGTGAGCAAGGGCGCTACGATCGTACTGGTAGGCTACGGCAAGACCGGTATGATGAATATCATGGCAAGCATGGCGCTTGATAAGGAGCTTACCATCAAGACAATCTTCCGCTACCGTCATATTTATCCTATGGCGATCGAGGCGGTAGAGCAGGGCAAGGTGAATCTTAAGGGAATTGCGACCCATATTTTTGATTTTGATGATATACAGACGGCGATGGACCGGAGTGTCAACGAGAAGGCAGAGATCGTGAAGGCTGTAGTGAAGATTGCGAAGTAGATAATGTGAGAATTGCCAAAGGGGGAGACCGGAAAGGGATCCCCCTTTTATCGTGGTTAAAATGAAAAAAAGATGTTAAAAGATGTTGAAATATGGAAGAAAGTGTGATATCATATAAACAATTTAATAAAGACTTAATTAAATATATTATTAAAGTGTAATAAAAACAAATGCTTGTGCAATATAGATAAAAAAGACACATCGTTTTTGTATGAAAATACGTCTTGTGTCAAAGGAGGGATAGATATATAATATAAACAACTTTTGTTAATCTATTTTACAAAATGAATATATAAAATAGATTATATATTCTTGGAGTAGAGTACATAAGATCAAGGAGGAAGAGAAAATGGGAATTATTGAGAAGATGAGACTGGACGGCAAGGCAATCTATGTGACAGGAGGAGCAAGCGGAATCGGCAAGTCAGTGGCGACAGCACTTGCGGAGGCAGGAGCAGATGTGGCGATCGTGGACGTCAATCTCGAAGGAGCGGAGGCTGTGGCGAAGGAGATCGCAGATGCGACAGGTTCTAAGACGATTGCGATCCGGTGTGACGTGACGAACCAGGAGGATGTGGAAGCTATGGTGGCGGAGGTTGCCGGCACCTATGGGAAGCTGGATGCGTGCTTCAACAACGCGGGAATCTGTCTGAATGTTCCGGCGGAGGAGATGACATTCGAGCAGTGGAATAAGGTCATCAACATTAATCTGAACGGCGTGTTCCTCTGTGCGACGGCAGCGGGAAGAGTGATGCTGAAACAGGGATATGGTTCGATCATCAATACGGCTTCTATGTCAGGCCATATCGTGAATGTTCCGCAGCCGCAGTGTGCATACAATGCATCCAAGGCAGGTGTCAGCATGCTGACGAAGTCGCTGGCGATCGAGTGGGCGAAGAAGGGCGTCCGTGTGAACTGCATCAGTCCCGGATATATCGGAACAGACTTGACGCTTAACTCCGAAGCATTGAAGCCGCTCATTGAGCAGTGGAACGCTATGGCGCCGATGGGAAGGCTTGGAAGGCCGGAAGAGCTGCAGTCTATCGTCGTATACTTGGCCGGAGATACCAGCAGCTTTACGACTGGATCAGATATTATCGTAGACGGAGCATTTACCTGTTTTTAAACTTATATCTGCAAGGTTCAGGGAGTCTTGCAGATATTATATAAATATAAAAACTTACTGTCTGAGATAGCTAATAGCGTAGCTATATATTATATAAAATTAAAAGGAGGAAGAGGTATGAAGAACAGGATTCTGGCAGCGCTTCTGTGCGTGTCTATGACCGGGCTCATGTTGATGGGATGTGCGGATACACGTGATGACGGCACTATTAAGATAGGCATCACGATCCAGAATCTATCCAACGCGTACTGGGCCGGTGTCATGGGAAAGCTTGAACAGGAGATGGATGCGAGAGGATGGGAGTACACCATTGTCGGCTGTGACAACAACGCGGGAACTCAGGTGGGGCAGGTCGAGAACTTCATTATATCAGGATGCGATCTGATCATGGTGCATCCGGCAGATGCGAATTCTGTCGAAGGGATCTGCAGCGAGGCGATGGAAGCAGACATCAAGGTGATGTGCTGGGATGACCCGATGGAGAACACCACGGCGAACTGGGTTCTTGACAACACTGAAGATGATCTACAAAGGGAAGGAGATCGATCCCAAGAGCCCAAGAGAGGCCATTGATCTTGGAATCGCACTGGTGCCGGAGGACAGGAAACGGCACGGCGCGATGCTTGGAGTATCCATCAAGAACAATATCAACATGCCGATCTACGAGCGGAATTCGCGGTTCAGTGTGATCGATGAGAAGAAGGAACAGGAGATTGCCGAGAAGTATCGGAATAATATGGCGATCAAGACCCCGAACTTGAATCAGCTTATCAAGAACTTAAGCGGCGGTAACCAGCAGAAGGTGATCCTTGGAAGATGGATGGCGGCGAATTCAGAGCTGATCATCTTCGACGAGCCTACCAGAGGTATTGATATAGGGGCGAAGTATGAGATATATAAGCTGATGAACGATCTGGTAGAGAAGGAAGGGAAATCAATTCTGATGATCTCATCCGAGATGGAAGAGCTGATGGGAATGTCCGACAGGATCCTCGTATTGGCAGAGGGTAATATGACCGGCGAATTACGCAAAGAAGAATTTAGCCAGGAGACGATCATGACGTATGCGTCCGCGGCGTCGAATGAGTAGGAGGGTGGAGCGATGAAGGAGAATAAAATAACGAATTTAATCAAGAGTCAGGCGATATGGGTGGTATTCATTGTACTTTGTATAGGGTTTACGATTGCGAATCCAAGATTTATTACGGGAACCAATTTGTTGATCATGCTCCGTCAGGTAGCCGTGTGGGGGATTGCTTCCGTAGGTATGACCTTCGTGATCCTGCTCGGAGATATCGACCTGGCAACGGGTTCGATCATCACTTTTGTGAACGTGTTATGTTCTTATCTGATGGTTAATATGGGTGTGCCTATGGGACTTGCGATCATCATTACGCTGGCGGCGTCTACGCTGATCGGTCTGCTGAACGGATTCATGGTATCAACCATAGGTATTCCGGCATTGATCGCAACCTTTGCTACACAGACGGCATTTTCAGGTATTGCGCTGATCATCTGCGACGGACAGCCGATCAACGGATTTACAGAATCGTTCAAGGTCTTCGGCCAGGGTAAGATCGGTCCTGTGCCTGTGCCGGTAATTATCATGATCCTCTGTTTTGCACTGGGTGCATTCATCCTGAATAAGACGTATTTCGGACGCTACTTTTATGCGGTAGGCGGGAACATTGAAGCGGCAAGGCTGTCCGGTATCCGTACAGGGAGAGTCAAATACCTGGTATTCGCATTGTCAGGATTCTTTGCTGGGCTTGCTGGGCTTGTACTGCTGTCACGTGTGAATTCCGGTATGGGTAACGCGGGACTTGGATACGAATTCAAGGTTATCACTTGTGTAGTCCTGGGCGGAGTGTCCGTATCCGGAGGATCCGGCAGGATGTCGGGAGTTGTTGCCGGAACATTTATCATAAGTGCGCTTAACAATGGTATGGTACTGATCAACTTAAACAGCTGGGTTCAGAATATTGTATTAGGTATCGTGCTTGTACTCGCCGTTGGTTTCGACTGCTACCAGAAGAAGAGACGGGCGAATTAAGATCAGAACCCAGGCTTGGAATGTATTTTCTTATACTGGACAGGGGCCAGTCCTGTGACGGTTTTGAAGACCCGGCTGAAATAACTGAGACTGCCGAATCCAAGGTATTCGGCAATCTCATTGATCTGCCGGTCTGAATAGATCAGCATGTTGCAGGCGGCCTCTATCTTCACGTTCCGGATATATTGTGTGATAGGGATTCCTTCCTGTTTCTTGAATAATTTCAGCATATATTCTTTTGAGATCCCCAGTTGTACGGCGAGTTTGTCAAGGTCAATATTCTCCAGGTGATGGGCATAGATCGCTTTCTTGCATTTCTCCACATGTATGTTCCGGCTCTGTCTGCGCCGCTTCTTCTCCACTAATTGTGTGAAATGAAGAAGCACCCTGCGGACAAGAACCTTGATCTCATTCACATTGCGGCAGTCTTCTAGCTGCTTCAGGAAAATGTCGTTGGCCAGAAGCCCTTCTTTGGAGGTCACTCCGCCGCGAATCGCTGCCCGGGCTGCGAAGGAGATGGAGAGCACCGCCATATATTCTTCGTTCTTATAGAAGTCGCTGAGGATTACGGGGTGCGGCAGTTCTAATAGTTCCAGGTTATTGACCAGGTAATCCACGTCTCCCTTCTCCACATAATCATACAGGATATTCTCTTCATAATAAGTATGGTTCTCCTGGAAGCTTTCCCATTGGCGGATCTCTTCATTTACCAGGAGATGCTGTACGTCGTGATCCTTCTCGGAAATGCTTTCTTTCAGCATGGCGGCCGTGAATTGAGGATCCAGATATTCGTTGATCAGGAATACGGAGGCGGCTAAGGCGTCATTCCAGGAGCATTCGACAAAAGGGCTTAAGTGCAGTTTTCTTAACTTATTCTCCATGTCCGGCGTCTGTACAGGCCCATAGGCGAAGGGGCCGAGTATGAAACTGCAGTCGGACCCTCGGCAGCCCATGATACAGACCGGAAGCCCGGATTCGTAAGTCTCGTATGCGAAGGCTGCGGTTCTTAGCTTCTGTAAAATGTGTTCCACCAGAGCTTGTTCGTAGCTGTTCAGGGGATGAGAAAGTGGGTCGAGCCTGTCGGTAAGCCCCACTGAGTCCTGATATATTGAGATAGGGATATGGCACAGTCCTGCCAGGTTCTTGATGAATAGCTTTTTGTCCATAAATCGCGCGTGATCCTTTCATCCATCTTTGTATAATATAACACAGATATACAAAAAATTCACTAAAACTAGAATTCTCAGAATTGAAAATTTCCCTTTCACATAATAAAATTAATATAAGAATCAATATGGATTTCAAGGAGGACGCTATGTTTTTGACAGACAGGAAATTAGAGAGACGTATTGCTGAACTGGAGCAGTACAGATACAGAGACATTATCGAACTTAGGAGCTTTGCGGCGGCGGAAGAGACGCAAGGGGTGGTATCCCCGAAGGTTCCAACGGATTTTGGCGGGGAAGAGTGGTATACCATGGAGACCGGGGATACATGGAGGGGCCGCGACCGTTTCCTCTGGCTCCACAAGGAGATCTCGATCCCGGACAAGTGGAGAGGGAGGAGAGTGGTCGGAGTATTCGACTTCGGCAATACCGGCGGGGGTAATAACTCCGGGTTTGAGTCCATGGCCTATGTGAACGGACAGATGTATCAGGGTGTGGATGTGAACCACAAGGAGCTGTTCTTCGAAGAAGCCCTCTGCGGAACGGCAGTAGATGTGACCTTCCGCTTATGGTCGGGATTAGAAGGCGGCGGAATCCCTAAGGATCAGGAGCATCGGATCGCGCGGGCAGATCTTGCGTGGCTGGATGAGAAGGTGGACGACTTCTACTATATGGCGTCCATGGTATGGCAGGCGTTGGAAGAGCTGGATAGTTCAGATCCGGTGCAGCATGAACTTCGGGGGGCGCTTGACGGCGCGTGCCGCCTGATCGACTGGACGTATCCTGGAAGTGAAGAGTTCTATGAATCCGTGTACCGGGCGGACGAGCTGCTGAACGAGAGAATTGATTCTATGGATAAGAACTCGATTATCAACGTCTACTGTGTGGGGCACACCCATATTGACGTTGCCTGGCTGTGGCGGCTGAAGCATACGAGGGAGAAATGTTCCCGTTCGTTCTCAACCGTATTTCGGCTGATGGAGCTGTTCCCGGAATACGTCTTCCTGCAGACACAGCCGCAGCTATATGAATACATGAAAGAAGAATTCCCGGATATCTACGCAAATATCAAGAAGAGGGTACAGGAGGGACGCTGGGAGGCGGACGGCGCTATGTGGGTGGAGGCCGACTGCAACCTGACGAGCGGAGAATCCCTGACAAGGCAGATCTTGATCGGCAGTAAGTTTATCAAGGATGAGTTCGGCAAAGATGTAGAATTCCTCTGGCTTCCGGATGTGTTCGGTTATTCTTGGGCGCTGCCTCAGATCCTGAAAAAGGCGGGAATCAATACCTTTATGACCACGAAGATCAGTTGGAACCAGTATAACCGTATGCCGCACGATACATTTAAGTGGAAAGGGATCGACGGCAGTGAAGTCCTGACTCATTTTATCACGACGCCAGAGCCGTGGAGGGAGCGGGATTCCTGGTTCTATACCTATAACGGCAGCCTGCTGCCAAGAACGGTCAAGGGGGTGTGGGACGCCTACCGCGATAAGCAGATGAATAAGGATCTTTTGATCTCCTTCGGATATGGGGACGGGGGCGGCGGTGTGAACCGTGATATGCTGGAGTGCAGAAGAAGGCTTGACAAGATTCCGGGACTGCCCCATGTGAAGATGTCCGCTGCAGGCGAATATTTCCGTAAGCTTCATGATACGGTAGAGCACACGGACAGCTATGTACATACCTGGGACGGGGAGCTGTATCTGGAATACCACCGCGGCACTTACACAAGCCAGGCGTATAACAAGCGCATGAACCGTAAGATGGAACTTCTCTACCGCAGAGCAGAGTGGCTGACGGTGATGGAGGCGCTGCTTACGGGGAAGCTTGCGGATGCGAAGCAGGAGGCGCTGACCAGGGGGTGGAAGCACATCCTGACAGACCAGTTCCATGATATTATCCCGGGTTCTTCCATCCATGAGGTATATGAAGATTCCAGGAAGGATTATGCTTATATCGAAGGGATTGCCCGTGAAGTGGAGCAGGAAGCCTATGAAAATGTATTTGAACAGAAGGACGATACATATACGGTGATCAATGCATCCGGGTGGACGTCTGACCAGATAGTCGTGATCCCGGAGAATAGAGACGGAATCTTCAGAGATCAGGAAGGCAATGAATTGACGGCCCAGAAGGGACAGGGCGGGACTTATGTCGAGATGAAGGCTGTTCCGGCGATGGGAATGAAGCTGATCACCTTTGAAGAAGGAGCGGAGGCTGTTCCTGTGACGGAGGCAGATTTCTCATTTCATGTGGATGGCAGACAGATCGAGACACCGTTCTACCAGATAGCTCTGAATCAGTATGGACAGATTACGAGGCTGTACGATAAGACTTACAGGCGTGAGGTGGTGCCGGCGGGAGAGCGTGCCAATGTACTCCAGGTATTCGAAGACAAGCCGTTGGATTTTGAGGCATGGGATATAGATATCTTTTATCAGGAGAAGATGCGGGAGATCACAGATCTTACAGCGTTTCAGGTTACGGAGACAGGACCGGTCTGCATGAAGGTACATATGGAATGGAATTTTGCACCTTATCAGAGGGCGGCCGGGGATCATGGGACAGATGCATGCTCTAAGATCAGTCAGGATATGATTCTCTACAGCAATGACCGGAGGATCGACTTTGGCACAGAGGTGGAACTTCATGACCAGCATCAGCTTCTGAAGGCGGCATTCCCGGTGGATGTCCGTTCGACCTATGGAACCTATGACGTACAGTACGGCAATGTGCGGCGTCCGAACCACTGGAATACAAGCTGGGATCAGGCGAAGTTCGAGACGGTAGCCCATCGCTGGGCGGATTTGTCGGAGCGGAACTATGGAGTAAGCATCCTGAACGACTGCAAGTACGGCCATGACATCAAGGATAACGTGCTGCGGATCTCTCTGTTGAGAGCAGGAACCCATCCGGATCATCTGCAGGATCAGGGAACCCATACATTTACCTATGCGCTGCTTCCTCATAAGGGGGACTTTGTTGAAGGAATGGTGGTTCAGGAAGCGTTCGCGTTGAATGAACCGATGCAGGCCGTTAAGGGCAAAAGCGTACTGCCTTATGACAGTTTTATAGCTTTTAGCAATGCGCAGATTGAGCTGGATGCGGTGAAGAAATCAGAAGACGGGAATTACATTGTGATCCGTTTCCATGAGTTTGCGGGAGCGAGGCAGGAGGTGACGGTGAAGCCGGGATTTGCCTGTCAGGAATGGGCGGAATGCGACTTAAGGGAACGTCCGGTTACGGAATTCACACAGGATGAGATCAGCATGAGCCTGCATGCATATGAGATCAAGACGATATTGATGAAAGTATAAGGAGCCGGTGATATGGGAGAATTATTTAACATAGAGAAGGTATTGGGATTCTGCGAGAAGATTTGCTACTTCTTCACGGTGAATCTGTTGTTTATCATTTCCAATATTCCGGTGCTGCTGTTCCTGCTGTTCGTTGGGGCAGGCCAGATCCGGGAGTGCCTTCCTTTGTTCCTCCTGTGTCTGCTGCCGATGGCGCCGGCGCTGTCAGCCGTGATGTATGCGATGAACCGTCTGATTCACGGAACAGAAGGGCGTGCGCTCAGGGATTATAGGAAAGGGTATTGTGCGGACCTCTGGCAGAAGGCAAAGCTTGGTGCGGGACAGTTATTGGTGATCCTGGTATGCTGGACGAACATAGAATTCTTTTCAGTGCAGATAAGGATCCTGCCGCTTGCCGTATTGTTTATCATATTATTCGCGGCGGCGGTCCTTGTCACACCGAATCTCTATCTGCTGATCAGCCGCTATGAGATGAGCAATCTGCAGATTGCACGGACTGCGGTGACTCTTCTGGTGGCGAAGCCTATAGCTGCTCTTGGGAATATCGCGGCGCTTGGCGTTGTCCTCGCGGCGTTCGAGATATCGGCGGGGACAACGGTTCTGTTCATGGGAAGTGTGTATGGATTCCTGGTAATGTTCATGAATCAGAGTGTGATGAGGCAGCTTGAGGAAAGATAGTGTGGAAGGGCGCTGACAATGGAGGTTAAGAGTTCAAAGCAATTATATAATAAACTGTTCTATATCTATACGCTCATTTTATTATGTGTCATATCCGCGCTGGTCATTTATTTCTTCAACAGTACCAGAAACCGTGTCCTTGAACAGAGCTTAAGCTACACGGAGATGATGAGTGAGTCGGCGGTTATGTATCTTGAGGATACTTCGGACACAGCGGAATATATTCACGAAGATCTGTACAAGTCGAGTATGGAGCTTAATGATGTGCTGCACTATATGACGGACGATCCTGCCGTCTACCAGAAGTATCGCCTGGATACTTATATTGAGAACAAGCTCAGCGGATACAAAGGCATCGAGAAATTTTTCCTGGATGCACTCCAGGCATACACAAGCCTGGATCATATTACTCTGTACAGCTATGAGCGGGATGAGATAACAGAATACACAAGGGATGGGAAGAGCTACAGGAGAGCCGGCGATGATGAATTCAAGCGCCGGCTTGAAGCCGTGGATCTGGTAGGAGAAGACAGCTTTGCATATCTGAAGGAGATCCGGAATCCGGCGACGATGCAGGTGAAGGGGTGTATGATCCTGGAATTCAAGAGTAAGAGGTTCGAGACGATCCGCCAGTATTATTCCCGTGCGGAACTGATCGTGTACAATGATGCCGGATCGCCGGTATATGAGTCTTCCGGCGGGCATGAGATCGCCGATATTATGGAGGCCGATCATAAAGGCGCGCTGGAGAGTATGCTGAATGCCTATGTGGAGGAGGCTTGGAAGGGGCAGTACCATGTGATCGGTTATCTTGAGAAGGACCGGGCTGCGGCGGTGCCCCGGTCTGTTGCCGTGATGCTTCTGGCAGTCGGGATTGCGGTGATGATATTGGGTGAAATATTTGTAAAATATCATCTGCAGAAGCTTGCCGGAAGGCTGAACCGTCTCTTGGAGGGAATGACGAAGGTTATGGACGGTAATCTGGATGTACGGATCCCAACGGATAAGAACGGAGATGAGTTGGATGTGATCGCCGGATATTTCAATGAAATGTGTGTGAATCTGGACGAGCATATCAAGAAGCGGTATCTGGCTGAGATTGAGCAGAAGGATGCCGAGATGGCGGCGCTGCAGAGCCAGATCAATCCGCATTTCTTGTATAATACGCTGGAGGCGATCCGTATGAAGGCCATCTGCAACGGGGACCGGGAGGTCGGGAAGATGCTCTACAGCCTGGCTGTTACCTTCCGCGCGCAGATTAAGGAGGCGGACATCATCACACTGGCGCAGGAGCTTCACTACAGTAAGAAGTATATGGAGCTTTTTGAGTTCCGTTATCCGAATCAGTTCAAGGCCATGGTGGAATGTCCGGAAGAATATCTGCAGGCGCCGATCATTAAGTTTGTGCTGCAGCCTGTGATTGAGAATTATTTTATCCACGGGATACGGATGAAGGAACAGGATAATTATGTGAAAATAGTTGTCGAGAAGGAAGAGACGTGTGGATGCGGGGATGGACGCTGTCTTACGGAGGGCGGTGCAGCAAGTACGGTATTTCGGATAATCGTGGAAGATAACGGAAAAGGAATGGCGGAGGATGAGATAGCATCAAAGAATCAGGAACTTGAGAATGATACGATGAAGAAGCAGTCGTCGATTGGCATTGCCAATGTCAACCGAAGGCTTAAGGCTGTCTATGGCAGAGAATATGGGATTCATATAGAATCGAGAAGCGGGGGAGGCCTCCGGGTGATCTTGAGGTTCAAAACAGACGAAGTAGTTCCGGTTGTTCAGGAGGAAGGAATATGATGAAGAAGGTAATGATAGTGGAGGATGAAGAACTGATCTTACAGGGAATTCGGAATATCATAGATTGGGAAGCGCTGGGTCTTGACGTGGTGCATATGGCGCACGACGGCATGGAGGCGCTTGAACTGTGGGAGAAGGAGCCGGTGCACATCGTGGTGACGGATATCAGCATGCCGGAGATGGATGGGCTTATACTTCTACGGAAGATCCGTGAGATGGATGAACAGGTGCGCTTTATCATATTGACCGGATATGATGAGTTCTCCTATGCCAGAGAGGCGGTCCGGCTGGATGTGGAGAATTATATCCTGAAGCCTGTCAATGAGGAGGAACTGGAGCGTCAGCTTCGGGAGACGGTACAGAAGCTTGAGGAGATGGATAAGGAGAAGATCCGTTATATTGATGAGAAGACCGAGTGGATGCATTTCTTAAATGGGAAGCCTGCGGCAGATGAGTTAGGGAAAACGGAACCAGAAGAGAAAGAATACCAAAAGTTTGCAGAAGCGTTGGGAATCATAAAAGCGGGTGCAAACTTCTATGCAGCAGTGATGAGATGGAATATGGACGGCTTAAAAGAGAATAAAATTGCAGATGTGATCGTGGACTTAAAGCAAGAAAATGGGCTTGAGCTTGTACATCTTCCGCCGGACAATCTGTTAATGGTACTGGAAGCCGGTGATATGGGAGAAGAGCAGGTGCAGGAATATTTTCAGGATCTTCAGAATCGGATTGAGAGCAGATACAATCTAATGACATTTGTCTGCGTAGGACCATCCATTCAGAGAATCGAACAGCTTCCGAAGGCTTACAGATCAGCAAAGAAACTTCAAAAATATCTGGTCATTGAAGGATACGGAAGCTGTATCAGCCAAAGGCAGATCCATGACCGGAAAACAGAAGCGATCAGTATGGATGAAGCACGGCTTAGGAAATTCATTCTGAAGAAAGAGAAGGAATCGGCGATCAGATATATAGAAGACCTGCTTATCAACAATATACAAAAAGATGCTGATGCGGGTTCATTGTATCAAATTGCAGTGAAGATCGCAATGTTGCTCCAGGATATGAAAAAAGAATACAAACTTGAATCGTGTAGGTTCCATGATCTCTCGGAACTTATGGAGGCGATTTTTGGTGCAGATGATATTTACGGAATTAAGACGGCATTTGTGTCAGAGATTACAGAGATCATCGAATGTATGCATGAAGAGAATTCTCAGTATACCCCTGTGGTGCGCCAGATCATCGCGGAAGTTCAGAAGAATTACAGAGAAGATATGAACCTCAAGACACTGGCGTATAAGTACCATATGAATGCGTCTTATCTGGGGCAGCTGTTCCAGAAGGAAGTGGGATGTTCCTTTGCACAGTATCTCAGTAACACGAAGAATGGGATTGCGAAAGAGCTGATCCTGAATACCAATATGAAGATCAATGACATTGCGAGGCAGGTGGGATATCCGGATACCAGTTATTTTTACCGGAAGTTTAAGCAGTGTTACGGGGTGTCTCCGGCATCGCTGCGGGAGATGAAAAAGTATTAGACATTTTTCGGCAAAATATGATATAAAATGAAGAAAATAACTGTAATAAAATGGCGAATATGATGTACAAATATTGAAATTTCAATTTATCTGGCTTATATTATATAGAGAACTATTAAAAAGTGAGAAAGATATCATTGAGGTGGATTGTTGGGAGCAAATAAAAGGAATTTGAGTGATGAGCAGAGGGTAATAGCAGATGAATTAGATAAGATTCAAATAGATCAGCTACATAAAGCAACATTGAATTTCAGTAATAATAGTTTGGAAACGAAAAAATTATGTGTCACGGTACAGATCGCGGTATATACGTTGTTGGCAGGTATCTATAAAGAAAGTCCATTGTCCAATCTTGTAATTGCTCTAGAGTTATTAGGGATTCTGATACCGGTTTTGTTTTATGCTGTTGATGTAGTATTATATTTTTATCAGGATAGATTAAGAGAGAATATGAACAAGAGGATGGATGAGATAAAAAAGCGGAATGGATTGCCGGTTCGGTCAGAGAATAGAAGTAAGAGGCGGTTATTCCGATCATTTTTTAATGGATCACAGATTCTATATTTGGGATTAATTATTGTTTCAATTATTGCTCCTTTGTTAATTAAAGTTTGTGTTGAAATATGGGGGAATATTAGTGCGTAATAATAAAATCTTTTTTAGTTATACGTTAAGGGATAGTGAAATTAATATCGATATTCTTCTTAGTATCAAAAATAAATTTCGAGATTACAGTACAGTTGAAACGTATTTTGATATCTTGGATAATTGTTCGCCAGATCATCAGGGGTATGTTTATAAAGTGCTTGAGGAATCTAATATTTTATGTTTAATAAAGTCGTCTGATGTGAATTCTTCTAGTTGGGTAGGAAAGGAATTATATATTGCGAGGCAAAGGAACATACCCATTATAGAAATCAATGAGAAAGATATTAATCAAATTTTGAATTGTAATTCAAGAGATGAATTTATGAAAAATTCAAAAGTTGAAGAAATGATATTTGCAAATATGTAAGTGGACAAAATCGTGAAATGATGGACATATTATTTCACGGTTTTTTTGTGCGTAAAAATAGAAATGATCCTACTAGAATTTGTCCAATGAACCCGAAAGTTTTCAACTTTCCATACAAACTGCACAATGATATAGTTGATACAGAGTAACAGTTCAGACAGGTCTGCGCATTCACTGCGCTGACCGTGCCATAGAGTAGAGCCTGAAAGCATACGGCCCATCGCGAAGCGATTTTTAATGGCCGGATGCCTGTAACAGTGAAGGTATCTGAACTGTTACGATACAGATACAAAACACTGCAGTTTAACGGACCGGTAAGTTGACAGAAAGTGCGGACGCCAGATCATACGGTTAGAAATGCAGCTGCAATCCGATGAGAATGTGTCCGGGAAAAGGAGGAGGTTAAGAGTGAAGGCTAATACAAAAAAAGCCGGGAAACCCAAAGGGAATTTCCTTAGCCGGCTTAAGGCAAATAAAGAGCTGCTGATCTTAAGCATGCCGGGAGCAATCTGGTTTCTGTTTTTTGCTTACCTGCCGTTGTTCGGTATTCTGGTGGCATTCAAGAAATTCCGGTTATCCGGAGACGGGTTCTTCTATAACTTATTCACGAGCGAGACCGTGTGGTTTGACAATTTCAAATTCCTGTTCAGCAGCGGCGACGCGTGGATTATTGTAAGAAATACGGTGCTTTACAATCTGACATTTATCATCCTTGGCGTGGCGGTGCCGGTGGTGCTCGCACTGCTTCTCAATGAGATCAAGAACAAGGGGATGATGAAGATCTATCAGAGCTCCATGTTCTTGCCGTATTTCCTGTCATGGGTAGTTGTAAGCTATTGCGTGTTCGCATTCCTGAATCCTGAGAAGGGTTATTTCAACGCGATCATCCAGCAGTTCGGCGGTGAGCCGGTTTCCTGGTATACGGAGACGAAGTTCTGGCCTTTTATCATCATTTTCATGAGCCAGTGGAAGGGAATGGGATACAATACGGTGGTTTATCTTGCTTCGATCTGCGGAATCGACAAGACCTATTATGAGGCGGCGGTGCTTGACGGGGCCAGCAAGTGGCAGCAGATCAAATACATTACTCTGCCGCTTCTGAAGCCGGTCATCACGATCCTACTGATCATGTCTGTCGGCGGAATCTTCAAGGCGGACTTCGGATTGTTCTACCAGCTGCCGAAGAATTCCGGCCCGCTGTACCCGGTAACGAATGTACTTGATACATATATTTTCCGGGCGCTTAAGACCAGCGGCGAGATCGGAATGAGCTCGGCTGCGGCGCTGTTCCAGTCGACGGTCGGATTCGTGCTGATCATGATCGCCAATAAGATCGTATCAAAGGTAGATAATGAGAATGCATTGTTTTAGAAGGGAGGGAAACCTGTGGCAGCACAAGATACGAAAGTAGCAAAAGTTTCCAACAGAAAGCTGCAGAAAAGAATCAAGAAGCTGGAAGCAGAAGAATGTAAATATAATCAGATCAAGACGCCGACGAATGTTCTGTTTAACATAATCTTGGCAGTATTGTCGCTGATCTGCGTCGTACCGTTTATCTTCGTCATCATCATCTCATTTACAGATGAGGCGTCGCTGGCGATGAACGGATACCGGTTCATCCCGGAGAAGCTAAGCTTCTATGCCTATGAATATATCGTAAGCGCCGGGGAAAATATTCTCAAGAGCTATGGGGTGACGATCTTTATCACCATAGTGGGAACGATAATCGGATTATTGCTTACGGGTACCTATGCCTACGCATTGTCCAGGAAAACCTATGCGTTCCGCAAATTCTTCACGACGGTGATCACCATCCCCATGCTGTTCAGCGGCGGTATGATTGCGAATTACCTGATCGTGACCAAGGTACTGATGCTCAAAGACTCTCTGTGGGCGCTGATCTTGCCCCTGTGTCTGAATTCATTTAACATCATCGTGTTACGGACGTTCTTCAAGACGAGTATTCCGGATGCGGTCGTGGAATCGGCGAAGATCGACGGAGCGTCGGAGTGGAGGCTGTTCTTCCAGATCGTCATTCCTATGGCGCTGCCGGGGCTTGCGACTATAGGACTGTTCCTGACGCTTGGTTACTGGAACGACTGGTTCAATGCCATGATGTATATGGATAACAAGGATCTGATCCCGCTCCAATATCTGCTGATCCAGATTGAGAGCTCCATCGACTGGCTGGCCAACAACAAAGCCGCCATGGGTGTCGACGGGATCACGACGGCGGCAAATATGCCGAAAGAGACTATTAAGATGGCGATCGTAGTGATATCTACGTTACCGATTATTTTCGCTTATCCGTTCTTCCAGAGATATTTTGTAAACGGATTGACGGTAGGAGCAGTGAAAGAGTAGAATGAATCAGGAGGGAATAGTGATGAAGTTTAAGATGATAAAGAGATTCGCGGCAGCAGGGCTTGCGGCGGTAATGACGGCAGGACTTCTGGCAGGCTGCGGCGGCAAGACGGCAGAGACGAATTCAAGCGGGGACGAGATCGTGGAATTGACCTGGTGGCAGATCGGTGATGCGCAGAAGGACCAGGATCGGGTGATCGAGAAGGTGAATGAATATATAGGAGAGAAGATCGGTGTGAAATTGAAGATCAATACGGCCGGCTGGGGCGATTATGACCAGAAGATGCAGGTCGTGATCAATACAGGGGATGACTGGGATCTGTGCTTCACCTGCTCCTGGGCCAATAATTATCTCCAGAACGCGAACAAGGGTGCATTCCTCCAGATCGATGATTACATCAAGGATACAGAGATGTACAAGAATATTGACGGGCGTTTCTGGGAAGCGGCAAAGGTACAGGGCAAGACCTACGGCGTTCCGAGCGAGAAAGAGATCGGAAGTATGCCGATGTGGGTATTTACCAAAGAATATGTCGACAAATATGAGATTCCGGTAGACGAGATCCACAGCCTGGAGGATCTGGAACCATGGCTTAAGCTTATCAAGGAGAAGGAACCGGATGTAGTGCCGATGTATCTTACCAGCAGCTATTCCGCGCCGATCTATATGGATCTGATCCAGAATCCGGTGGGTATCGAGTACGGCGACGATACGCTGACGGTCAAGAATGTATTTGAGACTGAGAAGATGAAGTCGACTCTTGAGACTATGAGGAAATATTATCTTGCAGGCTATATAAATAAAGACGCGGCTACGGCCTCCGACGACAAGTCTGTGAAGCGCTTTGTGACGAAGGGAGACGGACAGCCGTATGCAGAGCTGGTATGGGGAAAAGACTTGGGATATGAAGTTGTGGCGACTCCGATCATGGATACTTATGTGACAAATATCTCCGCCCGCGGAGCCCTCACTGCCATCAACGCGCAGACCAAGCATCCGGAGAAGGCGGTAGAGTTCCTGAACCTGGTCAATACGGATGAGTATCTCAGGAATCTGCTGAACTACGGTATTGAAGGCGAACACTGGGATAAGGCTGAGGTTCCGGCCGATGAAGCGGCCGAAGCCAAAGGGAAGCCGTATGTGTATGAGAACAAGATCAAGCTGAACGAGGAGACAAGGAAGAATTATTCTGTATCCTACTGGGTACAGGGCGGATTATTCAACACCTATGTACTGGAGAATGAGCCGGTGGATAAATGGGCGGTCTTCAAGGAATTCAATGATTCGTCTGTTGAGGCTCCGTCCTTTGGATTCGACTTCGATCTGGAACCGGTCAGCACGGAAGTAGCCGGATTCGGCAATGTAATGGATGAATTTGGCAAATCTCTCTACACCGGAAGCGTAGACCCCAAGGAATATCTGCCGAAGCTTCAGGAGAAGTTAGAGGCGACGGGTATCGACAAGGTGATCGAGGAGATGCAGAAACAGATTGACGAGTGGAAGGCATCGAAGTAGAATGAGTAATAGATAGAAAGGCAGCCCTTGTTGTGTGGGAGAGGGCTGCCTTTCTTCAGACGGGAAAAGCGAGGGGGAATGCTTGGTGAATGAAAAGAAAACACTGTTGAGTAAGGTGGGAAGCATGCAGCAGCTTATGTATGTACGCCCGGTCACCTATGAAGAGGGAAGAGCCAGGGGGATGCGTGCTTACGAGGTGAAGAATGGTCCGCTCAGATTCGGCGTGATGGCGGATAAGTGCCTGGATATTACAGATGTTTCGTTCTTGGGCCATAACGTCAGTTTCCTGGCGAAGCCGGGGCTGATGGGGCGCAGCCACTATGATACCAACGGAGCGGAAGCGCAGCGCAGTATCATGGGCGGGATGCTGTTCACCTGCGGGCTTGAGAATATCTGCGCGCCCTGCAGGATCGGCGGCAGGGACTATCCCATGCATGGGCGGATCCGCACGACTCCGGCGGAGCATGTGGGAGCGAAGGCATACTGGGACGGGGATGATTACATCGCCGAGATATCGGGAACCATGCGGGAGGCAGAGCTGTTCGGAGAGAATCTTGTGCTGCGCCGAAGGGTCACGACCCGGTATGGAGAGAACAAGATCTATATCGAGGATGAGATCACGAATGAAGGCTTCCGCAGGGAGCCAATGATGCTGCTGTACCATATGAATGCAGGATACCCGCTTCTGTGTGAGGATTCCGGGATCATCATCCCAACGCGGAAGGTGCTCCCGCGGGATGAGACGGCGGCGCTTCATACAGGGAATTTCAGCCGGATGGAACCGCCAAAGGACAATGAGCCGGAGTATGTGTTCCTCCATGAGATGGCTGCGGATCAGGAAGGGAATACATTTGCTGCGATTATCAATAAAGAACTTGGAATTGGATTGAAAATAGAATATAATTTAAGGGAATTACCGTATTTCATGCAGTGGAAATCTATCGCGCCGGGGGATTATGTCGTGGGGTTAGAACCGGCTAATTCCAGCGTCTATGGGAGACCGTATCATATAGAAGAGAATAGCCTGCATCAGATGGAGCCGTTTGCCGCGGAGCGGAAGCAGATTGTACTGTCATTCCTGACCGGAAAGGAGCTTGACGGGGTGGAGCAGGAGGCAGAGAATCTGTTGAGAGCCGGCGGCAATGTGTCGGGAAAGACAGAGGCCGAAATATGGTAACAGTTCAGACAGGTCTGCGCATTCACTGCGCTGACCGTGCCATAGAGTAGAGCCTGAAAACATACGGCCCACCGCGAAGCGATTTTTAATGGCCGGATGCCGGTAACAGTGAAGGTATCTGAACTGTTACGGAAGATGTGTGAAAAGAAGACAGGAAGGAGATTATATAAGATGAAACGTTCAAAAATCAATGCAGAGATTAAGTGTATGGAGGAGATGATTAAGGCTCATGGCTTCGAGATCCCGCCGTTTTGCAAGTGGTCTGCGAAGGAATGGGAGAATAAGGGAGCGGAATATGATGAGATCCGGGATAATATGCTTGGATGGGACATCACGGATTACGGCCTTGGCAGATTCGACGAGGTGGGCTTCTCGCTGATCACGATCCGCAACGGGAATCTGAAGATGGATAAGTACACGAAGACTTATGCGGAGAAGCTTCTCTTCGTGAAGGAAGGGCAGATGGCGCCCATGCATTTCCATTGGAATAAGATGGAAGATATCATCAACAGAGGCGGCGGTAATGTGCTGATCACGGTGTATAATTCCACGAAGGACGGTGAATTTGCAGATACGGATGTGACGGTGAACTGTGACGGGCGAGAGTATACGGTTCCGGCAGGCACGAAGGTTAAGCTGATTCCGGGCGAGAGTATCACGATCTATCCATATATGTATCATGATTTCCATGTGGAGGAAGGAAGCGGCGACGTTCTGTTGGGAGAGGTGTCCATGTGCAATGATGATGAGCATGATAACCGTTTCTACGAGCCGATCGGACGCTTCCCGGAGATCGAGGAGGATGAAGAGCCGTACCGTCTGCTGTGCAATGAGTATCCGAAGGCCAATTAGGAGGAGATATGGTAAAGCAAATATTGAACAAGAATTGGCGGATGCGAAGAACAGGGGAGCCAGATCAGCCTGCGGTTGTCCCCGGGACGGTCTATACGGATCTGCTGCGTAACGGCAATATGGAGGATCCGTTCTGGAGGGACAATGAGATCCGTGCGCTTCCTCTGATGGAAGATGATTATGAATATGAAGTATGCTTTGATGTCGGGGATGAGTTATTGGAGCAGGACAGGGTCCTGCTTCATTTTGACGGATTGGATACGATCGCAGATATATACCTGAATCAGGAGCATCTTGGTAATGCGTATAATATGCACCGGATCTGGGAATATGATGTGACAGAGAGTATTAAGGAGAAGGAGAATGTGCTGCGGGTTGTGCTGCATTCTCCTCTCAAGTACATCCGGGAAGAATTCGCCAAATGCAGGACGCTTGGGTCGGAGGACGCCATGGACGGATTCGTCCATATCCGGAAAGCACACTGCATGTTCGGATGGGACTGGGGAGCACATTTGCCGGATGCGGGGATCTTCCGTCCGGTATCGTTGTTTGGAGTGAAGAAGGCAAGGCTAGGCAGCGTATATATCCGGCAGGAGCATTCTAGGGAGAGGGTGACGCTGCGGTTGGAAGTGGATCCAGAGATGGAGACATTCTGTGATGAGCGGCTTGTAAAGGGAGTTCACTACGAGGTTGAGATTACAGCTCCGGATGGAACCATCCGGAACTATACCGATTCTCCAAAGGAGATTCATATAGAGAATCCCATGCTTTGGTGGCCCAACGGTTACGGCGAACAGCCGTTATATACGGTGAAAGTGACCCTGTATGCAGACGGCGAGCCGGCAGATACCTGGGAACGCCGGATCGGGCTTCGCACTATGACTATGAGGATTGAGAAGGACGAGTGGGGAGAGAGTTTTGCCCATGAAGTGAACGGTGTTGCCATATTTGCCATGGGGGCGGACTATATCCCGGAGGATCATCTGCTTGGAAGGGTGACGCCGGAGACTACGAGGAAGCTCCTTAGCCAGTGCGTTGCTGCGAATTACAATGCGGTCCGCGTATGGGGCGGCGGCTATTATCCGGAAGACTGGTTCTATGACATCTGTGACGAGCTGGGGCTTATTGTCTGGCAGGATTTCATGTTCGCATGCGCCGTATATGAGCTGACGCCGGAATTCAAGGCGAATATTCGGCAGGAGTTCATCGACAATATCAAGCGTCTCCGCCATCATGCGTCACTGGGATTGTGGTGCGGCAACAATGAGATGGAGATGTTCGTAGATCAGGGAGAATGGGTATCGAAGAAGACAGAAGTGAGGGATTATGTGATCATGTATGAGCAGTTGATCCCGGAGGTGTTGGAGCAATACGATCCCCAGACCTTCTACTGGCCGGCAAGCCCGTCGTCGGGAGGGGCGTTTGACGAGCCGAACAGCCCCGACAGGGGAGATGTGCATTACTGGGATGTATGGCATGGGAATAAACCGTTCTCCGATTACCGCAATTATTACTTCCGTTATGCGTCTGAATTCGGATTCCAGTCCTTCCCAAGCAGGAAGACTATCGAGACCTTCACAGACGATCCGAAGGATATGAATATCTTCTCCTACATTATGGAGAAGCATCAGCGCAACAACGGCGCGAATGGGAAGATTATGAACTATTTGCAGCAGACCTATCTCTATCCGACAGATTTTGATACTCTGATTTATGCGTCGCAGCTTCTGCAGGCAGATGCGATCCGGTATGGAGTCGAACATTTCCGAAGGAACAGGGGACGATGTATGGGTGCGATCGTGTGGCAGTTAAACGACTGCTGGCCGGTGATCTCCTGGTCTTCCGTTGATTACTGCGGGAGATGGAAGGCGCTTCACTATGTGGAGAAGCGTTTCTTTGCGCCGCTTATGATCTCCTGTCAGGAAGAGAGCATGATGACGCAGAAGGCCGATATGAACCGGGAGCATTTTACATTTGAGAAGTCGGTCCGGTTAAATGTAGCGAACGAGACCAGAGAAGAGCAGATGGTAGAAGTATCCTGGGCGCTCCGCAATGCGAAGGCGCAGGTGCTCCGCGACGGCGGTACGAAGGAATTACGGGTTCCGGCGCTTACAAGCGTGTGGCTTGACAAGGTGATGCTGCCGGATGTGGATATCTTCTCGGAGTATGTAAGCTATGAGATGAGGCAGGATGGCAGGATACTGTCTGCCGGAACGGTCATCTTCTCGTATCCCAAGTATTTCAGATATGAAGAGCCGAAACTGTCCTTCTGCGTGGAAGGTGATGAGATTGTTGTATCGGCAGGTGCATATGCGAAGGGTGTGGAGATATTGAACAGGCAGGAAGACCTGATCCTTTCGGATAATTATTTTGATCTGAACGGGGATGAGAAGCGTGTGAAGATCCTCGCGGGAGAGGCGGAAGGGATCAGGCTTCGGAGTGTTTATGATATCAGGTAAAAAAGTGAGGACTTGCTATGATTGAGATTAAGGATTTAAACCGATATGAAAAAGACCGCTGGGGATTATACGGCGGTTTATCAGGTTCAAAATATGGCATATTGATCGACGGCGCCCGCTGGATGGTAAAATTCCCGGAAAATACAAAACATTTTCCTGGTAAAGATAAACCTAATCATCATATTCCGGCTTATACGACAAGTCCGATCAGTGAATATATAGGATCAAAGGTCTATGAGTCGCTTGATATTCCGGTACATGAAACGATACTGGGATATCGGGATGGAAAGATTGTTGTTGCCTGCCGGGATTTTGATCCGTACCGGGCCATGATTGATTATGGAAAGATTAAGAACGCCGTGACTGAGAATGATGCGAATCTGACAGGAAGCAGCGATCATCATGGAGAGGTATTAGAAGATGTACTTATCGTAATGGATACATCGGATATTTTAAAGGATACCCCAAATGTGAAAGAGCGGTTTTGGGATATGTTTGTGGTGGATGCTTTTATAAGAAATAATGACCGTAATAACGGGAATTGGGGTATATTTATCAATGGAGACGGCTCAATCTCGCTGGCACCGGTATACGATAACGGGAATGCATTATTTAATAAGCGAAATCCATCAGTTGCAGAGCGCAGGCTGTGCAACGAAGCAGATATTATTCAGGATGCATTGGAAACAGGAACTTCGTTTTTTACCGATAAGAGCGGGAGACATCTGCATCCGTTTGCATTTATAGAAAGTATGCAGAATGAGGAGTGTAATACGGCAGTGCTTCGCTTTGCCGATAAGGTGGATATGAGTAAGATCAGGGGGATTGTAGACGATATTCCGGAGACAGCGTTTGGTGTTGAGATCATAACTTCTGCACAGAAGGAGCATTATAAGAGGATGTTTGAGATCATCTGTGAGAAGAGTATCTTCCCAACGGCAGAGAAAATCAGAAACAACAGAATGTCTTAAGGGGGGATGCGAACATGACACGTGAAGAATTATATCAGTCGATCTATACACATGACACCATCTATCTGCCTCCCCATGAGCAGGCGACGGCGGCCTTAGAGGTGTCGCTTGGATGCAGCTGGCACAGATGCACGTTCTGTGATTTTGCCAAAGACACATTTAAGATCCATCCCATGGAGAGGCTTGAGCACGACCTTAAGATCCTGGCCGAGCTTCGTCCCGAGGATACACGTCTCTTCTTCCTTGGGGAAAATGCGTTCTGCATGGATGCAGAGCGTATCCTTAAGATCATAGAGCTTACGCACAGATATATGCCGAAGGTGCGGGAATATGCAATGTATTCCCGCGTTGACGATATCCTGCGCAAGACGGATCAGGAATTGACCAAGCTTTCCGAGGAAGGGGTACAGGCGCTTCACATCGGGGTGGAGAGCGGGAGTGATTCGATCCTGGAGGCGCGGAATAAGGGGATTACCTCGGCGCAGGTCATAGAGGCGCTGTCAAGGCTTGACCAGGTGGGGATCGCTTATTATCTGACCATTATCCCGGGGCTTGGCGGACGTACCTTCTCGCGCCTTCATGCCATCGAGACGGCAAGGATGCTGAATCAGGTGCATCCGCGCAATATCTGGTGTCTGAAATTAAAGCTGTGGGAGGACACAATTCTCTATAAAGAGGCACAGGCGGGGAATTTTGACGAGATGACGCCGGCGGAGATTTTGATGGAGGAGCGGCTTCTGCTTGAGAATCTTACGGTTACGGACTGCCTATTTGAGGACACCACGGTTCTTGATCAGTTTACGATCCAGGGGGTGCTGCCGGGAAAGAAAGGGGAACTGCTTGGGGCGATTGATTATCTGTTGAGTTTGGAGCGGTGATTCCCGCGAGGTCTTTGACTTAAAGGAGTTGTAGAAGGAGGGAAAGAGAATGACCCTGCAGCAGTTAAGATACGCGGTTGAAGTAGCTAACAGGGGTTCGATGAATGAGGCGGCGAAGAAGCTGTATGTCTCCCAGCCAAGTCTGTCAAGCGCGATCAGGGAGTTGGAGAGGGAGATCGGGATATCCATCTTCAACCGGACGAATCAGGGAATCTCGGTATCGGCTGAAGGAAAGGAATTCCTCTGTTATGCACTGCAGATCGTGGAACAGGAGAATCAGCTTAAGGAGCATTATCTTGGAGCTAAACCGTCCAAGCAGAAGTTCGGAATCTCCACGCAGCATTATACATTCGCGATCAATGCGTTCGTGAGGCTGCTTAAGGAGTTGGATCCGGGCGAATTCGATTTTACGTTCCGGGAGACCACGACGGAGGAAGTGATCAAAGATGTACAGAACCGCAGAAGTGAGATCGGGATTCTCTATATGAATCATTTTAATGCAAGAATGATCCTTAAGAAGCTTTCAGAGGCGGGACTTGAGTTTGCAGAATTATTTCAATCGAAATCCTATATTTATGTGACGGATACACATCCGTTAGCCCGGAAAAAAGAGATCAAATTCAGAGATTTGAAGCCTTATATATTTCTGTCTTTTGGAAAAGGAGAATACAATTCTAATTATTTTTCCGAAGAAATATTAAAGATCCTGGAGCATCGAAGGAATATCAAGGTCAGCGACCGAAGTACGCTGTTCTATCTGCTTCGGAAGATGGGCGGATTTACCATCTGTACACAGATGGTAAATAAAGAACTTCAAGGGGAGGATATTGTGGCGGTTCCCTTGAATGTAGAAGGAGCGATCAAGGTTGGGTTCGTTCTGTATAAAGATGAATGTCCAGGGGACATTGGAAAACGGTATATGGAGATCGTCAGAGAAGACATTGGAGGCTTGTTATAGTTTTTAACTATTGCAAGTCTTTTTTTCGTCTAGGGGATTCTGTATTCCTGAATCATGTTCTTCCGGTCGGCGAAGCAAATGCGCGGACCTCTTAACTGTTACACGGCGGATTCAATATTTGATGTCGGTGACAGGGGATCAATGGTTAGAGGAATCCTGTATAACGATACCAGGCCAAAGAATTGCAAAGAGTAAATGGATGAATTAAAATTATATCGTGAAAACATTAACGGCCGGTGCAATGTTTTATCAAAAGGTATGGAGGGTCTATTTATGAGTGAAAATAAGAGGAAAGAAAGACCAGAGGAACGGAAAGCAGCTCTGGGTATGTCGCTTCTTGTGCTGGTTCTTTCTGTAGGTGTTCTGATGGCAGGAATTCTGGTACTTAAGTTGTCGCCGCATATTCCGATACTTGTCTGCACATTTATCATGGTGATTTACGGTCTGTATCTTGGGATACCGTGGGCAGAGATGATGAGCAAGGCGATGGAATCTATAGCCAGCAGCCTTGAGGCTATCATTATCGTCATGACCATAGGGATGGTGGTCGGTTCGTGGGTAGCCTGCGGGACGGTGCCTTATGTGATCTGGGGAGGCTTGAAGCTATTTACTCCTGCATTCCTGCTCCCGTTTACCGTGGTGCTCTGTGCGGTTATGAGTACACTGACCGGAAGCTCGTGGACGACGGTGGGAACCGTGGGAGTCGCGTTCCTTGGGATTGGAGTCTCGATGGGGATCCCGGCGCCGGTTGTTGTAGGTGCGATCTGCTGCGGAGCGTTCTTCGGAGATACACAGTCTCCTATGTCGGACGGCTGCAATTTTGCGACGGCTATTTCAGGAGCGGGCCTGTACAACGGTGTGAAGGGGATGCTCTGTACGAACTGTCCGGCGCTTCTGATCAGCTTTATCGTGTATATTATCATCGGCCTTCGTTATTCTGCCTCAGCAAATGCAAGTTCCGGGGAACAGATTGCGGAGACGCTTGCGGGGTTGGAGCAGGGATTCCATATGACTCCGATCGTGTTGCTGCCGGCAATCGTGTTATTTATCCTGCTTGCAGTCAAGCTGCCGGCAATCCCGACCATGATCCTTGCGGCTGTAAGCGGCGTGGTGGTCGACGTGTTCTGCCAGAAGGATAGTCTGGCGGATGCATTGGGATATCTGATGAACGGGTATGTGGGGAATACGGGTGTAGCCGACGTAGACCGTATCATTACCCGGGGCGGAATGAATAATATGATGAGTACGGTCGCACTGATGATCTTCTCCATGTGGATGGCAGGTGTGCTCCAGCGCGTGGGCATTATATCCGTATTGCTTGAGAAGATTTCAAAAATGGTGACAAAGATTGTGCCGCTGGTATCTCTTACCAATATTCTGACATTTGTATTCAGCTATTTTGCGGCAGATCCGTACCTGGCTATGACACTGCCGTCCAAGGCGCTGGAGGGCGCTTACGACGATCTGGAGTTAAATAGAAGCGTGCTGTGCAGAAGTGTCGGCAACGCGGTCCTCTTTGCGCCGATGGTGCCATGGGGATCCGGCGGACTCTACGTATCGGCTACTCTGGGAATAGAAGTCTCATCGTATATTCCGTATTATTTTATGGGATATTTGGCGCCGTTGCTGTGCATCCTATTTGCAGCGGTTGGAATCGGGAATTATAAAGTAATCAAGGAGTAAGCAAGGAAGGAGTGCGGTGTATGAGGAAGGACAAATATATATTTTCTGCGGCGTGTGTAAGCCTGCTGCTTGCAATCGGTGTCCTGATATACGGGGTACTGGTGCTTAAGCAGAACCCTCATATCCCGCTTGTCTTCAGCACTGTTATCATTATGCTATATGGTGTGATGAATGGTAATACATGGCAGGAAATGCGTGCCGGTATGATAGAGAGTATCTCAGAATCTATCGAGGCGATACTGATCATCTGCCTGATCGGAGTGACCATTGGTACCTGGATGGCAGGCGGAACGGTACCGGCGATCATATATTATGGGTTTCAGGTATTTTCACCCCGGTTTTTCCTGGTGTCGGTGGTGGTCTTATGCAGCGTGATGTCCCTTGTCACAGGTTCGTCTTGGACGACCATCGGAACGATCGGGGTCGCATTTATGGGGATCAGTGCGGGACTTGGAATACCGGCAGGGATGACGGCCGGCGCGATTCTATGCGGCGCTTATTTTGGGGACAAACAGTCACCGCTCAGTGATTCTACGAATTTTGCGGCGGCGGTGGCGAAGACTGATCTATATGAACACACCCGTTCTATGCTGTATACGACAGGTCCGGCATATTTGATGAGCCTCGTTATCTTCCTGATACTTGGGGTGAAATACGGCGGGAAGAAAGCAGACATCTCCCAGATCCAGACCATAACGGCGGGGCTGAAAGAAGGCTTCTATATAGGACCTGCGCTGCTGTTTCCGCTGTTAGTGCTGTTGATTCTGATCATACGGAGATTTCCGGCGATCCCAACCATGATGATTGCTTCTGCTCTGGGGCTGATCTGCACGGTCTTCGTTCAGGGGGAGAATGTGGAAGACGGAATGCATTATATGTATTCCGGATACGCGGGCACAACAGGGATCGAGGCGGTGGATACGCTGTTGACCAGAGGCGGCCTGACTTCTATGACAGGGACGGTTACACTGATGCTGATGTCGCTTTCTCTGGCCGGTGTGATGCGCTCTACGGGGATCATGAACGCGGTTCTGGAGAAAACAGGCAGACTTACAGAGAACAGTATCGGATTGATCGTCGTGACCTGGGCGCTGACGTTCCTTTTGAGCTTCTTCGCGGCGGACCCTTATCTGGCGATGATACTGCCGGCCAATATTCTGGGGGCAAGGTATGATGCGCTTGGGATACGAAGAAGCGTGATGTCGCGTACCCTGGAAGACGGCGGGACGGTTGTCTGTCCGATGGTGCCATGGGGAACGAACGGAATCTACTGTTCGGAGACACTTGGGTTATCTGTAGGATCGTATGTTTCTTATTATTTTCTGGGAATATTAACGCCTGCGGCTATGCTGTTTAGCGCCGTCACAGGTATCGGAGTGCGAAGGAGAGGAAATATAGATGGAAATACAAGAAAGAGATAGAATAATTCCGGGGAAAACGAATTTTATGAAGAGAAATGGATTCGCTTCGGAGATGGAATATAAAGAGAGAATGGCAGAAGAAGGGAGATTCATGTATCATTTTCACCTGTGCTGCCCATCTCTTGAGGAATTAAAAATACAGATGGAGGAGCTTGACCGGAAGCTTGCCGAGAAGAACCTCCATCTGGACCGATTTGGAGTCAGTCTGGATTATGCTATGGCGCTTCCGGAAGGTGAGAGGGAGAAATACCGCAGCGGACAGGGACTCTATATGGTGAAACAGACGGATTGGAATATGCTGGGACATTCTGCCCATATGCAGCCGCATCTGGGGGACAATATGATCGGAAGTCCCGCATCTTATGAGAATGTAAGGGCGGCTCTGAAAGCGGGAGTCACAACAATCGGGAATATTTCACAGTTTTTCGGTTGGGATTATCCGGAATATCAGGATGTGGAAATGCGTACAAAGAGTACGGCAGCGGCGATCAGGCTTATGGCAGACTGCCGGGAGTATGGAACGCTGATTCATTCTAACCTGGACGACGGGTACGGTAATGCAGCGGGAGATCTGGGCCTTCTTGCCGGATGCGCGCTACTGGAAAAATATCTTATAGAAGAGCTGCTGCACGCGAAGCTTGCTCATTCCTTCGGTGATATGTTCCATTCGCCGTTCAAAAGACTTGTGTTCCTGTCTGCTCTGAAGAAAATACATAAAGGAACTATGACAGGTTCCATGATATTTACCAACAAACTGGGGCGGAATCATCGGGATAAAGGCCTGAATACGGCACATTTATCAGAATGCCTTCTTTGTGATATGGCTGGGCAGTTCCTTTATCGGACTGGTCATGCAATCACTGCAATGGCGGATGGAGGCCTGACTGCGGATGTGACGGCAGAGGAGATCGTGCGAACCCTGGAATATGCCAGAGAATTGGAAGCTTATGTGCCTGAGTACGCCAAGATGATCGATTGGGACAGGATAGATGAGACGGCGGATAAGGTTGTAGAAAGGGGCGAATTATTCTTAGAATATGTGCTGAAGGCATTGGGCGAACGGATCGATATCCGAAACCCTTATGAGATGATGCTTGAGATCAAGAAGATGGGAATGGGAAGATTGATGGAAGAGTTGGCGCCAAAGGATGGAACTGATGTGATCATAACGGATTATATGATATATAAGGCGGCGGAAAGGAGTTAGTATGTCAGAAAAAGAGTTGAACGGAAAAGTGGCTGTTGTGACAGGCGGGGCGAGAGGAATCGGGAAATGTATCGCCGAGACTCTTGCAGATAAGGGGGCAGATCTGGTGATCCTGGATATGAAGATAAAAGCGGAAGACGAGGTAATCCGGAACTGTACGGCAATGGGTGTGAAGGCACTGGCTGTAGAGTGTGATATTATGGAGCTTGGAGACATCCATACTTCTGTCGGTCATATCATAGAGAAGATGGGGAGGATCGATATCCTGGTGAATAATGCGGGAGTGTATCCTGCGGCGCCGATCCTCGAAGTGGAAGAAAGTACGTTTGATTTTGTCATAGATGTGAATCTTAAAGGGTTATTCTTCCTAACGCAAGAAGTAGTGAAAACTGCTATGCTGCCAAATGGATACGGGAGGATCGTGAATATCTCTTCTTGTGACGGGAAGAATCCAGGAAGAGGTGTTGCGATATACGGAGCGGCGAAGGCGGGTGTGATCAGTCTTACCAAGTCCTTCGCGAGCGAGTTGTCAGGTTCGAATATTAATTCCAACGCCGTTGCGGCAGGATGGGTAGAATCCGCTCAGGTGCTGGCAAATGACAGGTGGAGGGATGCTCTTCCGCTGATTCCGTCAGGACGCCTGGGGAAGCTGAGCGAGATCGCGGAGGCGGTGGCATTCCTATGTAATGATAAGGTAGCTTATATTAATGGAGAGATCCTGGATGTGAACGGCGGGATCATTATGGATTGAAGAAGGATAGTTGTTACGGATAGACATCAGTCGGAGAGGGCTGGTGTCTTTTTGTGTATTGACAGAAAAGTATTGACAAGAAAACTTGACACATATATAATGAAGATGACAAGAAAACTTGACTGTATATAGGAGGTGTCATCCATGGATAGAGATGAGGTATTGCGCAGAATACAAGATAAGAAGCCCAACGCACTGGATGAGATGGAGCAGGATATTTTGAACAAGGGCTGTAAGGTGGGAGTGATAGCAGGATTTATTGCCTGTATTGCTGCAATGATCGTGAAGATGATAGCAGGACTTCCGTACTATGACGTATATGCGATCTATTGCTTTATAGCGAGCGGTCAATGGTTCTATAAGTGGATCAGGCTCAGAAGGAAATATGATCTGTGTTATGGGATCTTATGGTTCGGAGTGGCGGTCGGATTATTCATTGGATACCTGGTGGAAATCTTCTGATGGAGGACATATGGATACGGAACTCATATTAAGAAATAATTTGAAGCAGGCCAGAACAGAGAAGAATTTGTCTCAGAGTGAGCTTGCCAGGCTGGCGGGCGTGTCCCGCCAGACGATCTGCTCGATAGAGACAGGGGTATTTAATCCGACTGCCAAGCTGGCATTGATCCTGTGTATTGTACTGGATAAGAAATTCGAGGAGTTATTCTATTTTTAAAATTTACAATGTTTTTAAGAGAGGATTTGAAAAGGGCAATTTTTATTAAGACGTGCCAAATGCTGTATGCTACAATAGACAAAAACGAAAAGGGGCATCAGTATATGGGAGATATTACATTAACAAAGAAAATACTCTCGTTCATTGAGGATAATCTGGATAAAGAACTATCGTTAGAGAGGATTGCAAAGGAGTTTAGTTATTCAAAATATTACATTGCAAGGGAATTTAAAGCAAATACAGGCATGACGGTATATAAATATATCCAGGGCAGGCGTCTGGATGAGTCGGCAAGGAAGCTGGCAGAAACCGGCCGGCCCATAGTAGAGATCGCGTTGGAAGCAGGTTATGGTTCTCAGCAGGCGTTTACCCAGGCTTTTCGGAGAATATATGCCTGTACGCCGCAGGAATACAGGCGGATCGGTGTATTTATTCCGAAGCAGCGCAGGATTCGCATGAGATTTGTTTTGGTTGGAGTGACAGGAGGCAGGATGGCGGCATGAGTTATGTACCTTATGTGGCTGAACAGACTGGCAGAGGGGAGAGAAGCTACGACATCTATTCCAGGCTTCTGTCAGACCGGATCATATTCTTAGGTGAGGAGGTCAGCGATCACTCGGCGAGCCTGATCATTGCGCAGATGCTATATCTGGAAGCGCAGGATCCGGAGAAGGATATCCACTTTTACATCAACAGTCCGGGCGGTTCCGTAACAGCGGGGCTGGCAATCTATGATACCATGCAGTATATTAAATGCGGCGTCTCTACTATATGTCTGGGAATGGCGGCAAGCTTCGGGGCATTTCTGCTTGCCGGGGGAACGAAAGGGAAACGGATGGCGCTGCCGAATGCGGAGATCATGATACACCAGCCGGCGATCCATGGGAATGGAATCCAGGGGCAGGCAGCGGATATTAAGATTATGTCCGATCATATCCAGTGCAGCAAAAAGAGATTAAACCGGATATTGGCAGAGAATACAGGCAGAACAGAGACGGAGATAGAGGCGGCTACGGATAGGGATCATTATCTGACGGCTGTGGAAGCGATGGAATTCGGGCTGATCGATAAGGTCTTTTAATGATGCGAAGTTTCTGGTATACTGAAATCAGTAATTAAGATTAACGGGGGTATACAATGTGAAATTCGCATTTTTAATTTGTTCGTTTAACTACGAAAGTGAATTTTCCATGAATGCACCGGCTGGAAAGGTAAAAAAATTTTTCTCGGACAACTATGTTGAAACTGCAGAAGGATTTGATTTGCAGAAGTCTGTTTTTGCGGACGGTTCTTGGATTCCAGACTTTGGAACAGTTTAAGAAGAATACAGAAGTGTATGAGTACCTGAATAGGGGTGAGTTCTCTTATCAGATTATGATTCAGAGGCTTCGGGGCAAAGATAAGTTTGTGAAAAATATATATTCTGTGAAGAAAAAGAATTTTGAAATTGCAATTAGCCGAACTGATTTATCATGGGAGATGCTTGACTGCAAAGGCAGCAATATGGAAGAATTTTTTGATGTGATAGATTGGTAGGGAATCGATGAATGAAAGAAAAAGATGAAGAAAAAGAGTCAGAAACTTGACAATCTACGTGTTATCCTGTAGAATCTATCTTCAACTGGAATTTGTACTGCAGATTTAAGTTAGGAGGACATTATGAATATTGAACATATGAAGGATAACGGAATTGATATTGCAGTCGTTTCCAGTGATGAGATGGTAATTGTTGACACACAGTCGGCTCTGGATCTGGCGATGACTGTGAAGTATGAGACGGGTGCAGAGCGGATTGTCATTAATAAAGATATGATATGCGGGGATTTCTTCATTCTCAGTACAGGATTGGCAGGTGAGATTCTCCAGAAGTTTATGAACTATCATGTGAAAGTGGCTGTGTATGGAGATTATTCACATTATACCAGCAAGCCGCTGAAGGATTTTATTTATGAATCGAACCAGGGGAAAGACTTTTTCTTTGTGTCAACGAAGGAAGAGGCGGTACAGAAATTAACAGAGACACAATAACAGACGGGTACAGATTCCAGTGTGCAGCGAGCATCTATCGAAACGGTAGGTCTGGACTGTTATGTATCATAACCTCTGTAAGCGGGGTGAGAATATGTTGCGTATAGCGATTTGCGACGATGATAAGACAACCGTAGAAAGCCACAGGAATATCACAGAGAATTGTCTGAAGGACTGCGGCAGCATTGGAGAGATAGAGACTTATATAACCAGTGATAATCTGCTTTGCGATATTACGGAGGACGGAGTTTTCTTTGATTTGATATTACTGGATATAGAGATGCCCGGAAGTACGGGCATGGAAATTGCGGAAAAGATCAAGCCCTACCTTCCGAATGTGAAGATCATTTTTATTACTTCTCATATCGAATATGCCATAGACGCTTTTGAACTGTCCGTTTTCCGGTATGTACCCAAGACCGATATAGACAGACGGCTTCCGGCTGCCATACAAGACGCAGTAAAACTGATTGAGTTAGAAGACGGTAAAACCTATACCATTCAGACGAACAGCCGTCTTGAGAGAATCCCTTATCGGGATATTTACTACATTGAACGGGACGGGAAGAATGCAAGTATTACTGCTGCCGGAGGAATATCGAAAGTAAGGAAAAGCTTGCAGCAGGTTTATTCAGAGTTGGGAGCAGATGAGTTTATATTTATCGACCGGGGATGTATCGTTAACATGATACATATTATGCAGATTAAAGGCGGTATGGCAGTGTTGAAGAATGGAGAAGCGCTCCCCATAAGCCGTTCTCATTTGCAGGAGGTCAAAGAGCAGATTAACCGTTATTGGGGGATGCTTATATGACGGATTGGCTTATTCTCTTTTCAAATATTGCGGCCGGAAGCGTGAGAATGATGATAGGCCTGCTTCTTATCTATCGGCTGCTGGCAGCCAAAAAGCCGGGCAGGAACAGTGTGATTATGGCCGTTGCCGGTATTGCCGCGATTTCTGTGATATTGTCCGTAACAGGATTGTCAGATTTCTATCGCATGGTGTTAGAGATAATCTGGGTTGCTGCCTGCGCCGGTCATTTTCAGGATGCGGATACCAGAATGAGCCTCTTTGTGAGCGTTTTCTATGAGATTGCGGTTTCTTTGTGTCAATTTCTTGCTGCGGCATGGTTAGGCGTGGCATTTCATTTATCCATATTCCTTGATGATAGCTCGGCCGGCGGGCAGATCGCTGTCTGGCTATTTCATATGCTGCTGATTGCCGGCGCACTGTATATTGGGAAGAAACCGAATCTGACAGGGAAGGAAGGGTTCCGTTTTGCGTCGATTATTGTTATTGCCGCTTTTATCGCGGTTATCACGTTATCACAGCAGACGATACTTCCCATTGCAGACGATACTCTGGATATGTGGACGATTTTAACGGTTGTTTTAATGATGTCCGTTTTGATGTTTAACATGAATCGGCAATATGAAGTGGAGAAGGAGCTTGCCAGATTAAAAACAGAACAGGCGGAGCTTCTGGAACGTGACTACACTACTTTGAACAATGCTTATGCAATCAATGCAAAGCTATTCCATGATTTTCATAACCATATCGGAATTTTGCGGCAGCTTCTTTCTCATAGCAAATTAGAAGAAGCCATACAGTACCTTGACGAACTTCAAACTCCGGTGCAGGAAATGGCCGAAACTGTATGGACGGGTGATGAAACGGTAGATTATATCATTAACAGTAAGGCTGTGACAGCAAAAGAGAGCGGCGTGCAGTATCAGGCGCAGGTTGAATTCCCGCGCCATACAAACCTGCGAAGCGTTGATCTATGCGCGGTGTTGGGGAATCTCTTAGATAATGCGTTAGAGGCGGCGCAGCAAGTACCGGAGAAAGAGGAACGGTTTGTCCGGCTTACCATACGCCGTATCAACCAGATGTTGATCATAAAAGTAGAGAACAGCTATGGCAATCCGCCCGTCTCCATAGACGGTGTATTAACAACGTCAAAGGCGAAAAACGGTTTGCATGGCTGGGGGCTCAAAAGCGCGCAGACTGCCGCCGAGAAGTATGACGGTACTGTGCAGACTTCCTGCACAGACAGAATATTCCGGGCTGTCGCCACATTATCTTATCAATGCGTGTAATATTTCAGGCTGTAAAGTGTGTGAAATGCTTTGCAGCTTTTTTGCGGTCAAAAACATGCCGATCGCGGACATTTTTGCACAAGCCGCTTTTTTCGGTTATGATACAGATACAGTAAAACAAAGAACACATAGAGGAGGTAACAATTATGCGTCATGTATATATTCGCGGTATTCTGGGGTTGATCTGGCTGGCGGCAGCGATCGTAAGCGGTAGTATGCTCTATGTTATTTTAGGCGCCGTATTCTTGTATTCTGCTTACACAACAAGGAAAAAAGGCAAGAAGGGAGATAGGTAGAATGGGTGCAGCTCTTTTAACGGTCAAAAATTTAAGTGCCTGGTATCGTAAGGAGAAGATGGTATTGGCGGACTTTTCTCTGGAATTATCCAAGCGGGAAACAGTAGGGTTAATCGGGCTGAATGGGGCCGGGAAAACGACATTTTTGAAAGTGCTGTCCGGCCTGCTTCCCACTTATCGGTCCGAGGGTATTTTATTTTCTGGCAGCCCTGTAAATCCAAGGGAAGGAATGTTTAAGAGATGCCGTTACACCGTATTTGCAGAAGATCATTCTTTCCCGTATTTTACATTCCGGGAATATTTATCCTATGTGTGTACTGCTTATAAGAAGGATATTCCCGACATATCAGATCTGGTGCAAGGATTTCATTTTGAAGATTATACAGATATTCTGTTAAAAGACTTATCGACGGGCAACCGGAAAAAAGCGTTCCTGATCACTGCATTCGCACTAGAGCCAGAACTGCTATTTCTTGACGAGCCGGTCAACGGATTGGATTTTCAAAGCACGGAATATCTGTATCAGCAAATTGCCGGTTATAAAGAGCATGGAACGCTCCTGTTTTCCTCTCACATTCTGGAGAGTATCACGCTGACATCTGACCGGGTATTCGTTCTGGAGCATGGGAAAATCAGGCAGGCATTCGAGCATGAACAAGTCAATGCCGCAAATATTCGGGAGGCTCTGCATTATGAAAATGACATTTAAGGCCTTTGCTAAGAATCTGTTTGGAGCAAAATATGAGAGACTGCAGCGAAATATTTTCATCTATCTGATCGTGTTCTGGGGCTTGTATATTACGGATTGGAAAGTGCAGATCGCTCCGTTTATCCGATACCTCATGTCCGGTACGTTTACTGCCGGTGTGATGTGGCAGGCTCTTTGTTCAGAGGACCATGCCTCCAAGATGCAGAATATGTTCATGCTTCCGTTTGATAACCGGAAGTTTGTTCTATCCTATATCGCTGCTTTGGGATCTTACACGATTCTTACGAAGACGGCAGCGCTTATCGCAGTCTTACTTGCAGTTTCTAAGTGGAAGCCCATGGAGCTCTTGGGGTGTGCGGTGTGCGTGGTCAATGGTGTCCTTATGGCCGCTGCTGTCTATTCTCTGAAAAAATATTGGTATGCGAATATTCTCTGGGCGGGTGCGATCGTTGCAGGCGTTCTGCTCTTTGCAAATGAAGTGTGGCTTACACCGCTTTTGACCGTCAATAGCATATTCGCAGCGATACGCTTACTGACAACGGACGGATACATTTTTTATTCCCTGGAGGGCAGAAAAAGTCACGGAGTGAAACAACATAGACACTTTTCCGTGTGGAGATATCTGTTCCGATATTTGGGAAGCCACAAGAATTATTTGGTAAACACTGCTGTTATGTGGTGCGTGGCTCTTGTATTGCCGTACTTTTTGGGACAGATGGATGGCCTGTTTGTTGTTCCGATTGGCTTTGCGATTCTGACTTTGAATACGCCGATCTGCATCTTGCTATCCTGTGACCCGGATTTGGAACAGGCAATCCGCTTTTTGCCGGATCAAAAGAAAGCGTTCGGTATTCCGTATTGTTTGTTTATCTTTTCCTGTAATATGGCTGCCGATACAATTTTCCTCTGCAGTTGGCTGATGAAAAACGGAAGTGTTACTGTATGGATGATCTTAACCGCTGTCTTCTTCGCTTTACAGAGTGCGATTTTATCGGTATTGCTGGAATGGTTTTATCCTGTTCGAGGTTGGAAAATCGAGAGTGACCTATGGCATCACCCGCGGAAATATGCCGTACCGGCAATTATGCTGTTGGCTGCGGGAATGATTGGGACATTTCCGGTATTGATGCCTGGGCTGATGCTGTTACTGGCTGTTGAAGTTGTGTTATGTTTGTTGAATTTGTCACCGTGCCGTGGAACGAAGTCCGATTAAAAATGCCAAAGGACATTTCATCTTTTATTTATGATAGATAAGGTTTTAATTTTTCTAAGAGTTCATACACTTTTGTTCCGGGAGCAGAAGCTGACGGCAGTTTTCCTTCATTGATTTTGTCAAGCTTTTCTGCATTTGCTATAGCGGCATCCATGTATGGTAAGAGAATCTGGTACATGTCGGTACGATTCTTTTCATATTCGCCAAGCCCGAGCGATGTAAGTATCTCGGTGAGTTTTGGCCAGTAGGATGTTCTGTGAAGATCGGACTGCATGAAACTGAAATGCAACAGGAACCATAATTCTATGCATTGGTTTGACCAGATGGCATGATAAATGGTTTCCTCAGTTGATTCTGATTCACAAAGCTCTGCAGTCTTATTGATGTAGTCAGCCGGGAAATCATCAGTGTCATATACAACCCACACATGCTTATATCCATTGGCTGAGGATGCTGCCATGTTTTTGGCCTTTTGGAAAAGGCTTCGTGTATTATCACCGGCACCGTGGACACCAAGCTGAATACGGTCAGAGTAGGTGCTGTTAATGATGTCTTTCATGGCTCCGAAGTATGCTGGCTCAGTGTATGTTCCCTCAGTTATGATGAGGTGATATTCTGGCTGGATTTTCTTCGGCTTGTCACGTCTGGCTTTCATCCAACTTTTGTCAAGGTCGCTTTTTTTAGGTGGTTTTAGGCTCATTAAAATTCACCTCCAAGCATATTGGAGAGATATGGATCTGCTCCGTAGCGTCCTTCCAGATATTGCTTATCGTAAGCTGCGGTGTTCTTGATTCTGTCATTATCCTCACCACGGATTTCGTGGAGAGAATAGATTTCACTTTCATGTGCATTATTCTCTGCAGCGAACCAGATTTCATCACGGCGGAAAACAGTGTTCTTTAAGGTGTACATATCATGAGAGGTGAACAGAAGTTGAGCACCATACTGATTGATTTCCTTATTTTTAAATAGTGAAATTACATACTTTAAAAGTTTTGGATGGAGCTTTGCATCTAATTCATCAATGCTCACCATACGTCCTTCGCGAAGTGCAAGAAGAATAACTGGAAGAGCAGCAATGAGCTTTCTTGTTCCATCTGATTCATCAGAGAAGGGAAGTTCGTATTCTGCAGAGCCTAAATTTCTCTTCATGAAGAACTGATGACTGTCTTCGTCATAGCGGTAGTCTGTAATATCAATGTCCATATCATTTAAAGCACGGATAAACTGCTCCTTGTAAGGTGCATCCTTTGCAAGCATGATCTGATGCTCTACCATTGGATTTGCATAGCTGTGGATAATGCAGCTCTCGAACCAGGTCATGACTTCACTAATAACCGAAATATTATAGTTGATGGCAAGAAAGGAGAGGTATGGCATCTTTGGATTGACACTTGTGTTGATATTCTTTTTATTTATAGAAGGACCAAGAGTAATGCCATCTGTCTCACGATCAAAAATGGTGGCAGATTTCTTGCCAGTGATTGACTTACGGTATAATGACTCTGAAATAATCTCATCGTTCTTGATAGAGATGTAGTAGCAATATTCATTCTTAGCAATTCTAAAGAACATACGGAACTCTGTAGGTTTATCTGCTGAGACCTGGTCGAATAGGAATGGTACTGCATCAACCTTTTGCTGAAGGATGAGATTCTGGCGGTTCTTTCCCAGTTCATGTACAGGCTTTACGATGGTGGAAATTACGCATGAAAGAGCCTGGAGAAGGTTAGACTTACCACCTCCGTTTGGTCCATATATAACACTTACAGGTAGCAGGTCAGTTGCCTTTTCTTCTGTGATCAATGTTTCTTTGAATTCAGGAAGCGTGGCTGCCTGAAAATCTAAGGTTGTTTCTCCCTTGTAAGATTTAAAATTCTGAAATGAAAACTGGCATAACATGATTTGTGGCCTCCTTTCCTAAGGGTATTATATGATAAATAAATGAAAAAATCAAGTTTTATATTAGATATAAGGAGAATAATTTCCGAAATGTGAATATAAAAAGGTAATAATGTTTGTAATAGAGTTTTTATATCGTGAATCTCGGCAGCAGGCATCTATAGCTTTATGTAGCAAAGCAGATGGTTGAAATGTCACCGGTGCTGATGAAGTGGTCAAAGTTGCTGGGTATTACCAGGCACTTTCAGCTGAGGTCGGCGGGAAGCATGGATTTTTGGTATTGTGTATAATCATTATTTTTACGTAAAGAGCGAATGCGTTCTCTGTTTTTATGTTATCACCTCGAAGTTATTGTATGTTAGAGTAATATCCGCTATCGATAAATGGAGTTATAAACTCTAAAATAAAATTAAATGCGGGAGAGTGAGGTGATGCGGTTTAGCCATAAATATATAGATAGTAATAGATTTTGAGCCTCGGTTATGGTATGATATACAATATCGTGACAAGGCTCTTTTTCGTTAGGAAAGGAGTTAAATATGAGTGTAAAGAGACGAGATACTAAAAATCGTATTTTACGTAATGGAGAAAGCCAACGATCAGTGCAAAGATAAAGAATGGTGTGAAAATCGAGCGTCAAGGAGATAGCATACTATGCAGGAATATATAAAGAACAGGGTACATGAATTGTACTGGAATGATGATATAAACTGCGCAAGGACAGCAATCATTTGTCTGAGTGAATTATTTGAAACCATGATTGAACCACATGTAATTTGGTCTGCGGTTGGATTGCATGGTGCAGGCGGGTATAGGGCGCAATGTGGTTTAGTCGAAGGAACGCTTATGTTTATAGGAATTTATCTTCATGAACTGGGAAAAACAGAAAGTGAGATTGTATCTGCCTGTTATGATTTAGCGTCTGCTTTTGACAGTACATTTGGCTCATTAAGATGTTTTGAATTACGCCCTACAGGTTTTTCAGAAAACGACCCGCCCCATATGTGTGAAAATCTGACTTGTAAGGGTATTGAATTTTCATACCAGTATATTTTAAAAATCACTAAGAAGTAAACATGAGGAAAAACCAATGATTAATATTCGTAAATTAGAAGCAGCTTAATAAATTTGCTAAAAATATTGCATCTGATGATGGTGTCTTCTTTACACCAAAAT